>JALOOJ010000021.1 GCA_025454475.1 Anaerolineae bacterium
GACATCGGGGTGCGCTTGAAGGTAGGCGACAAGCTCCTGAGGTGCGTTGCCGACCACCTCTGTGTCGGGGTTCAGCAACAGCACATAATCCCCTGCAGCCGCAGCCAGGCCCTGATTGTTGGCCCCAGTGAACCCGCGGTTGGTCGGGTTGGCGATCAGATGCGCGTTGGGGAAGGTCCTGCGGACCATGTCCGGCGAGCCGTCGTGGGAAGCATTATCGACGACGATGAGCTCGGTGCTGACCCCAGTATCAGGGGGCGTCGGGATCGAGCTCAGGGCTCGGAAGAGCAGTTCGCGGACATTCCAGCTCACGACCACGACCGACAGGGTGGGGGCCATGGGAACCCGCTCAGTAGGCGCGGTCGACCGCGAAATGGACGAGCTCCTCGAGCGCACAGCGGTGAGGCGTGTCGGGGTGCTTCCGTAGAAGGCTCAGAGCCTCCTCGGCACGCGCATCGGCGTAACCCATGGCCTGGTCGACTGCTGCAGAGCAACGAAGGTCCTGGATGAAGCTCTCGATGGTGTGCTCGTCCGCGGACCGGGTGAGGATCGCCTCGATCCGGTGATCATCTGGGTAGCCGGCCCGGTACAACAAGACAGGCAAGGTAGCCAGCCCCTGCCTGAGGTCAACGCCAACCGGCTTTCCCGTCTCATTGCTGTCGCCCCGCAGATCAAGGACGTCATCAGTGATCTGGAACGCTTCGCCGAGAAGTCTGCCGAAACGCCTGGCTTCGGCCACGACTTCGTCGGGGTACTGGGCAAGGAGCGGACCGATCTCGGCACAGAGCGCAAACAGTGACGCCGTCTTGGCGAAAATGCGATCGAGATACGCCTGTAGCGTCGGAATCGTGCCAGCGCTCCCGAACATCTGGCCAAGCTCGCCGAGACAGATGACCTCCAACGCTACCGCGAAGCGCTCGACGATGACAGGCTCTCGCGTCTGCGCAATGAGCTTGGCGGCCTGCGCGAACACGATGTCACCCGCCAGTACCGCAGCCGTCGCGGGCCATCGCGCGTTCACAGTCATGATACCGCGCCGGACTGCGGCATTGTCGATGATATCGTCGTGGATCAGGGTGGCGGTGTGGAGCATCTCGACTGCTGCGGCGGCTAGGAGAGCGCGCTCCTCGTCCGCAGCGAACAGGCGAGCGACCAGCAGCAAGAACGCAGGACGTAATCGCTTCCCGCCGCCGTTGATAAGCGCCTCGACGGGACCACGGACTGGCACGGGAATGACGTGGCAGGAAGACAGCAGGAGCGCCTTCGTGGCCTCAAGGTCGTTGTGTAGCAGCGTTCGGTACTGGAGCTCGTTCGCGGCTTTTCGGGCGTTCATATGTCTGTCTGCAGGATTATACCACAGGGGATGCGCGGAGCCCTCGGAGCAGTATCGGCTGATGGCGCTGCACCGGCTAGTGGGCCGTTAGGTTGGCAGCTGGTGTTCGTGGTAACGGCATCCGCAGTCAGATCCGCTGAAGCGGTCAGTGCCCCCCAGCTGGCTTGAGTACTCGAGCGGAAACAGGGCCGCGGCATTACGTGTTGTGGCCGTCTCAACTTCGCGGAGAGGCACGCCCCGGAGATCAGCAATGCGTGCGGCGATGAGCCCGAGATAGGCAGGCTCGTTTCGCTGACCTCGATGCGGAACGGGCGTAAGGTAGGGCCCATCCGTCTCCAGTAGCAGGCGATTCAGGGGCACCTGGCGCGCGACCGCGTGAAGATCCGGCGCCCGATCAAAGGTGACCGGGCCATCTATCCCGACGTAGAAGCCAAGCTCCAGAGCTTCATTCAGCAGATCAGGCCCGGCGGCATACGCGTGGAACGACCCTCTGGCCGTAGGATCGCCGGCCTTCCACGCGCGCAGGATGTCGATCGTGTCTCGATGGCCCGATCGTGGATCACGACGGGCAGCTTCAGGCTGCTCGCCAGCGCTAGCTGGCGTTCCAGTGCAGCGCGCTGCGTTGCAGGTTCGGCGCAGCGCCAACTGCGGTCGGGTCTTTCGGGCCAGTAGTAGTCCAGACCGATCTCGCCGATCGCCACAACTCCATCGGATGCAGCGAGCGCCGCCAGCGAATCAAGCGCAGCAGCATCGAGCAGGTACGCCTCAGTGGGATGGATGCCCACGGCAACGCGGATCTGACAGGGCGAGGTACCATCGAGGCGGCGGGCGAGGTCCAGCGCGGCCGCGCTGTCGTCGAGCGTCGTGCCCGGGATGATGACCGCGGTGACACCCGCGACAGCCGCGCGGAGGATGACCGCGGATAGGTCCTTCGCGTACCTGGGGTGCTGTAGGTGCACGTGTGTATCGACCAGCATTGCCTAATCGCCTGCTCGAGCCGATCGGCGTGAGCAGACACACGCGCCGGCGGCGTCGAGCCCATCTGAGCTCGCAGAGAGATTATACCCAGATCGTCGCAGCGGTGCCCACTGAAAACGCCGCTAACGTCGCATCTACGCGACGCAAATGTGTTTCTAATGCTCGTGTGTTATAATCGCCAAACTTAGCTCATAGGTGCAACGAGGGCGTCGCTTCATGCCGGCGACGTTTCATAGAGTGCGACGGATGGAGAGTGGCGCTATGCGCTGGCTCTGCCACTCCATAGGAGGGTTGATATGCTGCCTTGGTTCAATATGCAGGACCAGAACATCGAAGAACTGGTCAGACGAGTGCCCGAGGAGTTGGCCGTACTGCCGCTCCGGAACACCGTCGCTTTTCCGTACATTGTGATGCCGTTGGCCGTGGGCATCCCGCGATCGGTGAAGCTTATTGAGGAGGCCGAGAAGTCCGGGCGCGTCATTGGGCTCGTAGCGATGACGGATCCTTCGGTTGAGGTCCCTGATCCATCGCAGGTGCATTCGATCGGGACTGCGGCGATCATCCACCGCGTTATGCGCGCCGACGATGGCACACTGACGGTCTTCATTCAGGGGCTGGAGCGGTTCCGCGTTGTTGAGTGGACGGCTGAAGACCCCTATCTTCGGGCGCGCATCGAGATCGCCCCTGACGTGGTGGAGGAGTCGGTGGTGGAGGAAGCGCTGCGCCGCAACCTTCTCGACATCGCCACACGGTTGGCTGAGCTCATTCCGCAGTTTCCGGACGAGGCGGTGCGCTTCATCCAGCAACTCACCGATACGCGTCTCCTGGTCTATCTCATTGCGTCGAACATGCGCATCGATATGGATGAAGCGCAGCAACTGCTGGAGCTGGACCAACTGGCTGCCAAGATGACTTTCCTGATCAAAGTACTGACTCGCGAACTGGAGGTTCGGGAGATTGGACAACAGATCCAGGAGAAAGCCAAAGAGGAAATCGAGAAGAACCAGCGAGAGTACTACCTCCGACAGCAGATGGATGCGATCCGCAAGGAACTCGGCGAGGGCGACGAGGGCAAGGAAGACGTAGCCGAGTACCGCCGCAAGATCGAGGAAGCCGGCATGTCTGAGGAGGCCAAAGAGGAGGCGTTGCGCGAGCTCGCACGGCTCGAGAAGATGCCGCCCCAGGCTGCCGAGTACTGGGTGATCAAGACATACCTTGACTGGCTCACCTCGCTCCCGTGGCAGGTGCTTACGGAGGACAAGCTGGAGATACCTTTCGCGCGACAGGTGCTTGACGAGGATCACTACGACCTTGAGGACGTCAAAGAGCGTATCCTGGAGTTCCTGGCCGTGCGCAAGCTGCGTCAAGACCGCGGGCTTGACCAGGATGTCGCCGCAGACCTGCAAGGCCGCAAGGTCGAGGGGATGGGCGCAATCCTGGCACTGATCGGTCCTCCCGGTGTGGGCAAGACGTCTCTGGGTCAGTCCATCGCTCGGTCGCTTGGGCGCGAGTTCACGCGAATGAGCCTCGGCGGTATGCGCGACGAGGCTGAGATCCGCGGACATCGGCGCACCTACATCGGCGCGATGCCAGGGCGCATCATGCAGGCGGTGAAACGCGCAGGCGTGAAGAACCCCGTGTTTATGCTTGACGAAGTGGACAAGATTGGGTCTGACTGGCGTGGAGATCCCTCGTCGGCGCTGCTGGAGGTCCTGGACCCGCAGCAGAACCACGCGTTCAGGGATCACTACCTGGATGTGGACTTTGACCTAAGCAAGGTGCTGTTCATCTGTACCGCGAACACGACGGCAACGATTCCGGCCCCGTTGCTCGACCGCATGGAGGTCATCCAACTTGATGGGTATACGGAGTACGATAAGCTGCACATCGCGGTTCAGTACCTCGTACCGCGGCAACTACTGGTGAACGGGCTGAAGGATGAGGAGATCACGTTCAGCGAGGACGCGCTCCGGGCGATGATCCGCGACTATACGCGTGAGGCAGGCGTGCGCCAGTTGGAGCGCAGTATTGGCAAAGCGTGTCGCAAGGCCGCGACCCAGATCGCCGAGGGCGTTGCGGAGACGTTGCCGATCGTCGTCGATGCTGCCAAGGCCCGCGATTTCCTGGGCAAACCCCGCTACCGCTTTGAGGCAGCGCTGCGCACTGAGAAGCCTGGTGTTGCGACAGGCCTGGCCTGGACACCCACAGGTGGCGAGGTGCTCTTTGTGGAGGCGGCAGCAATGCCCGGTTCAGATGAGCAGTTCATCCTGACTGGGCAGCTGGGCGACGTCATGCGCGAATCGGCTCGGATTGCGCTCAGCTACGTGGAGTCACACCTTGAGGAGCTGGGCCTGGCAAAGGAGAAGGGGTGGGGTAAGGTGCACCTGCACGTTCCGGCTGGCGCAGTCCCGAAGGATGGACCGTCTGCAGGCGTGACCATGGTGACGGCACTCGTTTCGTTGCTGACCAAACGGCCGGTGGATGCGACGACCGGTATGACCGGTGAGGTGACGCTGCAAGGGCAAGTTCTGCCGATCGGAGGACTCAAGCTTAAGGCGTTAGCTGCTCACCGCGCCGGCCTGAAACGGGTGATTGTGCCAAGCCTGAACGATGTAGACCTGGATGAGATCCCTGAAGCAGTGCGGGCCGATATGGAGTTCATCCTCGTAGACAACGTCTCCGAGGTCCTTCAGCACGCGTTGGCGCCTGCTGCACCAGAGGCTTTGGAGCCGACCATACCTGTGATCGTCGACGAAGCTGCACTGCCCGAGCCCGTCGCAGCGTAGCGGCTACCTACAGGAAACTGACACAGTGCGCCACCGTCCCGGACGGTGGCGCACTGTGTTATGCGATCTGCCTAGCGGATCACTGACTTCGGAGTGGGTGTCAGACGCGTCACCACGATGCGCTCGCGATCTAGCATGTCGTTCGTCAGCGGCGCGATCTCGTTCTTCCAGGTGTCGCTCTGGTACACCTTAGCGTAGAGGGCCTCGCGATCCTCTTCGCTCTCAAAGCGGCGGATCCAGACGTAAAGGTCATCTTCCTGCTCACCAATGAAGCTGCCCACAACGACCATTCCCTGTGATATCTGGAACGGGATGATGGTCTCCTCCATGAACTTGACCCATTCATCACGCTTCCCGGCTTTGATTCTGTACTGCCTCAACTCGAATAGCATACGCTGCTCCTCATCGGTCGATTCCCGCCCACGCGGTTGGGCAGAGTGTAGCGCTGACTATGGGACTGTCAAAGGCGCGGCACCCAGGGCCGGTCAGGAACACGGCCAAGCCGGAGCGGGTTTCGTGACTTCGGTCGGCTCTGCTATAATGGCCCAAGCCTGGTAAACGCCGTCGAAGGGAGTCAATCCGTGGGCGATTTGGTGGTCTTTTGCGACCGTGACAGTCTGGAAACCCGCTACCTGACCGAATTCCTGTCAGAGCGACGTGTGCCGCAGAACCTGTTCTACCTGATGAACGGAGCGGATTCCTTCTATAGCTACCGCAACGCCGAGGTCGAGCAGATCCCCTGGCGCCAGGAGTATGACTTCTTCACACGCCAGGCGCTTTGGACCAGAGGGCAGCGCATCGGTTTTGTTAGCCTCGGATGTGGCAACGCGCGCCCGGAGCAGATGCTGCTGAGGAGCCTCCACCGCGACGGTTATGACGTTGCCTACTTCGGGGTTGACTCCTCTGATGCTATGCTGACGCTTGCCGGCGAGACTCTGGAGAACGAGAGCTTCGAGAGGTCGTATGTTCTAGCGGATTTCGGCGAGCCCGATTTCCCATCGGGTCTCTGGCGCCTGGTCGGAGGTTGCGACAGCAGGCTGTTCGCGATGATCGGCGCGACCTTCGGCAACTTCGACCAGACGTTCATCGCGGATCTACTCGGCAGGCTTGTACCCCCCAACGACTACGTGTACCTCGATGTGGTCCCGATGTTTCAGGCTGAGGACCAGAACGGCAAGCTTCGCGCCAGGCTCTCCCGCGTCCCCGAGAATCTGTCGCGGTTCTTCGATCGGCTCTTGGGGATGCTGGGTCTGTCGCTTGCTCAGGGGCGTGTCGTCTGCACCGAGAGCGGCGATGGAGATCTCCACACGATGCGCTTCACATTCCACTTCGAGGTGGAGTCCAGGATCACCGTCTCGTGCCTCGGCACTGAGGCCGACCTCCTGCCCGGTGAACGTATTGAGCTGCTGAGTATACGCGCCTATGATGCTGAGTCACTGAAGCAATTCCTGGAGCATCGGGGCTTTCGTTTCCTGGACACCTATGTGCCCGACATCGGGCACTACAGTCATCTCTGGCAGAGGCTGCTCTTCGTCAAGACCGCGTGACCCATCGACGGGCGGCGTGGTGAACCCAGAGTGCGGCAAAGGAGGACACGCGCTATGCGAATCAACAAAGCGGTGATCACGGCAGCGGGCAGAAACCAACGTAGCCTGCCTCTCCAGACGCTCATCGATCGCGACGGCGAGCAGAAATCCGTGCTTGAGATCCTCGTGGATGAGGCGGTCAGTGCGGCCGTCGACCAGGTTGCGGTCGTTGTCATCCCCGGGGACGAAGTGCGCTACGCCGAGGTTCTGCACCGCCACGAGGGTGTCGTGCGGTTCATCGCTCAGGAGCGCGCTCTGGGCTATGGGCACGCCGTGTATTGCGCGCGGGGCTTCGTGGGCGACGATCCCTTCTTGCACCTTGTGGGCGATCATCTCTACGTGAGTCGCGAGAAGAGGACGTGCGCTCAGCAGCTTGTGAGCGTCGCCGAGTCCGAGGCGTGTGCCGTGTCGGCGGTGCAGGCGACCCGTGAGACGCTGCTCCCATACTATGGCACGGTGGGTGGGCGTCGGGTCCCCGGTCGCAAGGACCTGTACGCAGTCGAGTCGGTTGCAGAGAAGCCCACACCCACGCAAGCGGAGATGAGCCTCATCGTGCCCGGGCTCCGCGCCGGTCATTATCTGTGTTTCTTTGGTATGCACGTTCTGACGCCGGCCGTGATGGAGATACTGGGGCGTCTCGTCGACGCATCCACCTCCGGGGCGCCCGCGAAGCCGAAGACTGTCGCGCTCTCCGACGCTCTCGCGGAACTGGCCCAACAGGAAAAGTACCTGGCGCTTGAGGAACACGCGCAGCGCTATGATGTGGGTGTCAAGTACGGGCTGTTGACGGCGCAGCTCGCGCTCGCGCTGACGGGGCGCGATCGCGAGGAGGTGCTGTCGCGACTGGTTGAGCTTCTGAGCGTCCGCGAGCTGGGTCAGGATCTGTCCGGGGTGGGAGCTTGACGATGCATAGTCTGTTGATTGAGACGATCACCTCCGACAACCCGGTGGTGCGAGATCGGTCTCTGGATGCACTCTGTGCGTCGATGTCGGCAGCCGAGTTGCGGTCCGAATGCGAGGCTCTGGAGGCTTTTCGTCGGCAGAGCGGCAACCTCTATGAGCGTGTTCGAGCGCTCTTCTTCCTGTACGCGATCCATCGCTTCCACTTGCCACACGCCGGCGGGCTGCAGAGGCGAGGCACAATCCCATTCCGAGGCTATGAACACCTCTTGCAGCGCCGGTTTGAGGAGGCTATCCGGACGTTCCTTGAGGTGCAGCGCGTCTCAGGGATGACCCAGGGTACCACCAGTGCGCTTGCTGAAGCCTACCATCGTTTGGGTTTCCAGACGCTGGCAGACCAAGTGCGGCGGAGTGTCCGCGCCGTACGTGGTAACCAGTGGATGTTCCGGATGGGCCATCCCGCCGACCACCCCCTGCGCGTCCGGCCCGAGTTGCTGTCGCGGACCCCCGGAGGGCTGTACCCGATCCTATATGAGGCGACGCCGGTTCGGATGGACCTAAGTCACAGTGGGTGGAGTGACATCTTCTTCCTGGGGATGGATTATCCGGAAGGGGCGCGGGTACTGAATGTCTCCATCGACCTCGCCGTGCGCGGACGCGATCGGTTTCCCACACCGCCAGTCGAGGCGTACGTGCGCGTCATCGATGCGCCGATCCTGCGGCTTACGAGTGTTGACCTTGGCGCAAGCGCGGAGATACGTGACCTTGCCGAGGTGTTCGACTTCGCGAGGGACTACCTCGGTCTGCTCAAGGCGGCTATCATCGCTGCCGGCATTATCCCGCCGGGGATCGAGGGCTCTGGAGAGCAGTTGTCCGATCTTCTTGCTCGCCTCGTCGGACCCGGCCTGGGCCTTGAGGTGGTTAGCTGTGTCAAAGGCATTCCCAAGGGATCCCGGCTTGCCGTCTCGACGAGCCTCCTGGCGTGCCTGATCGCGGCGTGTATGCGCGCGACTGGACAGGCTCGTGCCCTGGAAGGGCAGTTGGTCGAGGAGGAGCGACGTCTCGTAGCTGCACGAGCGATCCTCGGCGAGTGGTTGGCAGGATCGGGGGGCGGGTGGCAGGATAGTGGTGGCGTCTGGCCGGGCATGAAGCTGATCACCGGTGAGTTCGCTGGGCCCGGTGATCCGGAGCACGGCGTTAGCCGCGGGCGTCTGCTGCCGGCGCATCACATCCTGGACGAAGCCGAGGTCAGCGCAGACACGCGTCGCCGGCTGCAGGAGAGTTTGGTTCTGGTCCACGGCGGCATGGCGCAGGACGTGGGCCCGATTTTGGAGATGGTGACCGAGAAGTATCTGTTGCGATCCGGTGCGGAATGGAACGCTCGGCAGGAGGCGGTACGGCTGTTTGACCGGATCGTGACATTCCTCCGGCAGGGCGCTATCGAGAGTATCGGAGGAGCGACGACGCGCAACTTCTTCGGCCCGATCGAGACGATTATCCCGTGGGCCAGCAACCTGTACACGGTCACACTCATCGACCGGGTTCGCGAGAGTTTCGGCTCGGGTTTCTGGGGATTCTGGATGCTGGGCGGTATGTCGGGTGGGGGGATGGGGTTCATCTTCGACCCTGAGCGCAAGGTCGAAGCGCAGACAAAGTTGCTCACCACGATGCTCGAGACCAAGGGCGACCTTGCGGAGGCCCTTCCATTTGCTATGGACCCGGTGGTCTACGATTTCGCCATCAACCAGCGGGGCACCTATGCGGAGCTCCTCGCCGGTGATGTGCGCGATCAGCCAGGCAGCCCTGGCGCCGCGATGATGCCTACCGGTTACTACACCTTGCTTGCGCCTCAGATGCTGCGTATGGGATGGCATACGCTGTCGCCCCTGCTGCGGGCCGAGCTCGATGCCTTTGGCACGTTGTGCCGGACGGTGCCTGAGCTATCGAGCACGGTCCAGGTGTTGTTCGACCAGATGCTACCGCATTCAGATGGCGAATCGTCTGATGGCCGGACGCTTGGTGCCCTGCTGGACGAACTGGGATTCGATCGCGCTCAACACGAGAAGATCCGCACGGATCTCAGGGCCGGACGAATCGGTCTCGCCCAGAATCGCCTGGCTCCGACCACTGAGGTTCGGGATGTGCACGAGGGGGATGTGCTGGACCTTGCCGATGTCAATGAAGGGCGTGACCACGAATACACGGCACTGGGCCACGCTGCCCTCGCAGCGGGCAAGGTGGCCGTCGTCACGCTTGCTGCGGGCGTCGGAAGCCGCTGGACGCACGGCGCCGGCGTGGTCAAGGCGCTACACCCCTTCTGCAAACTCGATGGTGTGCACCGCACGTTCACCGAGGTGCACCTCGCCAAGAGCCGTCGCGTCGGCAGCCATGCAGGCGCCCCGATTCCCCATATCATCACTACCAGTTATCTGACACACGACGCGATCCGCCGGTTCCTCGACAAGCGGGGCAACTACGGCTACCCAGGGCCGCTCTTCCTGTCGCCAGGTAGAACCGTTGGGCTGCGCCTCGTGCCAACGGCGCGTGACCTGCGCTTCGCCTGGGAAGAGATGCCGCAGCAGGTGCTCGATGAGCAGGCCCAGAAAGTGCGGGAGAGCCTACGATCTGCCTTGATGAACTGGGCGGTCAAAACGGGCGAGGCTTCGGATTACCGAGACAACGTTCCGCTGCAGTGCCTGCATCCGGTCGGGCACTGGTTCGAGATACCCAATATGCTGAAGAACGGTGTGCTGGCGCAGCTCCTCGCCGAGCGGCCGCAGCTGAAGGTCCTGATGATGCACAACATTGACACAGTGGGCACAGACGCGTCACCTCTGGTCTTGGGGGCGCACCTGGCCTCCGGTGCGACCATGACCGTGGAGGTGATCACGCGCGAGGTCGACGACCGAGGCGGCGGCCTGGCGCGCGTCGATGGGTCCCTGCGCCTGATCGAGGGGATGGCTCTACCACGCGAGGAGGACGAGTTCCGGCTCTCGTACTACAACACCAATACCGTGTGGATCGACATTGACAAGCTGCTGCGGGTGTTCAACCTGGAGCGGTCGATGCTCTCAGACGTCGAGGCGGTCTCGGCCGCGATTCGCGTGCTGGGATCGCGGATGCCAACATACGTTACGCTGAAGGATGTGAAGAAGCGTTGGGGTCACGGTCAGGAGGATGTCTTCCCGGTTGCGCAGTTCGAGAAGCTATGGGGCGACATGACGGCCCTGCCCGAGATGGACTGCCAATTCGTGTGCGTCCCGAGGATGCGCGGGCAGCAACTGAAGGAGCAGGCTCAACTTGACGGGTGGGTGCGCGACGGCTCGGCTGCGTACACCGCCTCACTGTGCGATTGGGCCTAGAGTAAGGGGGCGGCGCGGCCACCTGAACAGACCCGCGGGGCGCCGTGTCAGGTGGCCACAGCCAGGGTACTTAGCCGGATGCGCGCTCGAGCGCCTCTTCCTCCTCGGACGTCACGAGATTCCGGGCGCGGTACGCCTCGGCTGCTTCGTAGACCAAGCGGGCTGTGAACGGGGCGTGCAGCTCCAGCTCCAACCGCCGGCCAAGATCCTGCAGCTCTGAATACGAGGCTCTGCCTGGTCTCAGCATGCTGTAGATCGCGAGTACGTCCTCGTTCGAGATCTGCGTCAACTCCGCCGCTCGTCGCAAGTTCGCGGCCACCTGGGCGTATCCGGCCGCCGCGGCAGCGTCCGCCTGGTGGCTGAGCGTCTCGCCGCTGATGCGAAAGTCTGCCTCTGTGAGCTCCTGCCCGATCACTGCCTCAAGGGTCAGTTCGCCGAGTGACCTACCACTCTGAGTACGGATGTCACGTAGCCTCGCGTCCACCCGTGCCTCCCTGCTATTCGTCAAAGCGGTTGGCAATGACCGCACCCTTGCTCGCGGACGATGCCAGTTGCGCGTAGAGAGCCAGGTATCCACCTTTGATGCGGGGGGCGGGGCGGTGCCACTCATCTCGACGGGCGGCAAGTTCTTCGTCGCTGACGTGCAGATGAAGGCTCCGCTTGGGTACATCGATGGTGATGGTGTCGCCATCCCTGACCAGGGCGATCGGGCCACCCTCCGCAGCCTCAGGCGATACGTGCCCCACGAAACACCCATTGTTGGTCCCCGAGAACCGCCCGTCAGTCACGACCGCGGTCGTCAGGGCCAGCCCACGCCCATACAGGAGTTTCATGGCGATGTACATCTCGCGCATACCTGGGCCACCCTTGGGGCCCTCATAGCGGATGACGATGACCTCGCCTGCCTGCACGTGCCCGCCCAGAATCGCCTCATTGGCCGCCTCTTCTGAGTCGAAGCACCGCGCCAGGCCGCTGAACGTATGCATATCGGGATGGATGGCGGCGGGTTTGGTGATCCCCGTGTCGGGGGCCAGGTTGCCCTTGAGTACAGCGATACCGCCGCCGGAACTCCACGGGTCCTCCCACGACCGTATGACGCGGCCATCAGGATCGGGGGCATTGGCGACGTTGTCGCCCATCGTATGACCGTTGACGGTCAAAGCGTCGCGGTGAATCAACGGCAGAAGCTGCTTCATAACAGCGGGGACACCGCCGGCACTATGGTAGTCCGGTACATTTGGTGCTGCTGCGGGGAAGATACGGGCGATGTGCGGCGTTGAGCTGCAAAGCGCCTCGAACTGCTCCATCGTGACTTCGTAGCCTGCCTCGTAAGCAATGGCCGGCATATGGAGCGCAACATTCGTGCTTCCGCCGATGGCGGTGCTCAGCCGGATCGCGTTCTCGATGCTATCCGGGGTGATGATGTCGCGGGCGGTGATTCCCTGATGCACCAGAGCAACGATCTGCCGCCCGGATTCCTGTGCGGACCGAAGCCTAGCCGCATGGGTTGCTGGTATCGCTGCACTCCCCGGCAAGCACATACCGAGAGCCTCCGCTACGCTGCACATCGTGTTGGCGGTGCCCAGGAAGGCGCAGGAGCCGCAAGTCGGCGTAGCGCAGTCCTCCAGATCGCGGTACGTCGCTGCGTCGATGGTCCCGGCTGCTAGCATGCCCAGTCCCTCGGTGAGCGAGGTCGTGTCTGCAGCGCGATCGTCGAATGTGCAGCCACCCTCCATCGGGCCGCCGACCACGACGATGGCGGGGATATCGACCCGCGCTGCTGCCATCAGCATCCCCGGCACGATCTTGTCGCACGAGCAGAGGAGGACGACGGCATCGAGTCGATGCGCCTGCACCATCATCTCGACATCGTTGGCGATGAGGTCGCGGCTGGGCAGGATGTAATGCATGCCGGCATGTCCCTGGGCGATGCCGTCGCAGGGCGCCATAATCCCGAACTCGACGGGCGTTCCGCCGCCCTGTAGAATGCCCTGCTTCACGTAGTCAGAAACCAGATCCAGGTTGTAGTGTCCTGGCACGACCCGATTCCAGGAGTTTGCCACTCCGATCAGCGGTCTAGCCAGGTCATAGTCGCTGTAGCCCATCGATTTCCATAGAGCTCGATGCATCGACCACTCGGGTCTCTCCAGTATGTCTTTGCTGCGCCAGGTCATTGGTGTCTCCTTGTGTGTGGTTTGGTCCATGAGACCGCAGCAGGCTCAGACGCCCAGTCGCCGCAGCTCGGTTGGTCGCCTATCTGGCTCCACCATCTCGGTCTCGCGGCGGTGGAGCAGCGTCGTCTGCACGATCAGGCGTAACCGTGCCGTGTTGTCGATCCGGACCGGCGCTGGCGTCGTGGGCTTGTGTTGTGCATAGCGGGCCGCGTTACGACCGATCTGTGTGTAGGACTGCAGATCGAGATTCGGGGCCATGGAGAACAGCTCTAGATTCTCGAGTGGCGCGAGGTCGCGCTGGTGGATCACAGTTGTGCCTTTCGACTGAATGCCAATCGCGACGCCTGAACCACTGAGCTGTGCGCCGGCGTGACCGATGAAGGCACAGTCAGATGTTGCGTGCACGCGTATGATGCGCGCCGGTAATCCCTCGTCCGCGATGCCCTGGAGCATTGCATCCAACACATCGCGCAGGTCCAGGCCACTCAACGCGTGCTGAATGCCGATGCCAAACGCCGGTCCGATGGCCACGACTACCTCCGCGCGACTGCCCTCAGCCGCGGGCCCGATCTCCTGAAGCCAGGGATCGCAGGTGTCGCAGTCCAGATCGCGCACAAACTGCTGAGGGTCCCACGCTTGCGGAAGCGCCTGGAGCTGCTTCCAGCGACGTCCGTCTACGAGGTAGCCGGTGCCCGGTCCGCGATAGTCATTGGCGTCTGTGAGCGCGCTGATCACACGATAGTTGCCGGGCGCATCTGCGGCGAAGATGCCTGAGGTCTGGAGGTAGTCTCCAATGACTCGTTGCCGCTGCATCTCCAGCAGGTTCACAGCTAGGTCGGTGAAACCTGCCTGTGCCAGCGTTCGGATTACCTCGACGATGGTGATGGGGCCGTCAAGGAGCATTCTGGCTGCCCTGATGTCGGCGATGCGGTCACGATCGGGAACGTCCTCGCTGCTGAAGGCAGTGACGGCAGCGTCTACCTCCGCATCACTGATCTCGGCGAAGTCAAAGGCGTCAAAGATGGCCTGGATAGCCCTGGCACCCCGTTGTCGCGCCTGCAGCACCTCCTCGTCGCGGATAGGGTGGATGCCACCATCGACACGCATATCCCGCTGTATGACGTACCAGTCGTCGAGCTCGGTGGTGTCGAAGTTTCCGCCGCCAAACATGTTGTCGTAACGGGGAATCGACCCATATCCTGAGGTGATGAAATCCGTTCCCGGTATGAACTGCAGCATCAACTTGGCGCTCTTGCGCATTTCTGAATGCGAAGCCAGAGCGTCGTTGCCCGATGCTACCTCAAGGCCAAGCATCATCGCGATCAGGTTCTCAGCCAGCACAGCCCGCACGCCCTCGGGCAGCGATTCAGGCAGCGCTATGCAGCTTATCGACCCGTTCTGGGTGCCCTGACTGCCGGCGCCGCGGGTGACGAGGAGACAGCGCGCCTCGAGGTACAGCATGGACTGGCCGTTCGCGTGGCCCATCAGGGCCTCGGAACCGGTACCTGATGTGAACCGGGTTTTCACGCCGCGGCTCGCGTAGGCCGAAGCCAGAAACGCCTTGGACCACGGCGTATCATCACCATCGACAAAGGCGCGCTCAGTGCCGTAGACCGACAGCGTTTCGGAGTAGGTAGTGAGTCCGCGGAATCCCAGTCGCAGGTTCGTGGCTTCCTCTACCGAGCACTGCGTCAGGACGCCGCCGTTCCCGACCTGGGACCCCACGAGGATCGCCAGAGCATTGAGCGGCGCGTAGCGGCTTACGCCGACTGTGGTCTCAATCTCACGGAAACCGCGTAGCGCGGCTTCGGCCGCATCGGCAGCCAGCAGAGCAGGATGTTCCTTGCGATTGGTGACGTGAGCCTGGTTGGCAGGCGTGCGCCGCGCTCGCATTTTCGTGAGCCCCATCATCATCTCAAGGACCGTCATCTCGCTGACGATGTCGACCAGCTTGGCGGCCGTGCAGCCACGCGTGACGCTTAGCACCTGGTCGCGCGTCACGTTGATGTCGACGAGCATCCGAGCAATGTCGCGAGACGGTGTAGCCATAGCAGATTCGGCGACGGCGAGGTCAATGCCCCGCTGCGCGACGAAGTGGTCGATCAGATCGAAGTCCGCGACCAGCCTGCCATCCATCTCGGTAACCATGCCTGACTCGATGCACAGGCTGGGCTCCGGGTCGGCAGGGCTTCCGACGGCGATGAGACCCGCCTCCGGCCACGGCTCGATGAACGTCTCCCGGTTCACCGGACGTTTCTGGCGGGTTTCGTGGCGCTTTGAGACCATACTTAGCTCCCCTCGTCGCGCTGTGGACCTAGCATTGGGACTCGATCATAGTATCAGGCAGGTCTCTGTCAAGATCGACCATCGGTCAGAGTCCTGACCTTCCTCACGACATATCCAGGAAGAGGGTGATGTGCGAACCTCACGGATGATGGTATAGTGTTTCCAAAGTACAACACAGCACGAGACCGTTAGCCAGACATCCAGAGAGGAGCGAACGCCAATGAGTCCGATAAGAGTCACCGTGTGGAATGAGTTCCGTCACGAGAAGTCCGATCCCAAGGTTGCCGCGCTCTATCCGGAGGGCATCCACGGGGCAATCGCGAAGTTCCTCGGAGCGCAGGGCTTTGAGACCCGCACCGCCACGCTGGATGAGCCTGAGCATGGGCTCACCTCGGAGGTCCTTAGGAATACCGACGTTCTGACCTGGTGGGGCCACATGGCGCACGGCGCCGTCCAGGACGAGATCGTGAACCGTGTGTACGCGCGGGTGATGGAGGGGATGGGTCTCATTGTGCTCCACTCCGGGCATATGTCCAAGATCTTCACCAAGCTGATGGGGACTACGTGTGACCTGAAGTGGCGCGAGATAGGCGAGAAAGAACGTGTCCACGTGATTGAGCCAGGGCACCCGATCGCGCAGGGCTTGGGGGAGTCTTTCGAGATTCCCCATGCCGAGATGTACGGGGAGCGCTTCGACATTCCCGCGCCCGATACGCTGGTTTTCATCAGCTGGTTCCAGGGCGGGGAGGTGTTCCGTAGTGGATGCTGCTATCACCGTGGTGCGGGGAAGGTGTTCTACTTCCGACCCGGTCACGAGACGTTCCCGGTCTACTACCAGGCTGAGGTCCAGAGGGTTCTGACGAACGCCGTCCGTTGGGCTGCGCCGGTTGCCGGCCCAAAGATCACGTTCGGGCACCGGCCCCAGCCAGTTGAGCACGTTGAGGCTTATCAGGGCTAGTGTTTTGCACCATCACCGATGAGAGGAGCCGAGACCCGATGTTGCCACCCGTAGCACTTCAGCTGTATTCCGTGAGGGAGTACGCGCAGACGTCGTTCGAGGACGCTGTGCGGCGTGTCGCCGCGATGGGGTATGCAGGGGTCGAGCCTGCGGGGTTCCCTGGGACGACGCCCGAGGCTGCCGGGGCGCTCTTCCGTGAGCTCGGCCTGGCCGTGCCGAGCGCCCACACTGCGCTGCCACTTGGGGACCAACAAGCAGCCGTGATCGAGGCGGTTGATGCCATCGGCTGTAGCCGCATCATCTCCGGGATGGGGCCCGACGCCTTCTCCTCAGTCGATCAGACCCGGCGAACTTGCGACGTGTTCAACCAGGCGGCTGCGGTTGCCAGGGCGCACGGTAGGACGTTCGGCATCCACAACCACTGGTGGGAGTACACGCCGGTGGAGGGACGCTATCCATATCAGATGATGCTCGACTGGTTGGACTCCGACATCTTCTTCGAAGTAGACACCTACTGGGTTCAGACCGCAGGGGTGGATGTGGTGAGCGTTCTCAAGGAGTTGGGCGCTCGAGCGTCCTTGCTCCACATCAAGGATGGCCCCTGTGTCCAGACCGAGCCGATGACGGCGGTAGGGGCGGGCGCGATGGACTTCCCCACGATTCTCGAGGCCGCTGGTGATGTCCCGCAGTGGCTTATCGTGGAGCAGGACCGCACAGCCGGTGATATGATGGCCGATGTGGCGCGCAGCGTGGCGTATCTCGTCGAGAAGGGGCTTGGGCGCGGGAAGTAGCAGATCGCGGGTACTGCTGACACGGAGCGCGAGGGTGCCCGCCTATTGGGCGACCCTCGCGCTCTCTCGTTGTCTCGAACGCGCGTGTCGTCGGGTCAGTACGCGACGTCCACGTGTCGCTTCGTGCGTGCCGACTCCAGGATTGCCGAGGAGACGCAATCCGCGCGATAGCCGTCCTCGAACGTCGCACCATAGGGGCCGACGTCCCGGTCATTGACCACACAGTCGATGAAGTGGGTCAGCTCGTGGATGAAGCCGTGTTCCCAGCCGATCATATGGCCCTGCGGCCACCAGTTTGACCACCACGGATGGCTCGGCTCACTGACCTTAACGTTCACGAACCCCTGAGTCTCCTTGGGTTCTGCGCCCACCCAGTAGACGTTCAACTCGTTCAGCCGCTCGAGGTCAAACTCGATCGAGCCGTTCTCACCGTTGACCTCGATGATCTCATGGTTCTTGCGGCCCGCGGCGAACCGCGTTGCCTCAAGCGTGCCGATTGCGCCGTTCCGGAACCCGATGGAGGCTACGAATGCATCATCGATCTCCACTGAACCCACGCGTCCGTCCGCCGTGGGACGGTGCTCAGTGAAGATCCGCGTCATAGCGGCCACACTCTCGATCTCGCCGACCAAGAAGCGGCCAAGGTCGATCAGGTGCGTGCCAAGATCACCCAGTGCGCCGCAGCCTGCCACGTCCTTCTCCAGGCGCCACGTCATAGGGGTGTGGTAGTGCGGTAGAACCCATTCCTGAAGGTAAGTCGCCCGGTAGTGGTAGATCCTGCCCAGCTTCCCCGTCTCGATCAGCTCCCGCGCCAGACGGATAGCAGGCAGGAAGCGGTAGTTGAACCCGACCATATGCTTGACGCCCGCCTCGGTCACGGCATCGAGCATAGCCTTCGACTCCTCCGGCGACCGGCCCAGCGGCTTCTCGCAGAAGACGTGCTTGCCGGCCTGCGCGGCAGCAATGCTTGGCGCCATATGAGCGCTGTTGGGCGCACCGTTGTCGAAGATCTGGATCTCGTTATCTGCAAGCATCTCGCGCCAGTCGGTGTAGTAGCGTCTGTAGCCATAACGCTTGGCGGCTTCCGCCACCGCATCAGCACTGCGCCCGCAGATGGCGACCAGGTCCGGGATGGCCGGCGGTGGATACATCATGTAGGGGATTTTCTTGTAGGCATTGCTGTGCGCCTTGCCCATGAACGCATAGCCCAACATGCCAATGCCGATATGTGGCGCTTCACGTTCGGCGCGCGCGCCCGCCATCGTGGTGAAACCACCTGCCTCCGACATATGATCCTCCTTGTCCCAGGTCAGAAGGGTGAGATCAGTCGCTGCTGAATGCTGCGTCGAATGCCACGTCCGATGGTCGAAAGTCCTGACGCCGGATCATCGCCAGAGCCTCGGGCGCTCCGTAGTCGCGGTCCATTCCGCTATCCTCCCACTCGATGGATAGCGGGCCTTCGTATCCAATGCGGTTGAGCGCCCTGACGATTGGATCCCAGCGCACATCACCGTGGCCCGGAGAGACGAAATCCCACCCGCGGCGCGGATCACCGAAGTCGAGGTGTGACGCTAGGATACTGCTGCGACCGTTCAGGCGAACACGGGAGTCCTTCACGTGCACGTGGAAGATGCGATCGGTGAAGGTCTCGATGAACTCCACTGGATCGATGAACTGGTGGATGAGGTGGCTGGGATCGAAGTTGAACCCGAAGGAAGCGTGTCGGTTCAGAGCCTCAAGGGCCCGCTGCGCCGTAACGATGTCGTAGGCGATCTCGGTGGGATGCACCTCCAGCGCGAACCTGATGCCCTCGCGTTGGTACACATCCAGGATGGGCAACCACCGATCCGCGAAGTCCTGGTACCCGGCCTGGACATACGCCTGAGTCGTCGGCGGGAAGAAGTAGAACGCGCCCCAGACGGAACTCCCGGTGAAGCCGTTCACTGTCTCCACACCAAAGAGCTTCGCTGCCCGAGCCGTGTTGGCCATTTCCTCGGCGGCGCGCTGTCGGACACCTTCAGGATCGCCATCGCCCCAGATCCGGTCGGGCAAGACCGACTTGTGGCGTTCGTCGATGCGATCGCAGACGCACTGACCGACGAGGTGGTTGCTGATTGCGAAGCATTTGAGCCCGTACTTCTTGAGGATGTCCCAGCGCCCGCGGACATAGCTATCGTCGTCCAGTGCCTTGTCGACCTCAAAGTGATCGCCCCAACAGGCGAGCTCAAGGCCATCGAAGCCCCAGTCACTTACTTTCTGCGCTAGCATCTCTAGCGTCAGGTCCGCCCATTGCCCGGTAAACAGCGTGATTGGTCGTGCCATAGTCCCAACCCCTTTCTGTGCGAGGATCTACTTATGGCTGAACGCCACAGTCTGAGTGTATGCAGAACTGCGAACCCACGCAAATTGGGGGTTCGGCAGCGGAGAGTGGTGCCTTGCACGTCTGAAACGGGGATCTGAAGCGTCCCTAGCGCTCCGAGTGGCCCGGATGCTTGAGCTTGGCTAGGCGAAAGCCTGCCTCCAGGCAAGGAGATCACGGGCTGTCTCGAGCAGCGAGCGTGAGCGGTAGCCCAACTCGGCGGCAGCCTTGGCCGAGCTGAACTGAGCATTCGCAGCAAGAGTACGCAGCGAATAGGGCGTGAACTGCGGCGTCGCCTTTGTCATGCGGTAGACGTGCTGCATTACCCTGGCGATCGCCAGTGCAAGCTTCCAGGGGAGCACGATCTGCCCGGAATGGAAGCCAGCAGCCTCCTGGACGATGGCTTTCGCCTCGGCCAACGTAGCGTAGTGTCCAGACACGATATAGATCTCGCCGGTGCGACCCCTGTCGTGGGCTGCGATGAGACCATCAGCGACATCGCGAACATCGACGAAGTCATAGGCGCCGGGCACCAACAGATGCACCCTGTGCCTGGCGAAGTTGGATAGAGCCTTGCCGAGGAGCGACTGCAGGAAGTCGTACGGACCTATGATGGCCGAGGGACAGGCGACAACGGCATCGAGGCCCTGCTTCACGGCATCCAGCATAGCAGCGACTCCCCTGGCCTTGGTCTCGTCATAGGTGCCCGCTGCGGAATCGAGCGCCAACGGAGTCTCCTCGTTGATCACCTGTCCGTGGGGCATCCGCTTGAAGGCGTGGACAGAGCCAACATGCACGAGCCGGTTCACGCCGTTCCTGAGCGCGGCGGAGGCGACGTTGACCACACCCTCAACGTTGACCCGATGCATCAAGGTCTCGGCGCCCGTGACGATCGAGATGATCGCCGCCAGGTGGTAGACAGAATCAACGCCATGCATAGCGCGGTCGAGAGACTCAGGGTCAAGGACGCTGCCCCTGACGGGCTCGACCTCCAATGTGTCGAGCGCCGTGCATCTGTCGCAGGGGAGCACCAAGGCGCGGACGCGCGCGCCGCGCAACACCAGGTTCCTGACGAGAACGTTGCCCAGATGGCCTGTAGCACCAGTGACCAGAATCATGGGTCTCTCCTTAGCCCGTCAAGCAGAATACGAATGCTCATCTCGGCGACCGCACCCCAGTCGGATCCTTCGGGGTCGAGCAGGCCCTGGAAAAAGAGGCCGCTGGCCACAGACAGGAGCACCTGGGCTCCGGCAACCGGATCCACGTCTCGCAAGTCACCGTGATCGATGCCCTCAGAGATGATGCCCTGGAAGAAGCCCTGGAACCTGCTGTAGGGCGTGAGAACAGCCTGGCGGATGGCCGCGTCACGTCTGGCTTGGGTCCAGAACTCGAGCACGAGGGCCGTTTTCTGGGTCTGAGAGCCGAGGATGGCTCGGAAGGTCCTCGCCATAGACAGCAGCCACTCCGAAGCAGCCTGGCCCGCAGTCCTGGTCCCGGCGAGCGACGATTCCAGCTCGCCTAACCATAGCTCGACGAGCGCGATGAAGACCGCTTGTTTGGATGCGAAATGGTAGTAGAAGGCGCCCTTGCTGATGCCGGCCAGCGAACACACTTCCGCGACGCCAGTCGCATCGTACCCTCCCTCGGCGAACAGATGGGCGGCTGCATCCAGGATGCTGCTGCGCGTCTCCTCACGTCGCTGCTGATTCCTCATCAGCGTCCTCTCTAGATACCGACCGGTTGGTATGTTTCTATGATAGCATAGCAGTACCTGCTGTCAATGGCCAATGCTGAACGTTTGACCGGGCGTGCGAGTGTGATACAGTGCCGCGTGAAGCGTCCTCGTTGGCGGAGTAAGGAGGTCATTGTGCCCAGTGCGCTGTCTGCTGTGCTGGTAGGATGCGGAGGCATAAGCCGAACGTGGTTGCGGGCGCTCGGCGATCTGCAGGACGTGCGGCTTGCCGCGTTAGTGGACCTGAACCTGGAAGCGGCCCGCGCGCGTGCTGACGAGTTTGGCCTTCTGGCGGCGGGTGTATCCGATGACCTCGGGGAGACGCTGGATCGCTTCAGGCCGGACCTCGTCTTTGACTGCACCGTTCCGCCCGCTCACCACGACGTGACGCTTGCGGCGCTGAAGCGCGGATGCCACGTCCTGGGAGAGAAGCCGCTCGCCGACACGCTGGAGAACGCGAGGGAGATGGTGGCGGTCGCAGAGGCCTCAGGCCGTCTCTATGCCGTCATGCAGAATCGGCGCTATGATCCCAACATCCGCCGGCTCCGGGCGTTCCTCGAGTCAGAGGCGATCGGCCGAGTCACCACGGCGAACTGCGACTTCTACATCGGCGCCCATTTCGGCGGGTTTCGCGACCACATGGCGCATGTCCTGCTCGTCGATATGGCGATCCATACCTTCGATGCTGCCCGGTTCATCACCGGAACGGACGCTATCGCGGTCTACTGCAAGGAGTGGAACCCAGGCGGGAGCTGGTACGACCGTGATGCATCGGCCGTTGCCGTTTTCGACATGACCAACGATGTCGTCTACACCTACCGGGGTAGCTGGTGTGCTGAGGGACTCAACACGACGTGGGAGAGCCGATGGCACATCATCGGGGAGCGAGGCAGCGTGTTCTGGGATGGCGCTGGAGGCTTCCAGGCTGAGGTAGTCAAAGAGGCGGGCGGATTCCTCTCAGAGCTGCGGTCGGTCGACGTTCCGGCACGTGATGACCCCGCCAAGGGGGGAGGACACACGGGCGCAATCCGCGAGTTCGTCCACTGCGTGCGCACGGGGTGTGTGCCCGAGACCGTGTGCACCGATAACATCCGCAGCCTGGCGATGGTCTTTGGCGCAGTCGAGAGCTCAGAATCAGGGCGGACGGTCACGATCACGGTCTAGGTTCGACGTAGAGCGCCCGAGCTGAACGCCCCGAAGCTGGCTTGCCCTCGGGGCGTTTTCACATACACTGGGGAACCTATCCTGTCTCCGCATTCATCTCTGGAGGTCATTATGCCAACCGTTTCTATTGTCACAGATTCCGACGCCAGCCTGCCGGACGCGCTTGCCGCGCAATACGGTATTCGGCAGGTGCCCATCAACATCCACTTCGGCGATGAGACGCTGCGATCGGGTGTTGACATCGACGACACCGAGCTGTTCGTGCGGGCCAACCGCGACGGTGCCCTGCCGACCACATCAGCACCATCGCCGGGCCAGTTCGCGGCGGCCTACAGTGAGGCCCTCGATGCGGGTAGTGACTCTGTCGTCTGTCTCTGCGTGAGCGGCGAGGTGAGCGCGACGTACAACGCGGCGGTTCAGGCCTGCCAACTGCTGCCCGATCGGCAGATCACCGTCATCGACACACGGAGCATCTCTATGGGACAGGGTTTCATGGTGCTGGAGGCGGCTCGGGCAGCGCGCGAGGGCGCCACCGTTGATGAGATCGTAGCCCGGGCCGAAGCGCTACGGGAGCGGACCTATCTGTATGCAGCACTGGACACACTCAAGTACCTCGCGATGAGCGGGCGGGTCGGGCATCTGACCGCCGGTATGGCGACGCTGCTCAATATCAAGCCGATTCTCACGCTGCAGGCCGGCAAGCTGGACATGCTGGAGAAGGTACGCACGCAGAAGAAGGCATGGGCGCGGGTGGCGGAGCTTGCGGCGACAGGCTTGAATGGACGTCCGGCCGAGCAGGTCGCCATTCTGCACGTCAGCGCGTCCGAGGAAGCGAAGCGGTTTGAGGCGTATCTCCGCACGGTCATCGCGTGCCCGCCGGATGTGATCCACGCCGACTTCACCGCAGGGCTCTCGGTGCACACCGGCCCTGGTATGATCGGCGTAGTGGCCGTCGCCGCGGAAGGTGCCTGACGATCCGCAGTCATCCTGCGGACAGTGAACGAAGACTGAGCGCCCAAGACACTTCAGGAGGGAACACTTATGGGTCTGCGCCTCTATGACACGTATACGCGGAGCTTGCGCGAGTTCGAGCCGTTGAAGCCACCTGAGGTGGGGCTGTATACGTGCGGTCCCACAGTGTACGACTATGCCCATATCGGGAATCTCCGGACGTACGTCTTCGAGGATGTATTGAGGCGTGCTCTGGTGCTCAATGGCTACCAGGTCAAGCACGTGATGAACATCACGGATGTTGGCCACCTCCTGTCGGATGGCGATGTTGGCGAGGACAAGATGGAGGTCAGTGCGCGACTGAAGGGTAAGTCGGCGTGGGAGCTGGCCCAACACTACACCGATGCGTTCAAGACGGATCTCGCCCGCCTCCACATTCAGGAACCCACTATCTGGGCTCGCGCGACGGACCACATCCAGGAGCAGATCGACACGGTGAGGTGCATCGAGGCGAAGGGCTTCACGTACCGGACGGAAGATGGTATCTACTTCGATACGTCGAAACTCGACGACTATGGGCATCTTGCGCGCCTGGACCTGGAGGGCCTTCAGGCTGGCGCCCGCGTTCGCGTGGGTGAGAAGCGTAACCCCACGGACTTCGCGCTCTGGAAGTTCAGTGCTGCGGGTGAGCGGCGGCAGATGGAATGGGACAGTCCCTGGGGGGTGGGGTTTCCTGGATGGCACATCGAGTGCTCCGCAATGTCCGCCAAGTATCTCGGGTCATACTTCGACATCCATTGCGGTGGTGAGGATCACATCAACGTGCACCACTCGAATGAGATTGCTCAGACTGAAGCGTGCTATGGCACACGCCTGGCGAACTTCTGGATGCATGCCTATTTCCTGCAGGTCGATACCGGCCGAATGGGCAAGTCCGCGGGCAACTTCATCAGGCTGCAGGATGTAGTGGAGCGCGGATACGATCCGGTTGCGTATCGCTATTTCTGCCTCGGCGCTCACTACCGATCGCGTCTAACTTTCTCGTGGGAGGCCCTCGACGGCGCCGTAACCGCACTCGAGCGACTGCGCGAGACAGCCTACGGCTGGGGCGCGCCAGGGTCGGTTAGTGAGGAGTGGATGGACACCTTTGTGGCTCAGGTCAACGAGGATCTTAGTATGACGCGCGCGCTTGCCGTAGCGTGGGATCTGACACGAAGCACTCTCTCCGACGCCGAGAAGAAGGCCACGCTGCTCAGGTTCGATGAGGTTCTCGGTTTGGGTCTGGGCGACTGGCGCCCTGCAGGAGTCCCGGACGCAGTCGCGGCGCTTGCGAGACAGCGAGATGCGGCTCGTGCTGCCCGGCAGTGGGCTGAGGCTGATAGGCTGCGCGACGAGATTGCGGCGGCGGGGTACGAAGTGCGCGACACGCCTGAGGGCGCTGTCGTCCGCAAGGCGACTTGATCCTCGCAGGGGCACTTCATCGCGAATCCATCCAGATTGGCCAGGCCGTCGTGATGAATGGGGAGACAGAGAGTTCCGCGCCCAGCCAATTATAGTATAATACTCTCATCAATATCGTTACAACTGGTCTGGATGCAGGGCCAGTCACCGTGGAGGGACAGTATGAGGGACCCGCACCGTCGCAGCATCAGCCTTGTCATAGGTGCCTTTCTGCTGCTCAGCGCGTGCAGTGGCGCGGTGGGCACAGCGCAGGTCGAGCAGGTTGCCGTCGCTGTTGGGGCCATAGCGGAGCTACCCCCGGATGTTACCCCAGAGGAACTGGCGGCGCTCCTCGATACCGGTGAGGTAGTTGTCGTCGATGTGCGCGAGGAGGATGAGTACGCTGCCGGCCATATCCCAGGCGCCATACTCATACCGCTCGGATCACTTACCTCGCGGCTTGGCGAGGTGCCCACAGATAGGCCGGTCGTGCTGGTGTGTCGAAGCGACAACCGAAGCGGCGAGGCGTACCGGCTCCTCACTGACCGGGGCTTCGACAATGTCAGCAACATGGTAGGGGGGATGATCGCCTGGCAGGCCGCGGGTCTGGAGGTGGCCAGGTAGCTCCTGGGCAGCTTGTCGTGCACCATCGAACCAGTCCGCCTGGGCACTAGTGGACAGCAACTTTGGTTCGTAGTAACCGCTTCAGCGGTTCTGCTGCCGCCCAGTCTGCTGGGCGCGCCTGTTGAGGCACCGGAACGACTGAAGTCGTTACTACGAACCCCAAACGTCAGCTTATCTGACCCCTAGGTCTGAGGTGTCGGGGCAGGCTGGGCGTCGTGGTCGGGCAAGATTGCCTCGGCGTCACGGACCGCGCGGAACAGGTACCCTGCCACGCCGACGAGCGCGGATAGCAGGCCGGCCAGCGCGAGTTGGACTCCCATGCCTGTACCCGGACCTGTGCCGAATAGGGTGGTCAGCAGGCCACCGGCGCCGCCGGTGGATGCGAATGCAGGTTCCATAACACGATCTGCAATGGGACCGGCTGCGAGCTGAGCCAGGGGCGACACGAGCCAGGCGATCAGTCTTCTAGTAGCGAATACGCGACCCTGGACGTCAGGCGGGACTTTCGCCTGCCATATGGCCTGGTTCGATCCATTTACCAACGGGACGACGACCATAGACAAGAAGCTAGCCACGAGCCACGGTACAAGGGATCGCGACACACCCATGGCGACAAGGGCGAGACCACCAAAGGCCCAGCCAACCAGTACACCGTGGACGCGGCGCTTGAACCCGCCCCAAGCTCCTACAGCGATGCCACCGATGATCCCCCCCACGGCCCCTGCGGTCTGAATGCTTCCGAAGGTTACCGCGTCGCTGCTCGTGCGCGCGAGCACCATGGGATCCCAGACTGAGGTGCCCAGTGAGCTAAAGAAGTTGCCCCCGAGGAATACGAGCTGAAGCCCAAGTAGGCTCGGTCGCGCAAGGATGTAGCGTAACCCATACATCGCCTGATGGCCGAAGCTGCCTCGAGCCTCCACCCCGCTTGTTGATTGCTCAGGTTGGGGGATGTGCACGAAGAGCAACGATCCGATGGCGAAGGATGCACTGAGCAGGTCCAGTATGAGGAGTGCCAGGAGCCCGGTGTCGCCCGAGGCCGTCTGCGCCAGATCGGCGAACGTCCGGGTCATCCACACGCCCAGTGGCCCGATCAACGCGCCCGCAATCAGCGGGGCAAAAACGCCCGAGGCGTTGCCCGCCGTCTCCAACATCGCATTGGCGCGCGTATAGTCCTTCTTGTCGAGCATCGTGGTGATCGCTGCGGAGTAGGCAGGCCACTGAAAGCCCTGGAACGTCCCCGTGATGAACGCCGTGATGTAGAGATGCCAAACTTGAAGATGGCCTGTGGCAAACAGGATGAGAACGAACAGCGTGGTCAAGGCCGCAGCGAGGTCGCTCAACATCATCATGAGCTTGCGGTTCGCCCGATCGACGAGCACTCCAACGAGCGGCGTGAAGGCCACCATCGGAACGAAGAAGAAGAAGCCTATCAACGTCATCGGCGTGGCCTGTCCGCCGCTGGCGTCGAATACCCAAAGTCGGAGCCCAAACTGGCCCACAGCCGTGCCCAAGAGCGACAGGATCTGCCCGATCCAGATGATGCTGAACGCTGTCATCCCTGACACGCGTTTCGTATCGCTTCCCATCTAGCCTCCTACGCGCGCCCCGACCCTAGCGCTCCAAGACTACTCCAATGGAGGGCAACGCCTTCAGCACGATCCAACTCACGATTCGATTCTATGACCGATTTTCGTATTGTCAAGGTCTAGGTTTACATATTGGTATGCGTAGATCAATATTCTTGAGCTCCTCAGGGGCCGGCAGGTTGGACGCAGACTGAGTGAGGTAATGCGGTCCTGCTAGGTAGCAGGGCTATCGAACCTGAGGACCGTCTCTCCAATGCCGATACGGTCGCCGGAGACCAGCGGCCTGGGCTTCGTGACGCGGTCGTCGTTGAGGTATGTGCCGTTGTGGCTGCCTAGGTCCTCAATCCACCACGTGTTATCGCGCCAGGCCACAATGGCATGGTTCGACGAGGCGAAGGGATCATCGATAGTGACGTGGTTGTCGCGACCGCGGCCGATGGCTGTGACGGGGCGCAAGGTGTAGCGCTGATCGGCTGAAGCCTCCCCCTCGATGGCCAGAGATGCGGAAGGGCATAGAGGAGCGGCTTCTTGGCCGCGCTCCCGAAGATCCCTTGCGATCACGAACAGTGCGAGCGCCAGGAAGCCGTACAACAGAACGACAAGCACGATTCGCAGCGCGAGGAGCAGCTCTGGCATCGCTACTCCAGATGCGGAACGAGAGGCTGCGTGTGGCCGGCCTGAGACCGTTCGAGCGGCTCAGATTCTGCGTAGATGAGGTCGACACCTGAGAGTGAGATCAGATCGCCAGGGCGCAGCACGATCTCGTGCACGAAGAAACCGTTGACGGTGGTGCCTCCGGTGCTGCCGAGGTCCTGCAGAATGTAACGCTGATAGCGTCTGCGGAGCTGCGCGTGATAGCGGGACACCTGGCGGTCCTCGAGAATGAGGTCATTGTCGAACGCACGGCCGATACGCACGATCGGCGTTAACAGGTCGAAAGTGCGATCGCCCATAACGATGAGGTAGGCGCGTGGAGTGGGTTCGTCGGACGGTCGCTCCAGCGTTTGACGTAGTCGACTAGGCCCGATCTCCTGGGTGGCGTCGGGGACATGTGTCTGACCTGCACTTTGTCTGCCTGGCCGATCTGCCGGGCGGATGTCGACGGCGCGCGGGGGGAGATATTTGTTGGCCCTTAGCAGGACCGCCGGAGGCTCGTGCGTCCGCAACGCGATTCGCGCCACTAACGCTTCCAGGGCCTCGCGTAAGCGCTCGTCCAGGTCGGGATGGTGACGGCGGAGCGCGATAAGATCGTCGGGATTCAGCTCAACGGTGTACCTGCCGGGAACCTCCATCGCGCCATCTGCTCCCACACGCTCACCGTCCTCCAGAGCGTCCACAAGGTGACGAACCACATCATGCGGGAAGAGGCGCCCGGCGAATAGGCGCACGAACGGTTCCTCAACCAACTGCTCGATCCAGCGTTCCAGGTGCATAAAGCCGTTCATACAGAAGGCCATTATAGGCGGGTTTCCGGGGCGGGCCAGGGGCTGGTGATGGTTGAGATGGGATAGAGCAGTGGGGACCGCAAGAGTGAGCGCCCAGGGCCTTACAGACGACCTTGGGCGCTGCTGTACGGACTGGTGCGCGGTTCTGGATCCCGCATCCCTCTACTCGCCGCGGACCTGGGCCAGCACACTCAGGATCGCGTCAGCGACAGCCTGCGGCTGGTCCAACTGGATCATATGGCTGCTATCCGGGACAGCCATATGGATGCCGTGCGACGAGAGCTTGGCTAGGTCCTGTTGCATCCTAACCCACTCCAGCTCGATGGTGATCACTAGATCAGGGTCGAGGCCCTTCTGGTCGAAAGCCGGCAGACTGCGAGTGAGCACTACGAGTGGGATATTCCCCAGAGAGCCCGTCACACGCACTTGAGCGCAACTGGCGCCGAGATCAACCTGCTCCGTCCCGCGGACGGTGAAGGCAGTATCCTGACGGAACAGCTTGGGTGCGACGCTCTCAGACGGCGACTCTTCCGGCAGAGCCGCGCGAAAGCGATCCGCCTGATCGGGGTGAGTCACGTCGACAAGCACCATACCGACGACGTCCTCGGGGTACTGGCTGGCGTAGAGCCGGGCGTTAAGCCCCGTCAACGAATGCACCGCCAGGACGTAGGGGCCGGAGATCTGGGCCTTGCTGAGAGCGCGTGGAGATCGTCTGCCTGGTCCTGCGTCGTGCAAGGCAGTGTCGGGCGCGGATCGCTCTGACCTAGCCCAGCTCGATCATAGACACAGACGCGTGTGGCATAGGCGATCCTCCGCTGCACCACCATCCAGCCTTTCCGGTTGCGGTCCAAGCCCGCGTCGCAGATCACAGTCGGGCTCCCCTCGCCGTGGCAGCGAATGTAGAGCGAGCTGCCGCCGATGTCCACACTTTCCTCGAAGCTCGGCGTCGGCGCGGGAGGCCGTGGCGTCGGCGTTGGCGTGGTAGGGCTAGACGTTGGCGGTGCCGGGATAGTTGGCTCGGCGACGGGCGTGGCCGCAGGGAGTGTACCGGTCGGGGTGCCGCACCCGGCCAACACTGCAAGGAACAGCAGACACGTCAGCAGCCGCCGAACTCGAACGTCGCTCATTGCCTCACTCTTCTCCGTAACGAAACGCGCTGACCTACCGAGCTCCATTCGGGGCCGTGGTCAAGCAGGACTGTGGACCAGCCGCCTCAAGGCAGCCAGCGGACGTGTGGAGTGCCGGTTTGGTGCGAGCAGGGCCGGTGAGCAGCGAACGCGGCACGCTCTCATTCTGCGCGGATCGAGGTGACAGCAGAGAGGCTGCGGTGACGGGTTGAGCGATGACGAAGACAGTATACCACGGCAAGCGCGCGATGCATCAGCCCTTGGCTGCGGAGCCTGGTGCCAGTTGGCCCCGCCGCCACGTATCCGTCCGGGCGCGCGGGGGCCGCCTTAGCGGTTCCGGTGCCAGGCAGTATAATCGGCGCCTATGAGACGACGACCAGTGCTAGCGCTCGCGTTGGGCTTGGCGCTCGTGGCGTTGGGGGTGCTTGGCGCGGCGCAGTGGCGCGCGCGCGAGGCCTTCGGGACGCGCGGGTGGACGATCGATTCTTCTGAGCCCGTGGCCGATACGCCGGGTGCTACGGGCACGACGCTGAGCCGCGCCTGCGCTAACGCTGCCTTGGATGCGTATGCCGCGGACGACCTACCCTGGGCGCTCGACGCAATCCGGGAGGGCGGGTTCGCCTGGATACGGCAGCGGGTTTCGTGGGCGGCAGTCGAGCCGGTTCCAGGAGCGATGGATTGGACAGAGTTCGATGCGATTGCGGCCGGCCTCGAAGCACGAGGGGTGGGGTTGTTCGCGGTTCTGGATGATGCCCCTTCCTGGGCCGGCTCGCCGCCAGATCCGGCAGCGTTTGCACGGTGGGCGGGCGCTGTGGCTGAGCGGTATGGCGAGCAGCTAACCTACTACCAGATATGGCACAATCCCAATCTCGGCGACGGCTGGGGCGGTGGTGCTGACCCTTACGCGTATGCGGCGCTTCTGTCGCAGGCTGCAGAGGCGATTCGGTCGGTCGATGTCGATGCGCGTATCGTGATGGGCAGCCTGGCGCCAACGGTGGAGCGGGGCAATCGCAACTACGCTGAGGCGCTCTTCATTGGTATGCTCTATGATGCAGGCGCCGGGCCCTTCTTCGACATCGTGGCTGTGCAGCCGTACGGGTTCGACACTGGGCCGGATGATCGGCGCGTGTCAGCCCATGTGCTCAACTTCTCACGGCCGATCCTGGTTCGTGAGGCGCTGGTAGCGCACGGTGAGGGTCACAAGGCGGTATGGGCCGCGACCTTCGGCTGGAACAGCCTGCCTGCCGACTGGCCGGGTCCAGCGTCGATCTGGGGCAGCGTGGACCAGGCGGCGCAGGCCAGGTACACGCTGCAGGCGTTGGAGCGCGTGGAACGCGAATGGCCCTGGATGGGACTCATGTGCGTGAATGGACTGCAGCCCAGGCCGGACATGAACGCCAGCACCGGAGGTGAGATGCCGGAAGCCGGCACCGGCGTACCGGATGCCCAGGAGCATTGGGGGTTTGCCCTGGTCGGGCCGGCAGCGGATGGCGGACTCGGGCAGGGCGAGTTCAGACCTGTGTATGAGGCGCTCCGTGAATGGGCACAGGCGCCGCCGGTGGCGGTCGCGGGTGTCTACCGGGCGGACACGAATCTGGCTGTGTTCGAGGGAACGTGGACGCTTGGGCCTCAGGGCGCCGATATCGGTCAGTCGGGTGACCGGGTGAGCTTCGAGTTCGAGGGAACCGACGTCGCGCTGACCGTGCGACGCGGACCCTACCGGGCGTTCCTATTCGTGACGGTCGATGGCCTGCCCGCGCCGGCTTTGCCACGTGACAGGGAAGGGCGCGCCTACGTTGTGCTGTACGATCCGCTGTCGGCCGTAGCGACGGTCCCGCTGGCACAGGGATTGCCCGCAGGAAGGCACACCGTCGAGGTGACTGCGGAGCGGGGATGGGGTCAATGGGCTCTGGCGGACTGGCGCGTCCTGAGCCGGCCTGCCGCCGGGCTCTCCAACGCGTGGGGATACGCCGCGTTTGGCGCCCTGACGATGCTGGGGCTGGCAACCATCGCCAGGGCGGCCCCGCTGGTCGACTGGAGGACGTTTTCTGCGGCGGCCGACCGGCTGCGGCACCGAACTGGGGGATGGCTCGGGATCGCGATAGCTGCGGGTGCCACGGCGGTGACTCTCTTTTCGGCCTGGCAGACGCTGATCGGCAACTCGGTCTTCCGCCGGTTGGGCGACCACGGACAGGGCGCAGCGCTCCTGTTGAGTGCGGGGCTCTTCTACCTGTCACCATGGTTCGTGCTGGCCCTCGGCGCGGGTCTGGTGATGGCCGTGATGGTGTTCCTGAGGCCCGCGCTGGGGCTCGCTCTGACGATGCTCGCTGCGCCGCTCTACCTACACCCGCTGTCGCTCTTTGGGAAGTCGTTCTCGCTTGCAGAGCTGGTGCTGCTGCCTACGCTCGTAGGATGGGCGGTGCAGTTGGCTGGGGCAGGACGCCGGGGACGAGAGGCAAGGGGGCGGACGGGCCTGGGGTTGAGCGCCACGCGGCGGCTTCTGAGGCCGGTCGCGGCATTCGTGATGATCGCGGTGCTTGCGAGCCTCGCTGCGGAACACCAGCGCGAGGCATTCCGCGAGCTGCGACTGGTCGTGCTGGAACCATCGCTGCTATTCCTGGCGTGCGCCACTCTACCCATGGACCGGCGGTCCAAGTGGCGGATCGTCGATGCGTGGGTGCTCAGCGGCCTGATGGTGGCGACGGTCGGGCTTGTCCAGTACCTGCTGTTGGGCGATGTGATCACGGCCGAGGGCGGTGTGGAGAGGCTCCGCAGCCTGTACGGTTCGCCGAACAACGTTGGGCTCTATCTCGGCCGGTTGTTGCCGGTGATGCTGGCTGTAGTGCTCTGGGGCGACAGTGCGGGCGCGGGGACAGTGGGCCAGCGATGGTTTGTGGGTGTGAGGCGCTGGGGCCGCGACCTTGTGCGCGACGGGCGGCGGTTCGCCTACTTGGTGGGTCTGGCGCCACTGGCGTTGGCGCTGCTGCTGAGCCTCTCCCGCGGCGCCATAGTGCTGGGGATCCCGGCCGCGCTGCTGGCGATGGGATGGATGGCCGGTAAGCGTTGGCGTACAGCAACGCTCGTTGCCCTCGCGCTGGGAATCATGGTACTGATACCACTACTGCAGACGCCACGGTTCGCGGACATGCTGAACCCGACCCAGGGCACCACCGGATTTCGCGTAGCGCTCTGGTACAGCACCCTGACGCTGGTTCGTGATCGTCCACTCTTGGGCGTGGGACCCGATAATTACCTCTATGCGTACCGGACGCGGTACGTGTTGCCAACGGCTTGGGAGGAGTTCAACCTCTCGCACCCACACAACGTCCTGCTTGACTTCGCTGCCAGGCTGGGTCTTCCCGGTCTGGCTGTGTTCCTCTGGCTGCAAGTGGCGTTCTGGCGCAGCTTGGCAGCGCTGAGGACCCGACGGCGCTGCAGCGGGTGGGCGCGGGCACTGGCGATCGGGATGGCCGGATCGATGGTGGACTTCCTCGCCCACGGGATGGTCGATGCGGCCTACTTTGTGATTGACTTGGCCTTGGTGACTATGCTTTCACTATCCGTCGTCGTTTGGCTCAGCGATGGATGGCTTGATGGTTAGGGGGACCGCGTGATAAGAGGCCTGGCGGGGTGGATGATCTGCGTTGCGACGGTATGGCTGACCGGGTGTGGTGGCGGCCCGCCTGCGCGAGGCACGGTAGCGCCAACCCCAACTGTCTCGACGCTCGGGCCGGCGCCACAGGTGACTGTAGCGCCCGAAGCCCCGGCTGATGGAACCAGTGTCGCGGCGCCGGCCGCTGTAGCGCTCTCCGTGCAGCCGACGACGGTCGCCGTGGG
>JALOOJ010000339.1 GCA_025454475.1 Anaerolineae bacterium
TTGCGGGTTGGGCCGCCGCCGTGGTCCCCCACGCCATATAGGACGGGCATTGCCCGAAGCCCGGTGGCCTGTGCAAACTCCATCAGCGGATCCGCCATGTTCGTGTCCACTGCGACGTGACGGCGGGCCGCATCGAAGTGCATGTACCACTGAATGTCGTTGAACACTAGGATCTTCGATCCATCCGGGCCTACCCACCAGTAGACGTGGGGGCCACGGCTGCCGCGGCAGTGATAGTAGTGACGCACGCCGCCGCGCGCCAGGATAGTGGGCAGCGTCGCCGGATGGCCGAAAGTGTCAGGCTCGAAGTCGATCGTCACGTCCTCGGGCGAGAGGCCGAACGCCTTCTGGAAATACGCGCGCGTGTAGAGCAGATGCCGGCTGATGCTCTCGCCGTTGGACAGGTTGGTGTCCCCCTCAACCCACTGGCTCGCCGTGACCTCCCACCGTCCCTCGGCCACCCGCTGTCGGATTAGGTCGAACATCGGCGGATCGTACTTCTCGATCGCGGCATAGACCGAGGCCTGACTCTGCGAGAAGATGAAGCCGGGGAACTCATCCATCAGGGTCAGCATCGTCTGGAACGTGTCGTGGGTCAGGGCGACCGTTTCGGGCCAGGACCACTGCCAGTTCATATCGATGTGCGCGTGTCCTACACAGAGGAGGGTGTAACGCTTGGCCGTCTCGCCCAAGGGCGCTAGCAAAGCTTCTGACTCGGCGGTCAGGACGTCGATATCGGGGGCACTATGCTGCAGTCCCTCCTCGACGAGCCTCCCGGCTTCCAGTATCCGCTCCCGCCAGCCTGTGGCGTGCTCGGGCTGAACCGCCGCCAGGCGGCTGGCGAAGCTCAACTCCGCCCTGATTCGCGCCAACCTCCCTGCCGTTCTGCCGGCGTGCAGCGCCAGCCCCTGCCCGATCTCCGAAAACTGCGCATCGTAGGAAGTCATAGTTACTCCTGTAGTGTGTGATGGTTCCTGGTCCGGCTAGACCAGCGAGACCTCGAGCCCTTGGTCGTCGACGACAACGTTGACGCTCTGGGAGAAGCGAGCCGAGTCGCGTACATACGACAGATAATCGGACAGCTGGTGCGCCGAGTTGACCGAGTTGTGCGCCAACACCAGGCTTCCCGGGTGCAGCGCGTGCCATCCGGCCTCCAGCATATGCAGGTAAATCGACTTCCCCACGCCCCGGGGACCATCGGGATCGAGATACAGAAGATCGATCGGCTGCGCGATGGCCCTGAGCCACGGCATACCATCCTCGCCCAGTATCTCAACGTCAACTCTGTTATGCCCGTACCCTTCAGGGCACTCGAGCGTCGCGACATTGCTCCGGGCCCGGTCGGCTTCCTCGGTGCGAAGCTCCAAGCCGACGACCCGCTCAGCCTCGTAGCATGCGCCCGGCCCGATCGCCGCTCCGGCATTTGAGATGAAGGTGTTGCCACAGAAGACCCCGACCGCCACCATCACCCGGGGCTGGGCGATGGCGTTGATGGCATAGAGCAGCCGCTGCATACGCGGCGTGATCGCGGTCCAGGGAATGTCGAAGCGCTCGCGCACCGCCGCGCGATGGGCATCGAACAAAGCCATATCATAGCCGCTGTGAGGGAGAACCCCGTGCGCTACCAGAGCTTCCAGAGCTTGACCAATCGCCGCGATCTCATCTTCCGGCGCCTCGAGCTGCCGGTGCGGGTCGTACCAGTTCATAACGTATTGCTTCCAGCCGTCGACTTCGAATCGATAGGGCATAGGCTTAGTCCATGATCACGAGTGTTCCGATCGCGCTGCGTGTACCCTTTAGGGCAATCGACTGCCGCGCATTGTACCGTCGGACCGGGGTGCTGGCAAAGCTCCGGCAAGCATCCCACGCCATCGTGTTGACCATCTTGCAGATACGCCGATAACTGAGATGATTGGGACTGCGCTGATTGTCGCAACTCAGGAGGCCGGAATGGTTACGAGTGGTTTTGACCTATCACGATATCTACCTCTCCTGCTCCCTTTCATAGTCGTCCAGTTGGGCCTGATGGCCCTGGCGCTATGGGATTGGGCGCATCGCCAGCGATTCCGCTATCTCACACGATGGGTCTGGCTGGTCATCATCGTGCTGGTCAACACGGTGGGTCCATTGGGTTATCTCCTCTTGGGACGAGAGGACAACGCATGACGGCGATTGCATGTGAGGGTCTGACTAAGCACTACGGCACGGTGGTGGGTCTGCACGATCTGAACCTGGTTGTGGCTGAGGGCGCGATCTTCGGATTCCTGGGGCCCAACGGAGCGGGAAAAACGACCACCATTAGGCTGCTCACCGGGCTGTCCCGGCCCACTTCGGGACGGGCCTGGATCGGTGGTCAGGAGGTCGCCGCCGACAACATCACGATGCGCACCCGTGTCGGATATCTGGCGGAGGAGCCGGCCTTTTATGGCTGGATGACCGGGGAGGAGCTCCTGGTCTTCGTGGGGAAGTTGTTCGGCTTGCGTGGTGAGGAGCTAGCAGGGCGCGTGCGCGATCTCCTGGATCTGGCCGATCTTGGCCCCGCCACGCGACGACGCATCGCCGGCTATTCTCGCGGCATGCGCCAGAGGCTCGGGATCGCTCAGGCGATGATCAACCGCCCGGATGTGCTGTTGCTCGATGAGCCTTGTTCGGCGCTGGATCCAGCTGGACGGAAGGATGTTCTAGAGGTCATCGAGCAACTGCGCGGGCAGGCCACGGTCTTCATGTCGACCCATATCCTGGCGGATGTCGAGCGGGTATGTGATTCAGTGGGAATCATCGACCACGGCAAGATCGTGGTCCAGGCACCCATCGAGGCCTTGCGGGAGCGCTATGCTGCGCCCATCTTCCTCGTCGAGTTCGAGGCGAGTCACGAGCGGGTGACTGCGCTGGCTGATGGCCTGCGCGAGCGGCCTTGGGTGGCCGCGGTCGAGGCC
>JALOOJ010000149.1 GCA_025454475.1 Anaerolineae bacterium
GCGCAGTTGCGGCGTACCGCACCCCGGAAGACCTCGGCGATTCGGACCAGTGAGGTATTGAGGCTGCCGACGTACAGCGTTTCCTGGTCAGTTACCCGGTTGCGGGTATCGAGGAACAGCACAGCAAAGTGCTCCTGTTCCTGAAACCCAAGCCGGGGCATCAGGATGTGCGCGGCGTCGCTGGGGGCGCGGATCTGCCAACGCTCCTCAGGGCTCTCAGCCATCAGGCGCCGACCGAGCTCGAGCGCCGCCATAATCTGGGCTGACTTTGCCGTCCCCAATCCGCGCACTGCGGACAGCTGCGAGAATTCGGCGCGGGCCAGGCCCCCGAGCCCCTCGAACTCGGCCAAGAGCCGCTGCGCCAGGGTCAGGACGTTTTCACCGCCCACGCCGACGCGCAGGATGATCGCCAGGAGCTCGGCTGTGGAAAGCGCCTGTGGTCCGGCAAGTACCAAGCGCTCGCGAGGGCGTTCCTCGAGCGGCATCTCTTTGACGGTGATATAGGTCATCAGCTTGTCTCCGGTATGGTCGATGGTACAATGCGCTGGATCGGGGCAGGGCATAGGTCGTCAGTGTGCGCAGCCTCGGTCGCATCCGCTAACTGGCAAAAGGAGTTTCTGGCACATGATCGACCAGCTTCTAGAGATCTTGCCGCAGGTGGTGACGGTTCTCACCCTGGTCACTGCGGTGTTCGTCACGAGCCTGTGGCTGGGCATGGTCCTGTGGACCTTTCGCGACATCCGCGCTCGTACCCGCGATATCGTGGTGCAACTGCTGGCGACGTTTATGGTCGGCGTGCTGACATTGCCAGGCCTGATCGTCTACTTCCTCATCCGACCGCGTGAGACGCTTGCAGAGGCCTATGAGCACGCCTTGGAGCAGGAGGCGCTGCTTCAGGCGATCGAGGAACCTGAGGTCTGCCCTGGTTGTGGCGCCAAGGTCAAGGATGAGTTCATCTACTGTCCCTACTGCCATACTCATCTGCGCAAGAAGTGCATCTCCTGTGACGCGGTCTTGGCTCTTGACTGGAACATCTGCCCCTTCTGTGGGGCGTCACAGGGCAGCACCGTTGTGGAGCCTGTGATAGACCGTCAGTTCGAGCTCGCCGCGGAGCCGGAGGCCCCAGTTCAGGTTTAGGGTCCCCTGCACCCGCAGCACGTGTCGTAGATCATCACAGGACACCGGGACAACTCATCCCGGTGTCCTTTTCCATAGGCAGCTAGACGACGTCCGCCTCGCGGACCGTATGGACCTTTACCATATTGGTGACGCCGTGCACCTCGAGCGGGATTCCTGCTGTCAGTACCACGTTGTCGTCGATCCGGATGTGCCCGCCTGCCTTGGCAGCCCGAACCATCTTCAGGATCATCTCATCCGTATTGTGGAATGCGGTTACGACGATCGGGATTACGCCCCATAGCAACTGCATGCGGCGCGCTGTTGTCTCGAAGGGTGTGATTCCCAATAGGGGCACTCCGGGCCGGTGTCGAGCGATGATGCGTGCTGTGCGCCCGGACTCTGACGAGCAGAGGATCGCTTTTGCCCGCGATGCGACCGAGAGCGCGACCGTAGCACGGCTGATCGCTGTGGTGATCAGTTCGGCATTTGGCTGATCGTCCCCAAGAGGAGGGTCGAGGAGCTGGTTATAGGGAAAACCGCCAGACGTCTCGACGTTCTCCGCGATTCGCGCCATCATCTGCACGGCCTCGACAGGATACAGCCCCACGGACGTCTCGCCCGAGAGCATCACGGCATCGCTGCCGTCGAGAATCGCGTTGGCGACGTCGGAGGCCTCGGCCCGAGTCGGGCGGGGTAGCTCGATCATCGACTGGAGCATCTGTGTCGCCGTGATAACGGGCTTGCCCAGCGCGTTGCAGAGGTGAATCATATGCTTCTGGACCGTCGGCACGCGCTCCGGCGCGATTTCGACCCCAAGATCACCACGAGCCACCATCACGCCATCCGCAGCTCGAACAATGGCCTCAAGGTCGTCCAGCGCTTGCGGCTTCTCGATCTTTGCAATCAGGCCGGGCATGCCGTGAGGATCCTGCCCCACCGCGCGCTTTTCTGGGGCGCCGATGTGCGCCAGGAGGTACTCGCGCAACGTCTCCACATCTGCCGCTCGCCGCACGAAGGACAGCGCCAGGTAGTCTAGGCCCAGGTCCAGTGCGACGAGGGCGTCCTCTCGGTCTTTGTCGGTGAGCGCCTCGATCCGCAGCGCGACTCCTGGAAGGTTGACACCTTTGTGGGACGTTAGAATCCCTCCAACGACGACGCGACAATGCAGCTTCGGGGGGGTTGTGGCAACTGCCAACAACTCCAGCGTGCCGTCATCCAGAAGCAGACGATCCCCCGGTTTGACATCCTCAATGATCTCGGGGTGCGGGAAGGGGATCTCGGCGGTCGGAACCGGGGTCGGAACTGCGGTCAGTACGACAGCGTCATTCTTGCTCAGTCGGAGACCACCCTCGGGGAGCCTGCCAATGCGAATCTTCGGTCCCTGTAGGTCGCCCATCAGAGCGACGAAACGACCCTCTTCTGCCGCGACCCGCCGCACCAGCGCTACCGTAGTACGTTTTTCCTCAGCAGTGCCGTGAGAGAAGTTGAGGCGGGCCACGGTCATGCCGGCGCGGACCATCGCACGGAGCGTCTCCGGATTCTCTGTGGCTGGGCCCAAGGTACAGACGATCTTGGTTAGGGGCATAGTCAACTCCTTGTGTTGCGCGGCGGTGTGTCGTTGGGGAGATTCTACTCACGGGCTCTGCATTGTCCACTCACGTTCTGGTCCATTGACGCTCTGCTCGTTAGCCACGGCGGTGGGTCTCGTATCAGGGCGCTAGTTGGTGGGGATCAGGCTTGGAGCCGCGATCATTGGGTTGCCGGTGCGATCGTTCTATGCCATACTATGGCACGGACTACTGAGCACTGAGTGAGGGTATGCAACATCAAGGAATAGGCGACCTCGACTCACGCCCGACGGTCGGCATCGTCATGCGGGGATTTCGCCGCCCCGACTATGACATCTGGCTGAGCGCAACGGAAGCTGCCGGTCAAGCCAACCTCAATGTCCTCACGTTCGCTGGGCAGCCCCTCCAGTCTCCTGTTGGATACGAGCAACAGGCCAACGCAGTCTATGGGCTGATCAATCCTGAATGGCTTGCGGGCGTTGTGCTGCTCACGAGCGGGCTCGGCCTGTACGTGGGGGTCGAGGGGATGCGCGCCTTCTGTGGGGGCCTACGCGGCATCCCGATGGTCAGCGTGCAGACACTTCTGCCCGGAATCCCGAGCATCCTCATTGACAACTACAGGGGAATGCGTGAGGTTGTCGATCACCTCATTGAGGTCCATGGCTATCGCCACATCGCTTTCCTCCGGGGACCGCTCACCCATCGCGGGGCCCGGGAGCGCCATCGCGCCTACGTTGAGGGTCTCGAGGCGCACGGTATCCCACTCGATGCAGCCCTCGTGACCCCACCCAGCGAGGGCTGGGACAATCGCGAGGGAATCCGACGCTTTCTGGCGAGCTTCGAGAGAGAGCTCCCTCGGCGCGTCGAGGCTATTGTGGGCACGAGCGCCTCGTTGGCGCAGCAGGCGCTCGGCTGGCTGACACTCAACGGCTTTCGTGTGCCGGAGGATATTGCGCTCACCGGTTTTGACGACTTCCCGCACCTCGCCGGCGTTATGCCTCCACTGACCACGACCCGCGCGCCGTTCGATGCGGTAGGCCGCGAGGCCATATCGCTGTTGCTGGCGCAGATGCACGGGGAGGACGTACCGCTCGTGCAGGAAATCCCGGCGCGGCTAGTCGTGCGCCAGTCCTGCGGATGCCCGAGTCAGGTCATCTTGCGCGCTAGCTTACTGCGTCCTGACGCAGCCGCGGCTGCGGGCGCGTCTACATCCGGGCAGAGCCGCTCAGAAGCGAGCCGCTTAGAAGCGGGCGACTCGCCTATGATCCAGGCAGAGGCGGAGCGGGCAACTATGCCCACGGTCCAGGGGGAGGAGCGTTCCGATGCGCTGTATGAAGATCTCGACCCGCAGCGGACGCTTATGTCGCAACGTGATCGCGCTGTGGCAGAGATTACCCGCGTAGTTGCTGATGGTGCCTGGGCCCCTGATCACCCAGGCGCGATTCGAACCGATGGTGAGGCCTGGGCCGCGAGGTTGGTAGACGCGTTGGTCAGAGATCTGGGCGTCCTCGATCGTCCCCTGAGCCAGTTGGCTGTGGAGTCTGATTTCCTGGCGGTGTTTAGACAGGTGATGTTCGAATGGTCGACGATGCGACAGGATGTAACCCGCTTCGAAGAGGTGATCTCGCTTCTGCGCCGGGTTTCTGTGGGTGCTATTGCAGAACGGCCGGAGGCTGTCGGGGCGCGGTCGGCACGCGCCTTGGTGCTGGCTGAAGACCTGTTCACTCAGGCCCGGGCGATTGCTGCTCAGACGGCCAACAGTCTGGCTGCGGCCGCGCAGTTCGACATGGGGCAGCAGGCAGTTGCCCTGGCTCAGGTGGGCCACATTCTAGCAACTGTGACGGACATGGAAGAGCTCAAGGCAACGCTGGCCCAAGAGCTTCCAAAACTCGAGATCGAGGGATGCTTTGTCACACTCCTCGAAGAGCCCGATGATGACACGGGCCGGGTGCGTCTTCACTTTGCCAGCACTGCTGCAGGACGGATTGCTTTGCCTGGTGATGGCCTATGCTTCCAGGTCCAGGACGCACTGCCGCGGGAGGTCCTGCGCCAACTTGATCGTGATGGCCCCTTTGTCCTCGTTGCTGAATCCCTTTTCGCCCGGCACGACGCCTATGGGTATGTTTTGTTCGGGGTGGGGCCGCGGGACATCCTGTTCGAGGACCAGCCGGCAGAGAGCACGGTCTATGACCTCTTGCGCAGTTACATCAGCGATGCGCTCTGCGGCATATTGCTCTACGACCAGGCCGTGCGCGCTCGGCAGCGCGCCGAGGAGGCAGACCTGCTCAAGAGCAGGTTCCTCTCGATGGTGAGCCACGAGCTGCGGACGCCGCTAAACCTGATCGTGAGCGTGAGCGAGATGCTGTTGTGGGAACAGCACGGGCGAGAACAAGAGCTTATGCGCATCCATGCCAGCGCGCAACACCTGGATGGTTTGATCCGCGATGTGCTGGACCTGGCAAGTAGTCAGGTTGGCCAACTGCGCCTGGTTCGGGAGCCATTGGACCTGCGGCAGGTGCTTGAGGTCGTCATGGTGATCGGCCAGCAGATGGCGCTGGATAAGGGGCTCAGGTGGTTATCGGAGGTCCCCGATAGTTTGCCCAAGGTCTGGGGGGACCGTACGCGCCTGCGTCAGGTTGCGCTCAACCTGGTCAGCAATGCCATCCGTTTCACATCGGAAGGTGAGGTGCGGTTAGCGATCGAGTGCGTCAGAACGCCTCGGGCAGGTGAGGTCAGGGTGTCGGTCAGCGATACCGGAATCGGTGTGCCTCCCGCAGAGCACGAATCCATCTTCGATGAGTTCCGGCAGTCGGAAAGGACGGCGGCGCGTGGGTACGGCGGCCTGGGGCTGGGGCTGGCTATCAGTCGGCGTCTCGTCGAGATGCATGGGGGCACCATCGGTGTAGCCTCCTCCGGCGTTGAGGGTGAGGGGGCGACCTTCTACTTCACCCTGTCCACGATGGATGCAGACCGCGCAGACCCGTCGGCTTCGCCGGATCAGACAGCAGTAAGGTCGGTGCTGATTCTGTCCGAGGCCAGCGATGAGACTCTGGAACTCCACGCCTATCTCGAGAGTTGCGGCTACGCCGTGCGGGAGATTTGCGTGGACCGCACTGAGGCCCAAAGCAGCCCGGAGGCATGGCTCAGTGAAGTGGTCGCCTCTATGCCCAGTGCCGTGATCCTGGGCATGAAACCGGCTTCAGAGTACGGATGGGACATGCTGAAGGTGCTCAAAGAGAATCCCGACACCCAGACAGTGCCGGTGCTTTTCTATGCGCTGATGCGCGATACTGATAGCGGTTCGCTGCTGGCATTGGATTATCTAACCAAACCACTGAGCATCGCCGATCTGGTTCAGGTGCTCGAGCGGCAGGGCATCGCGGCGTGGAGCCCGCAGGAAGGAGCGGGCGACGTCGCCGGGGCCGGCGCGCCTGCCACGATCTTGTTGGTCGACGATGAGCCCGATATCCTCGCGACGCACATGTGGCTGCTGCGCTCGCAGTTTCCCGATAGCTGTGTCCTGCAGGCAGCCGATGGGCGTCAGGCCCTTGAGTTGATGGAGGAGACACGCCCGGATCTTGTGTTGCTCGATCTGATGATGCCTGAGATGAACGGGTTTGATGTGATCGCAGCGATGCAGGAACAGCCGCACCTGTCCGACGTCCCGGTGGTGGTGTTGACCGCGAAAACGCTCACGGAGCAAGCGTTAGCACAGCTAAACCAGGGGGTAGTCACGGTGCTCAGCAAGGGGGTGTTCTCTGCTCAGGAGACGCTACATCATCTCGAGGCTGCCCTACGGCGCAGCACTATGGCGAATCCCGAGACGCGCAAGCTGGTACGGCGGGCGATGGCCTATATCCATGAGCGCTATATGGAGCCGATTGCCCGAAAAGAGATCGCGGCCTACGTGAATCTCAGTGCGAGACACTTGGACCGCTGTTTCACCGACGAGATCGGCATCACGCCGATGGTGTATCTGAACCGATTCCGCCTGCGCCACGCCAGGCGCCTCCTCCAGAGTACGGCGCTTAACATCAGCGAGGTTGCGGCGGCAGTAGGGTTCTCCGATAGCAGTTACTTCTGTAGGGTCTTCAGGCGAGATCTGGGTATGTCGCCCAGCGACTATCGCCGAATGCACGCCTGAGCTCCGGATGCCGGCCGTCGGAACGGCTTAGGCCGTCGGAACGGCTCAGGTTCCGGGAAGGAAGGCGCCTGGCGCCGGATCAGGCGCCGTACATCCTATGGCGCCTTGTCGTGGGCGGACAAGACAGCGCTGGCCGGAATCGGTCGCCCACATTCGGATGTAGGACGGGTCGCCTGACCCGTCCGTGCCGCGGGCCTGTCCACTTCGTGCTAAATCTGTGTCCATAACGTGCGAGACAGCGACACACGGATCGCTTATACTACAGGTGCGGAAATGGGTATGTCAAAATACCAATCCTACAACCCGCGGAGTTGGCTGTGCCTATAGGTGGGCACTCGATGGCGCTGCCCAGACTGCTGCTGGTCGAGAACGATCCGTACTACATCTACTTGCTCAGGTTGTATGCGGAGCAGAGTGGATTCTCTGTCGTTATCGCCAGCTCGGGAACTGGAGCTCTCACACTGGCGCAGCGTGAGCAACCGGCGGTGATTGTGCTGGAATCGGATCTCCCAGAGGTCGATGGTTGGGAGATTCTTGCGCTACTTCGCGCAGAACCGTGCACCCGCATGACCCCTGTCGTCATGTGTCTCTGGCAAGATAGCGATCGGCGTTGCGAGGCTACGGAGTCTGAGTTTTTCCTACGCAAGCCTATGGAGTTCCACGACTTTGTTTCCGCGCTGAGGTGCCTGGGCGTACTCTCTGCGGACCATCCGGCACGGACGCGGTACTCCTTGCCGGCCGATGCGTAGGGCGCCATGCGACGGCAGATCAGCGTTCATTGAGTGAGGAAAAGGTTATGAATGACACCCACACCACAGAAAGTGCACCGATTCTCCTGGATGTGAGGAATCTGAAGAAGCATTTCCCCATTACGAAGGGCTTCTTCTCGACCAAGACGGTGGGTAATGTCAGGGCAGTGGATGGGGTGAGCTTTTTCATCCGCAAAGGAGAGACGTTGGGTCTGGTAGGTGAGAGTGGCTGCGGGAAAACCACTACCGGACGCGTCATCATGCGCGCCTATGAACCGACCGGTGGCGAGGTGTGGTTCGACGATCAGACGATGGGGAGGGTCAACGTTGCTGACCTGGACAGACACCAGCTCAAGCAGTTGCGCCAGAACATGCAGATGATCTTCCAGGATCCATATTCGTCGCTGAACCCCCGTATGACGCTGCTGCAGATCGTCGGGGAGCCCCTGTACGTCAATGATATGGCCAAAGGAAGCGAGCTGCAGGATCGCGTGGCTGAGCTTCTTCGGGTGGTTGGGTTGCGTCCGGAGTACATGACGCGGTACACGCACGCGTTTAGCGGTGGCCAGCGACAGAGGATCGGAGTAGCTCGGGCGCTGGCGATGAATCCGCAGCTCGTGGTCTGTGATGAGCCGGTGTCGGCCCTGGACGTCTCCATTCAGGCACAGACACTCAACCTCCTCCAGGACCTGCAGGAGGAGTTCAACCTCACCTATCTCTTCATCTCTCACGATCTTAGTGTCGTTGAGCACATCAGTGATCGTGTTGCAGTGATGTACGTCGGCAAGCTTGTCGAGCACGCAACGACTGGAGAGCTGTTTCAGAATCCGCTACACCCCTATACCGAGGCCTTGCTCTCGGCGGTTCCAAAGCCTGATCCGCGTCTAAGGACAGACCCCATCGTCCTGGAGGGCGATGTCGCCGATCCGGCGAATCCGCCCAGTGGCTGCTACTTCCACCCGCGCTGCCGGTACGCCCAAGCGATCTGCGAACAGCAGGAGCCGGAACTGCGCGAACTGGGCAAGGACCATTTTGCCAGTTGCCACCGAGCCGAGGAGTTGCGTCTTATAGGGGTTGTGGGGAGGGGAGATGTCATCTGAATCGAACGATGAAGGAGGTGTGTATTGCCAGATGCTGTAGTCGGCCCGCGGCGGATGCGGAGGTACTTCCGTCTCAGGATTTCTCTTCAAGCCAGTATCAAGGAGGTTGTAATCGATGAGTCAGCGACATAAGCTAACTCGGCGCCAGTTCCTTTATGTGTCCACCTTGGCGACCGCGGGGGCGGTGGCCTCGGCCTGCGGCGCCCCCCTGACGGTAGAGCCGACCGAGGTTCCCCCGGAGCCCACGGCTGCGCCACCTACGGCTACGCCGAAACCGGAGGCCCCTGCGGCTACGGCCAAGCCGGATGAGCCAACTGCCGTGCCGGAACCCATGAGCAAGTACAAGGAAGCTCCTATGCTCGCGGCGCTCGTGGCATCTGGCGATCTGCCCCCGGTGGATGAGCGTCTGCCACTCAACCCTTACACTGTCGTCTGCCGCGAGAGCATCGGCAACTACGGCGGTAATCTCCGCCGCGGCTTCAGTGGCGTCTCGGATCGCTGGGGTCCCACGAAGCACGTTGACCGAAGCCTGGTCTGGTTGGACGCTGACATGAATCTCGTGCCCCGCCTCATCGAGAGCTGGGATGTCAGTGAAGATGCCAAGACATTCACGCTTCACCTGCGCAAGGGGCTGAAGTACTCGGATGGCGTGGAGCTCACCAGTGCGGACTTCAAGTGGTTCTATGACCACTACGCCACCAATGCAGAGCTCCAGCCGGGCAAGTGGACCAAACTCACGACCGTGGATGAAACCGGGAGTAAGGTGCTGTGTGAGGCGGAGTTCCCGGACGACTATACGGTCGTCTACAAGTTCGCGCATCCAAGGCCTCTGCATATGTATGATGCGCTGCGCGAGCTTCACGGGTTCTCCATAGCTTCTCACTATATGAAGCAGTTCCATATGGACACGACCGATGACAAGGCTGCTCTGGAGGCCGCTGTCACGGAAGCCGGGTTCAACTCCTGGACTGAGTACTTTGAGGATCGGCGCCTGTTCCATCTGAATCCGGACATTCCATGGGCCACGCCGTGGATCGCCAAGAACACCCTCTCTGAGGAACTCTTCATGATGGAGCGGAACCCCTACTTCTTCGGCGTTGATCCTGAGGGCAACCAGCTTCCGTATATCGACACGGTTACACACCGCCTTTTCGAGGCCGTCGACGTCTTCAACCTCTGGATCGTGAACGGGGAGATCGACTTCCACAACCGCCACGTCAATATCGCCAACTACAGCCTGTTCAAGGAGAATGAGGCCAACGGCGACTATCAGGTCTTCCTGGGCGTCAGCGCAGGGCATGACGCGCTCCAGCTCAACCTGGCGACTAAGGAACCTAAGCT
>JALOOJ010000022.1 GCA_025454475.1 Anaerolineae bacterium
AGCGCCCGGCGCACAGCCTGGCCTACGAGGCGGTGACTCTCACGAAAGGGCACCGCGCGGCGGACGAGATGGTCAGCCAGGTCGGTCGCCAGCAGTTCGTCCCCGAGGGCAGCCGCCATCCGGTCTGCCTTCACTTTCAGCGTAGCGATAGCGCCCGTCAGAACCGGTAGCTCAATCTCGAGTGTATCGATAGCATCGAAGAGCGGCTCCTTGTCCTCCTGCAGATCCTTGTCATAGGCGCTGGGCAATCCCTTGAGCGTGGTCAGCAGAGCCACCAGGTTCCCCACCATCCTCCCCGTCTTGCCGCGCGCCAGCTCCAGCGGATCAGGGTTCTTCTTCTGCGGCATGATGCTTGATCCGGTGCTATAGGCGTCGTCGAGCTCGACGAACCCAAACTCGGCGGTAGCATACAGGATTAGGTCCTCAGACATACGGCTGAGATGGGTCTGAAGCAGCGCCGCCCAGAAGAGGAACTCGGCGATGAAGTCACGATCAGCCACAGCGTCCAGGCTATTCTGGCTGACCGTCTCGAAGCCCAGGTCGGCTGCGAGCATCTCGCGGTCGATGTCGAACGTGTTCCCGGCGAGCGCCGCGCTGCCCAACGGCATCACCGCAACGTGGTGGGTCAGCGCATCAAGCCGATCCACGTCGCGCTGGAGCATCCAGAAAAAGGACATAAGCCAATGGGAGAAGAGGATGGGCTGAGCAGGCTGCAAGTGCGTGTAGCCCGGCATCATAGCGTCGAGGTGCACCTCAGCCTGATCGACGATCGCGTCCTGAAGGTCGCGCACAAGGCCTCGCAAGCCCGTAGAGGCGCCCCGGTGGGGCGTCTTCGGTTCTGCGTCGTCGCCGGAGGAGAGGAATGACGTCCCATCAGGCGTAGAGACGGCCCGCCGGGCCGTCTTTTCCAGCGATGACCCGATCTTACCCAGCAAGTACAGGCGCGTGTCCGTCGCCACCTGATCATTACGGCTGCGCCCGGTGTGCAACTTGCCGGCTACGTCGCCCTTGAGCTCGTGCAAGCGGCGCTCGACGGCGGTGTGGATGTCCTCGTCGGAGGGCGCGAAGACGAACGCCCCACTCTCGAACTCCCCAAGGACGATCCCCAGGCCGTCAACGATCGTCTTGGCCTCATCCGGCGTGAGCACGCCCGCGTCTTTGAGCCCACGCGCATAGGCGATGCTACCATGGATATCGGCCTCATACATGCGCCAATCGAAGTCAATCGAGGCGTTGTACGCCCAGAGCAGCTTGTCCGGTTCCTTCTCGAACCGCCCACCCCATAGTTTCGCCATCGGCGATCTCCTATCCCAAAATCTGAGAAAGGGGTTGGTAGGGGGAGGCAATGCCTCCTCCTACGACCTCCTAGTCACGCTTGAACGCGGTGAAGTCAGGCTGCGCGTAACTCGACTTGCCCAGCCCCTCGATGTCGAGCAGTGCTTTGACCTTCAGCGGGAGGCCGAAGAGGTGGATGAAGCCCTCAGCGTCGCTCTGGTCGTACACATCGTCTTCGCCGAAGGTAGCGTAGTCCTCGCGGTAGAGCGAGTAGGGTGATTTCCGACCCACGACGGTGCACGACCCCTTGTACAACTTGAGCCGAACGGTGCCGGTGACGTTCTGCATAATCTGGTCTACAAAGGCGTCCAGCGCCGTGCGTAATGGCGTGAACCACTTGCCATTGTAGACCATCTCGGCGTACTGCTCCGCCACGACGTCCTTGTAATGCATCGTCAAACCGTCAAGGCACAGCGTCTCCAACGCACGCAGCGCTGCGTAGAGCATCGTGCCGCCGGGCGTCTCGTAGACCCCGCGCGACTTGATACCCACCAATCGGTTCTCGACGATGTCCACACGACCAACGCCGTGCTCCCCCCCCACCTTGTTCAGATAGGAGACGAGCTCGACCGCGCCGCGGGCCACACCGTCGACGCGGAAGGGAATGCCGGCCTTGAAGTCGATCTCGACATAACGCGGCTCATCCGGCGCGGCTTCGGGCGCCACCGTCAGCAGGAACATATCCTCTTCCGGCTCCATCCAGGGGTTCTCCAGGATGTGACCCTCGTGGCTCAGGTGCCACAGGTTGCGGTCGCGGCTGTACTTCGACTTGCCCGTCGCCGTCACGGGGACGCCATGCGCGGTCGCATACTCCAGCGCGTCCTGGCGTGAGCGGATGCTCCACTCACGCCAGGGCGCGATCACGGTCAGACGCGGATTGAGCGCCATCACGCCCAGCTCGAAGCGCACCTGGTCGTTGCCCTTCCCGGTGGCTCCGTGGGCGATCGCGTCCGCCCCTTCCAGCTCGGCGATCTCGACAAGTCGCTTGGCGATGAGCGGGCGCGCGAACGACGTACCCAACAGGTACTGCCGCTCATAGATCGCACCGGCGCGCATCGTTGGGAAGACATATTCCTTGACGAACTCCTGGCGCAGATCCTCCACATAGGACTTGACCGCGCCACTTATCCGGGCCTTCTCGGGAAGCCCGTCGAGCTCCTCCTCCTGGCCCAGGTCAGCCGTGAAGGTTACCACCTCACAGCCATACTTCTCGATGAGCCAGGGCACGATACACGACGTGTCCAGCCCCCCCGAATATGCCAGAACTACCTTTGAGACCTTCTTGGGTGCCATTGTGCTCCTCCGCTCGTTTCTATCGGCTATTCGATTAAGTGCTCGTGATTGCCCAGCTAGGCGCTACGCGATCGGCCAGATCTCCGAGGGCTGCTTGACAAACAATGCATCCACCAGCAACCTGCCCTCCAAGTTGTCGTAGCAGTCTGTATAAGCGTGGTGCAGCTCGTCGAGGGCACGGTGGCCGAAGAGCACCTGAAGGAAGGTGAGGTCGGGGAAGCGGACATAGGCCCCCTCGGACACGCGCTCCCCGTCACTCTCGCGCCCCAGCGGCCACGCGGCGATGTCGACAATCCGTCCCTGCTCGAGGCTCACCACCACGCCGTCGCGGTAGAAATCGAGCTTCAGGTTTCCCGTGTGGCCTGCCATGTCCGACTGCGCCAGGCGGCGCTCGAGCACCGGCGCAATCAAGCGAAGAAATGCCGGAAGGTCAGGCACGCGCATGTACCAGGTATAGGGTCTGCTGACGATGGGCAGCCAGTCCGCGGCGATGGCGTAGGCCGGGTGCTGCTCACCAAGTTCAAACGCCACACCCTTGAATGGCGGGCCGCCGTCCGGATCGGAAAAATAGGGCCGTAGCGTGAGGCCGACGGCCTTTAGGTAGCGCAGGACGGAGGGCGTGACCGCCCACCACGACACGCCTGGCTTGAGCTCATAGCGCGTGGCCCACAGGTGCGAGCCCCAGCGGACCGGCGGGTGCGCAAGGTAGCCGACGCACTCACCCGCGCCCGCACTCGCGCCCGCACTCGCGCCCGCACTCGCGGCAGCCTCGATGATCCTTAGCTCGAAGTGCGCCGCGTTGGTAGGGTTGCGCCCGGAGAGCTCATAGGCCCACTGCGCCGCACCGCGCACGCAGTTCACGAGCGAATGGCGGTGCCCAGCCTCGTCGATCTCGGCGATGAAGCCCAGGTCATCGGGGGTCGCGGGGCGGACTAGGTAAGGCTCCGGCTCGCCATCCTTTAGCGCCGGCAGGCCCGTCTCCGGCCCGCGGCGCGCGCCGTGAAGGTTGAGCGCCATGTCGTATCCGAACTGGCGGTAATACCAGGGGATGCCGGTGATCGCCTGGACAAGCTCGCCGCGTTCAGCGCTCCAGCGGTGCAGCACCTCGAACTGCTTGCGGATGAGGCCGCGGCGCCGGTAGTCGGGATGGGTGCCCACGAGCTCCGGACGGCCCACGCCGAACTCGATCCCCGCGTAGGTCCAGGTCTGCGAGATCAGGTTCGAGCTCGAGACGACGCACGGACGGTCGCTTGTGGAGCGCGCCGTGTCCTCGACGACGAGGAAATCGCCCGGCGTGAACGTCGGGTGCGGGCGCGCCACGAGGTCATGAACCCAGGCGCTCACGCCCATGTCAGGCTCGTCCCAGCCCTTATCGCTATGGACGCGCGCGTTGAAGTCAGCCAGCGCCTCGGTGTCGGCGCGCGTCGCGCGCCGCAGGATGAGGCCGTTGCCAAGATCTTCCTGGATTTCCGTCATAGTCGTGTCGCTCCTTGGTCCTCCGGTTCTCTAGACCTTTGAGGTTTTCGAAAACCTCAAAGGTCTTCCGGTGATCTCTCCAGATCAAACCGCCAGCGTCTCGAGCGCCTGCGCCAGCACGGCGATCGATCGCCGGAACTCATCGATCTCGACGTGCTCGCGCGGCGTGTGGTCCAGCGACGAGTCGCCAGGCCCGTAAGCTACCATCGGACATTCCCATACCGGTCCGACCGTGTTCATGTCCGAGGTCCCCGTCTTGAGCTTGAAGTGCGGGGACCCGCCCTGCGCTCGGATAGCGCGCAAGAGGGCGCGTACCGGGGGCGTATTCTTGTCGGACCGGTAGGCGGGGTCGGAGCCAAGGAAGCGCAGCTCGGCGCCGCCGCTCCATTCCTCCATGCTTGCCTGAAGCGCGTCGATGCCAAACTCAGGCGGGACGCGCGCCACGATGTTCATCTCCACGTAATCGTAGAGCCCATCGCTGTACGTGTGCAGGTCGCGCAACGCCGGGTCGAGCGTATTGTAGCGCCCCTCACGCCCCTGGTTGAAGGCATAGGCATACCGACGCATTCGATTCCAGAAGTTCACGGCATGTTCGGCAGGGCCCGGAGCCTCGCCGGCGCTGTGTCCTCCCGGCTGTACAAGGCGATACTCCATGTTGAGCCGCCCTTTGTACCCGAGTGTGATGCTGTCCCAGGCGCTCGGCTCGCCGATGATGGCGAAGTCAGGTGCCGACATTGTCTGCGCCAGGTACTGCGCACCCCAGCCGTGCGACTCCTCCTCCACCGCGCCGATCACGGTCACCTTCGTGGTGTTCAGCTTCGGGGCGACCCGCGCCGCCGCCAGCACAAACGCTGCCAGCGGCCCCTTGGCATCCACGGCCCCACGCCCGTAGAGTTTCCCGTCGTCCCACCGCACCGTGATGAAGCCCGGCACAGTATCCATATGGCCCAGTAGAATGATCTCGCGCGCGGTACCGGGATGTCCCACCGACCCAACGACGTTACCCGCATCATCGCGGGACGCGCGGAAGCCCAGCTTGCGCATCTGCGCCAGCAAATACTCGGCAAACACATCCTCGCCCCCCGAGGGGCTGGGGATCGAGAGCAGCTTCTCCAGAAACTCAGCTTCGTCCAACATAACCTCCCTTGAAGGATAGAGCCCAACTCTTCGTCCGCCGGACCGCGGGCGATCGCAGATGACCTTCAGACTACTCGCCCGCCATCCGCATCCCCTATCCCTCGTCCCTTTTCGGCGATGCGCCAAGCCTACTCACACCCAACCGCCGGGCGCGCAGATACCGAATCGCAGCAACGGTTGCCCGCAGCGCCACCAATGTCGTCACATAAGGCACATGATGCTCGAGCGCCGCGGTACGGATGCGATAGCCCGAAGAGCGCGCGAGATGCCAGGGTAGTGGGACACCGCGCAGCTCCGCGGTTCCGGGAACCGCAATGTCGCGCTGCCGCCCACTGCCGCCAATAGCCGAGGGGGTGTTCACCACGAGGCTGATCTTATCCTGCACGATGACGTCGACGCAATCAGGCCGCCCCTCGCCTACCTTCAACACCTCCTGGACGGCAATCCCCATCGCTCGGAGCACCCGCGCCGTCCCCCGTGTAGCCAGGACCGCAAACCCCATGTCGCTGAGCTGCGCCACAAGTGAGATCCCCTCGCGCTTGTCCGCGTCAGCCAGACTCACGAGCACAGCCCCTGATGTGGGCAAGGGGTTACTCGCGGCGATCTCAGCCTTGGCAAAGGCCTCCGGAAAGCTCTCACCGAAGCTCATGACCTCACCCGTGGAGCGCATCTCTGGCCCCAACAGGACGTCGGCCCCCGGGAAGCGTCCAAAGGGCAGCACGACCTCCTTAACCGACGACTGCACTGGCCACGGCATCGGCGCCCGGTGGGTCGCCTCCAGGTGCGCCCCAAGAGAGGTCGATGTGGGTGCGTAGGTCGGATACGGCCAATAGGGTACAAGCAGCTCACCCAACGTGCGGCCCACCAGAATCTGCGCCGCCAGTCTCGCTACCGGGATGCCGATGGCCTTGCTCACATAGGGCACTGTGCGCGAAGCGCGGGGATTGGCCTCCAGAACATACAACGCATTGCCTCGGATCGCCATCTGGATGTTGACCAGCCCAACAGAACCCATCGCGCGGACAAGACCCGCGACCGAGGCCTCAATCCGTGCGACCATCTCGCCGGAAAGACTCACCGGGGGCATTACGCAGGCCGAGTCGCCCGAGTGAACACCAGCTTCCTCGATCTGCTCCATCAGCCCCGCGATCCAGACATCCGTTCCATCGGACAGGACATCGACGTCCAGCTCGATGGCCCCCTCCAGGAAGCGATCGATCAGCACCGGATAGCCCGGCGAGACCCGCGCGGCCTCAACGATGAAGTGACGGAGCTCCTCGGCACTACTGACGATCTCCATCGCCCGCCCGCCCAGCACGAAGCTCGGACGCAGGAGGACCGGGTACCCAAGCCCCTCGGCGACGCTCAGTGCCTCCTCGACCGCTGTGGCCATACCATACGGCGGGCTCTTGAGCCCCAGTTGGGTCAACAGAGCGCCGAACTGCTCCCGGTCCTCGGCCAACTCAATCGCGGCGAAGTCGATCCCCAACAATGGAATGCCGGCCTTGACCAACGCGCGGGCCAGCTTCAAGGGCGTCTGTCCCCCAAAACCTACGACCACGCCGATGGGCTTCTCATGTTCGACTACGTGAAGCACATCCTCAACCGTGAGCGGCTCGAAGTAGAGCCGATCGGCGATATCATAGTCGGTCGAGACCGTCTCAGGGTTGGAGTTGACCATGATGACCTCATAGCCCTCCTCCTGCAGCGCCCAGACCGCGTGGACGTTGGCGTAATCGAACTCCACCCCCTGCCCAATGCGATTGGGGCCGGACCCCAGAATGACCACTTTGCGGCGATCGGTGAGCTCGGCCTCGTCCTCCGTGCCGGCGTACGTCGAGTAGAAATAGGGCGTGAAAGCGTCGAACTCGGCAGCGCAGGTGTCGACCATCTTGTACACTGGGCGAATGTCTAGCGTATACCGCCGCTCGCGAATGTCCTCGCTAGAACAAGCAAACAGCTCGCCCAACTCGAGGTCTGAGAATCCAAATACCTTAGCCTGGAGGAGTGTGTCGCGGTCGAGCGCCTCCCAGGGCATCTCCCGCAGGTCGGACTCGAAGTGAGAGAACTGCGCGAGTTCTGTCAGGAACCAACGGTCGATATGTGTGAGGAGATAGATCTCGTCGACGGAAAGGCCGCGGCGTAAGGCCGCGTAGATATAGGCCAACCGCTCGGGCGTGGGATTCGCCAGATACTCGGGAATGCGGTCGAAGTCAAGCCTCGGCGTCACGTCGAGCTCCAGCGATCGAAGCGCTTTGCCTAGCGCCTCCTTGAACGTGCGACCGATTGCCATCGCCTCGCCCACGGACTTCATCTGCGTGGTCAGGCGCGGGTCTGCCCCGGGAAACTTCTCCAGCTGGAAGCGCGGGATCTTGACCACGACATAGTCCAGGGTTGGCTCGAACGCCGCCGTCGTCCGCCGGGTAATATCGTTAGCAATCTCGTCCAGCCGGTAACCAACCGCCAGAAGCGCCGCCACCTTGGCAATAGGGTATCCCGTGGCCTTAGAAGCGAGCGCCGACGAGCGCGAGACGCGAGGGTTCATCTCAATCACGACCATGCGCCCCGACACTGGGTCGATCGCGAACTGGATGTTTGACCCACCAGTGTCCACCCCGATAGCCCGCAGCACGGCGATGGACGCGTCGCGCATCCGTTGGTACTCGCGATCCGTAAGCGTCTGGGCCGGTGCCACGGTGATCGAGTCGCCGGTGTGCACGCCCATCGGGTCGAGGTTCTCAATAGAGCACACGATGATGGCGTTGTCGGCGCTGTCGCGCATCACCTCCATCTCGTACTCCTTCCAGCCGATCACCGACTCCTCCAGAAGCACGGTGCGCGACGGGCTCTCGATGAGGCCGCGGGCCACGATCTGGGTAAGCTCCTCGGCGTTATAGGCGATCCCGCCTCCAGTGCCCCCCAGCGTGAAACTGGGGCGCGCGATCAGTGGATAGCCGAACGCCGCAGCTGCCTCCAGCGCCTCGGGAAGGCCTCCAACCTGCTTGCTCAGCGGGACCTCGAGATCGATACGCTGCATCGTCTCCTTGAACAGCGCGCGGTCCTCCGCCAGTCGGATCGACTTGTACGACGCGCCAATGAGCTTCACGCCGTAACGCTCCAACACGCCCTGTTCCACCAGCGCAACCGCGAGGTTGAGCGCGGTCTGCCCGCCAAGGGTCGGCAATAGCGCATCGGGGCGCTCCCGCTCAATGATGGCCTCGAGGAAAGGGACAGTGAGGGGCTCGATATACACCGCGTCGGAAAGCTCCGGATCGGTCATGATCGTCGCGGAGTTGGCGTTGACCACGATCAGGCGATATCCCGCCTGTCTGAGCGCCTTGAGCGCCTGGGTGCCGGAGTAGTCGAACTCTGCGGCCTGTCCGATGACGATGGGACCGGAGCCAATGATCAGAATCGAGGCGATGTCGGTGCGTCTAGGCATGGGCGCCTTCCGACCGCTTCGCGTCGACCATAGCCATGAACGTCGCAAAGAATCCCTTCGCGTCGTGAGGACCCGGCGAAGCTTCGGGGTGAAACTGCACCGAGAACGCAGGGTAGTCTAGCAAGCGCAGGCCCTCGACCGTACCGTCGTTTAGCGACAGATGCGTCACCTCGATCGGGCCGAACGAGTTCGGGCCGAACTCGCTCGGACATTCCCCTATTAGGGGCTCCTTCGGCAGTTGCTCGGCCATCGTCGCAGCCTGATCCACCCGTGACCCGGGCGCCAACTCGGGACGCGCCGGCGCAAACGCCGTATCGATCGGCGCCCATTCAATGCCTAGGCTCGTCGGGTCAACGGCGAACCCGTGGTTCTGCGTCGTGATCACGATCTCGCCGGTGCGCATATCCTTGATAGGATGGTTGGCCCCCCGATGCCCAAAACGCATCTTGTAGGTCTGCCCGCCCGCTGCGAGCCCGAGCAGTTGGTGCCCCAGACAGATTCCAGCCAACGGGACGCGCGCCTTGATAAGTTCTTGGATCGTCCGGATGGTGTCCGTGAGCGGCTCCGGATCGCCTGGACCATTGGAGATTAGGACGCCGTCGGGGGCGAGGGCGAGCACGGTCGCGGTGTCGGCGTCGTACGGAACGACGGTGACCGTCACTCCGCGCTGCACAAGGTCGCGCACAATGCCGCCCTTGCATCCGGCATCGATGACCACGATATGAACTCGCCTCTCCTCCTCCCCCAGCGCGGTTACCTTTTTCATCTCCTCCCCCCAGTGGGGGGAGGTTGGGAGGGGGGAGACGCCGTCAGACGTCACCTCTGCCGCGAGGTTGAGCCCTCCCATCTTGGGGTGCCGGTGCACGCGGGCGAGCAATCGCTCCGGATCGAGCACCTCGGCGTCTGATGCCGTCGCAATCACCCCACGCATCGCGCCGAAGGTCCGCAGGTGACGCGTCAGTGCCCGGGTGTCCACCCCCTCGAGCGCCACAATGCCGGCCCCTGCCAGGTAATCCGTCAACGACCGGTTTGCCCGATAGTTGAACGGGACCTTCACGGCTCGGTGGACGACGAAACCTGCTACTTGGATCTGCCCCGACTCAACATCTTCGGCATTCACCCCGTAGATGCCGATCTCGGGATAGGTCATAACGACGATCTGTCCGCGGTACGAGGGGTCGGTCAGCACCTCCTGGTACCCTGTCATACTGGTGTTGAAGACCAGCTCACCAAACGCATCGCCTGGTGCACCAACGCTTCTGCCCCAGTAGCGTTGACCATCCTCCAGTAGCAGCAATGCGGGCGTATTGTTGTCTTGAGACATTGACCTCTCCCTAGTTCCCTAACACCAGTGCCACCTTCTCAAGTACCGTGTCGATATCCTGCTCGCTGATGACCAGGGGGGGCAGGAAGCGCATGACAGTAGCGCCCGCGGGCAGCGCCAACACGCCCTGCTCGGCCAGCGCAGCAAGATAGCCACCCGAGCGATCCTTGAGCTCCAGACCCACCATCAGCCCCATACCGCGCACTTCACGGATGGCGGAGCTGGTCAGCGACCGCAAGCCATCCATCAGCCGCGCCCCCAGGGCGGCGGCCCGCTGTGGGAGCTGCTCGGCCTCCATCGCATGGATCGTGGCAAGTGCCGCCGCGCACACCAACGGGTTACCGCCGAAGGTGCTGCCGTGCACGTGTCCGGGGATCTCGCCCACCCGCTCCCCGATAAGCGTAGCGCCCATCGGCAACCCGCCGGCAATGCTCTTGGCGATTGTCATCAGGTCGGGCCGTAAGCCATAGTGCGCGTTGGCCCACAGCTTGCCTGTGCGCCCAACGCCGGTCTGGATCTCATCGACAATGAACAGCGCACCACGCTCATTGCAGAGCGCCTGGGTCCCGACAAGGAACTCCTCGGTGCCAGGATATACCCCGCCTTCGCCCTGGACGACCTCGACGATGACGGCAGCCGTCGCGGCATCGATCGTCGCGACCATACGCTCCAGCCGGTTGTAGGGTACGAAGCTCACATCGGGGATCAGGGGCTCGAAGGGTTCGCGGTACTCCTTTCGCCAGGTCGTCGACAGCGCGCCCATGCTGCGCCCGTGGAAGCCACGCATCGTGGACACGATCTTGGTGCGACCGGTGGCAAGTCGCGCGAACTTGAGGGCGGCCTCAACGGCCTCGGTCCCGGAGTTGCACAGGAAGACGCGGTCAAGACCCGGCGGCGCCACTCGCACCAGCTCGGAAAGGAGCTGCGCGCGCATGTCGTTGTAGAACCCGTTGGGCGCCAGGAACAGACGCTCCGACTGCGCCTTCACCGCGGCGACGACGGCGGGGTGTGCATGGCCCATAGCTGCCGCGCCATGGCCCCCGACGCAGTCGATGTACTCGGTCCCGTCCATGTCCCAGACCCGGGCTCCGTCGCCGCGCACCAGCACGATGGGCTGCTTGCCGTAGACGCCGCTCTCGTGCTGATCTTCCCAGGCAATCACTTGGTCGCGATCGATGTCCATAGGTGGCTCCTTTGCAGCTACTTGATCACGGTACCCTGGCCAGCAAGCGCCGCCAGAATCGGCTGTTCGACACGGCCATCCGCCAGAATGACCCGCCCCACGCCGTCGCGCAATGCTTCGGTGGCTCCCAATACCTTGCGCTTCATCCGGCCCTCGGCATAGCGCTCAAGGTAATCGTTGGCCTGTGCCTGTGGAATCTCCCTGATCAAGCTGGTTTCGTCGGCGACATCCCGCAGCAGCCCGGGCACATTAGTGAGGATAACCAACGTCTCAGCCCCAAGCGCGGCGGCGATAGCCGCGGCGGCGCGGTCTCCATCGACGTTCAGGGCCACGCTTTCATAGCTGATGGCCTGAGGGGCGATCACCGGCACGAACCCGGCGCCCATCAGCGCGGTCAGCACACCAGTGTTCACCTGCTCGATCACACCGCTGTACTCATCGTGTAGGATCTTGGTCCTGCCATCTTCACGAATCCGCAGCGCAGGCTTGCGCCGTCCCTCCAGTAGGCGTCCATCGATCCCGGACAATCCCACTGCGTTCACACCGAGCTGCTGTAACCGCTCTACAAGCAGCTTGTTGATCTTGCCGGCGGTCACCATCACGAAAATCTCCAGCGTCTCACGGTCCGTGTAACGGCTGCTGTGGCCCGAGATCGAGGTTACGAACCGCGGCGGATGTCCCAGCTTCTCCGAGACAACATTCGTCTCGTAGGATCCGCCGTGCACCAGGACCACCTGTTCCCCCTGCTTGGCAAGCGCCGCGACATCCTGACACACCAGCTCTGTGTCGACGCCCTCGCCTCCACCCACCTTAATCACGATCATGCTCCCCCTCCGAACCCTATCCCTTACCCCCAATCACCAATTCCTAGATAGGATGCAGTCCCGGGAACCCCAGCCCCAGCTTCTCATCCCACCCATACATCACATTCATCGACTGGACAGCGCTGCCTGCTGCGCCCTTCATCAAGTTGTCGATCGCGCCGATCACAATCACCCGCCCCCCCTCAACATCGGCAGCAAAGCCGATATCGCAGTAGTTCGACCCTGACAGCAGCTTGGGCTCGGGATACCGGTGGATTCCCCTCTGAGAACGTACCAAGCGCACAAAGGGCTCCTTGCCGTAGTCATCGCGATACATGCGCCAGACATCACGCTCCTCGACCGGAGCTTTGAGTAGGCAATGGCACGTCGCCAGCGCGCCCCGGACAATGCCCACCGACGTCACGGTGAAGTGGAAGTTGGGCTTGGCCGGATCCAGCGCCAGCTCCTGGATCATCTCGCCGATGTGACGATGGCCAAAGGGAGAATACGTACGCACGACGCCATCGCGCTCCGGGTGGTGCGACGCAGGGGTGGGGTCGTGCCCCCCCTCCGAAGAGCCAACCTTGACTTCGACCACGGTTTCGCGCACGATGCCGCGCTTATAGAGTGGCCACAGCGCCAGATTGGTCACGGTCGCGTTGCAGCCCACGCCGCTGACGTACTTCGCACCCGCCATCTCCGCGCGATGCAACTCGGGCAAGCCGTAGACGAAGCGCTCGAGCCACTCGGGATGCGGGTGCTTGTGCTCGTACCACTTCTCATAGTCCGCCGGAGTCCTGAGCCGGAAGTCGCCCGAGAGGTCGACGATGCGCTCGGTCATGCCCGCGAATCTGTCGATCTGACCCCAGGCCATGCCGTGCGGCAGGGCAAGGAACAGCAGATCGGCCGGCTGCAGTTCGGACAGCGACGAGAACTGGAGCCCCGTCTGCCCGCGGAGGTTGGGGTGAACGAAGTGGGCATACTGCCCCGCGTAGGTCTCGGACGTGATCTGCGTGACCTCGACCTCGGGGTGGAACAGGAGCAGACGCAGAAGCTCGCCACCCGCGTAACCCGAAGCGCCGACAATTGCCGCCTTGATCATTGAGCCCTCCCTTCCGCAATCTGCAGAACGTAGTCGACGATCTTGCCTGCGATGTCCGCATCCGTGGCCTGGCGCGCGCCGTGGAACTCCGGTGTGTGGTTTACCTCGTTGACGAGGAGCTTCCCGTCGCGCCTCTCGAGCAGATCCACCGCGACGATCCCACCGCCAACGGCCTTTGCCGCACCCACCGATAGGGACGCGATCTCATCCGTTACCGGACATGGAATAGGCTCGCCGCCCAGCGCGGTGTTCGTGATCCAGTGCTCGGACTGGCGGTAGATCGCGTAGACGACCTCGTCGCCGGCGACCATCACGCGGATGTCGCGCCCGGGCTTGTCGACATACTCCTGGATATACGCCACCTCGTGGAGGTACCCCCCCAGCGTGCTCTTGTGCTCGAGCAGTGCCTCGGCAGCATCGCGGTCGTTCACCTTAGCCAACAGCCGGCCCCAGGAGCCGAAGAGCGGCTTGAGGACCACGGGGTAACCCATCGCATCGATGGCGGCCAACCCCGACTCAGGCGTGAAGGCCACTGCCATTCGGGGAATCGGCAGTCCCGCCTCGTGAAGCGCGGCGCTCGTGAGCAACTTGTCCCCACATACCGAGATCGTCTTGTGCGGGCTCACAGTGGGAATGCCCAACCCCTCCAGCCACCGCGACAGATAGTATGCGTGCGTGTGGCTGAGACAACGCAACAAGAACGCATCGTACGCGCCCGGCGCCTTTCCGTCCAACTCGAACGTCAGCTCGCGGGGATCGAACCTGTCATAGACCACACCCCGATCCTCCAGGGCCGCCGTGATCAGCTTCTCCTCCACGCGCTTACGCGAGTACACAACGCCGATTCTCATACCATCCCTCCCGATCACCTGATGAGGCCTCACTCGCCCCAGTCTTCCTCTACCTCGGGAGCCAGAGCCACCTCGAGCGGGTCCACCGACACGACCTCAAGCTCAACGCCGCAGTCGGGGCACACGATGATCTCACTCTCCTCGACACCCTCCAACACCAATTCTGCTTCGCACTCAGGACACACGACGGTTGCCATTTCTACTCTCCCTTGTATCTGTCGTTTTGAACGCCCGTTGGCCTTGTGGTAACAAAAAGCCAGCCCCTGACTGGGACTGGCTTAAAAACCCTGTACGCGATATCGTGCTAGCTACGCACAAAGGCGCCGACCCAGAGGGCGTGGTTCAGCATCGCTCGAGCTCGTCGGTACAGCTGGATTGTCGCTAGCATTGGGTCGATAGGCCTCAGATCGTTACTGGATGCTAGCATACCACAGCCGTGATCTTTGTCAACCGTTGCCAGCCAAGTGACACCCCAGAGGGCCAGCTCCGCCGTTCCGGCGCGGCTAGGGACTGTCCTTGCCGGGTGACTCTAATCCGGCGGCCCTGCGGAGATGCTGCGGCTGGGCAAAGCGCCCGCGACCGCGCTTGCGCACAATGTCGCAGATGATGACGGCGGCGGCGCTGGACGTGTTGAGTGAGTCGGCCCTGCCCAGCATCCGGATGCTGACCTCAAGATGGGCCCGCCGGCGGAGCTCGGGAGCAAGCCCGCGCTGCTCGTTGCCGAAGACCACGAACACCGGGCGATCGAGGTCATCGAGGGAGCCGTAGTCCTTCTCGGCCTCCGGTATGGCGGCGATCCAGCGTGTGTCGGGGCGCGCGTCCCACGTCCGGTCGTACCAATCGAGGAACGCCTGCACGCTCGGCGCCCGCGCGATGGGCAGGCCGAAGAGGGAGCCGACCGTGGCCTTGACGACACCCGGATGGTAGAGGTCGACGGCGGGCTCGATGATGACTACGGCATCCGCGCCCGCTCCCTCAGCGGTACGCAACGTGGTGCCCAGGTTGCCCGGCCCCTGCGGCTCGTCCAGCACCACGAAGAACGGGCGTCCCTGCCTGGGCAGGGCGTCCAACGGCACGTCCAGGTGCTTGCACACGCAGAAGACCTCGCCCGGGCGGTTGCGCGTCGACAGCCTGGCGACGATCTCCTCGCTGACCCGCCAGACGATGTCGGAGGGTGCGGCCTGGACCAGGTGGCGGGCGCGCTGTGTTCGCAGGCACGATTCGCAGTAGATGATGGCCTCGATCGGCTGGCCGGTGAGCAGCGCTTCGGTCACCAGCCGCGCGCCTTCGACGCGGAAGGACCGCGTCTTCTGGCGGTATTTGCGCTCGCCCAGGGCCACCCACTGTTTGACCCGCGCGTTCTGGACGCTGGTCAGCTCATTCGGTCTGTTGGATGTTGAAGGTATCGGGATCTTCATCGCTGATCCTCGGTGTGTTCGGGAAAAGAAGAGGCCGCGGACGTCACAGACGTCCACGGCCCAAAGACTCACACACGAAGAGACGCACTGCGACAGCGTGCTCCCGCATCACCGGCGGTGCCAGGCCTGGGTTACAGGCGTGACACACCACGATCATCGACGGGCACCGTGTGGGTTAGCACACGGCGCCCCTTGCGTCGTGGATTAGGCGCGGGAGAAGCCGTCGCTCAACATCGGATCAGATACCTCCTGAGCTATGTCATAAGTATAAGACAAAGTCCGCTGACGTCAACTGCATCTGGGGTCTGCGGGAAGGGACAGGCCAGAGGTCAGGGACAAGCCCTGCCCCTACCAGGGGAAACTCGGACCGCGGCCGTCTTGCCCGCTCCACTCTGCGGTAGCGTATGCCCGGCCGCCGGGGTTCCGATGTCCGCAATCAGGACGATTGCGCCACACAGGACTACAGGGATGCGCCCGTCCCCGGCCGATCCCGCCCCTACGGGCGGGCGGGCCGGTAGGCAGCGTTGGCGAGGGCTTCGGCCTCGCGGATGATCTGCAGGACCGGTATTCCGTGTTGCTCAGCCAGGCGCGCACACACGTCGAACTCCGGCATCGCCTGGATGACGGCGCCGTCGAGGATCTTGAGCTTCACGGGAATCGGGCCGTAGGGCGTGTCGATCTCGCGGATCTGGCGCTCGGCCTCGTGCCGGTGGAAGGCTTTCACCCTCACGCCCAGGGTGCTGGTCTCGCGCAGGAGCAGGTCACAGAGCCGCTCCTCGTCGGACCGGCGCGCGATGACGGATAGCTTGGTCGCCGGGCGGTTCTTCTTCATCGCGATCGGCGTGGTGTAGACGTCCAGGGCGCCCGCATCGAACAGCCGCGCCATCACGTGGCCGTAGACCTGGGGGTTCATGTCGTCGATGTTCGTGTCGATCTCGATGTGGGTCTCCTGAGCGTCATCGGCGGTGCCGACCATCACGCGCAGGACGTTGGGCCAGGGCATCTCCCGCCGGCCCGCGCCGATGCCGATGGCCGTCACCCGCATGGCGGGCTGGCGGAACTCGGCGAGCGCGGCAAGGATAGCGGCGCCCGTCGGCGTGACCAGCTCGACCGTCGCCTGCGAGGGGACGACGGGGGCGTTGGCCATCCGGATCAGCTCCGCGGTCGCGGGTGCAGGAATCGGCAGCAGGCCGTGGGCGGTCTTGACCTGGCCCGAGCCCAGGGGCAGCGCCGACGCGTAGACGGCATCGACCCCGAAGTAGCTCAAGCCGACGGCGGCTCCGACGATATCCAGGATCGAGTCGACGGCGCCGACCTCGTGAAAGTGAACCTCGTCGACCGTCGTCCCGTGGACCCTGGCCTCGGCCTCGGCCAGCTTGCCGAAGATCTTCAGGCTGGTCTGCTTCACGGCATCGGACAGCTGGCTAGACGTGATCAGGCCGGCGATCGTGCTCAGGTTCCGGTCGTGGGCGCCGTGATCGTGGTCGTGGACGTGATCGTGACCGTGATCATGGTCGTGGTCGTGACCATGGCTGTGCTCGTGCCCGTGGTCGTGGCTGTGGCTATTCTCATCATCGTGGGCGTGCTCGTGTATATGGTCGTGGGTGTGGCCCTCGGCGTGAGCGTGGCTGTGCGCGGGCTCGTCGATGTTCAGCTCGAGCAGGGTTGCCGCGAGCGCCCCTTTGAGCACCTTCCTGGCGCCCAGGCTGTGAAACTCGGGCAGGTTGAGGAGGCCGAGCTGCGCCGAAAGGGTCTCGACGGGAAGCCCCGCGTCCAGCAACGCGCCCAGGAACATATCCCCACTGATGCCGGAGAAACAGTCGCAATAGAGAACGGTCATGCAATGACTCCTTCATTCATGCTACCCATCCGGTAGCCCTGCAGATCCAGCGCGATGTGCTTGAACCCAATCTGCTTCAGCTGCTGCACCACCTCGTCGCGCACTTCCAAAAGCGCGGCGATCTGCTCCGGCGGGAGCTCGATCCGCGCGACGTCGCCGTGGTGGCGCACACGCACGATCCGGAAGCCCCTGGCGTGCAGGTAGTCCTCGGCCTGACCGACCTGCACGAGCCGGGCTTGCGTGAGCTCGATGCCATAGGGGATGCGGGTTGCGAGACACGGGGAGCTCGGCTGGTCCCAGATCGACAGGTCGAGCGCCCGGGCTAGCTGGCGTATCTCGGCCTTGGCCAGGTTACTGCGGACGAGGGGGCTGAGCGTGCCCGTCTCCTCGACGGCTCTGCGCCCGGGGCGGTAGTCGGCCTGGTCGTCCGCGTTCTGACCCTCGATGACGACGGCGATCCCGTGCTCGCGGGCATAGGCCCAGAGGAGGGCGAGGATCGACGTCTTGCAGTGATAGCAGCGGTCGGGACGGTTGGCACGGATGTCCGGCTCTCGCAGCGGATCGTGGGCAATCACCCGGTGGACGATGCCATGCCGCTCCGCGAAGTCCGCGGCGGCCTGCTGCGTGTCGAGGGGATCGATGGGCGAGGCGACGGTCACCGCGACGGCCCTGTCGCCCAGCACGCGCGAGGCAGCGTAGGCCAGGAAGCCGCTGTCCACGCCGCCCGAGTAGGCCACGACCGCCGATTCGAGCGAGGCCAGATCAGCGAGCAGCGCCCGCCACTTCGCCTGCAGCGACGGTGCAACGCCCGCCGCCTCCAGTGCCATGATCGAGCGGTCGATGTCCATCACGCCTCCTCCCTGTGGGCCAGGCGGTTGATCCTGGCGGCGAGGCTGCCGGCACCGAAACCATTGTCGATGTTGACCACCGCGACGCCGGTGGCGCAGCTGTTGAGCATCCCCAGCAGGGCCGCCAGTCCCTGGAAGCTGGCACCGTAGCCGATGCTTGTGGGGACCGCGATGATCGGGACGGACACCAATCCCCCGACCACGCTCGGCAGAGCGCCCTCCATCCCGGCAACGACAACGACCACGTTGGCCTTGCGGATCTGCGGGAGCCGGTCGAGCAGACGGTGGAGGCCCGCGACGCCGACATCGAAGATCCGGTCGACCTGGTGTCCCATGAGCTCCGCCGTCAGCGCGGCTTCCTCGGCGATGGGGATGTCGGAGGTGCCGGCGGTCAGGACGCTGACGCCGGCGAGCTTCGCGCGGCCGGGATCGTCATCGACGTAGAGGATCCGGGCGGACGGATGGTAGATCGCGTCGGGCAGACGGCCCTGGACCTGAGCATACATCTCCGCGCTGACCCGGGTGGCCAGCACCTGCCGGCTGCGCTCACGGAGACGGGTTAAGATCGCGACGACCTGGTCGGGCGTCTTGCCCTGGGCGAAGACCACCTCGGGGAAGCCGGTGCGCAGGGAGCGGTGATGGTCCAGGTGGGCGAACCCCTCGACCGCCTCGTAGGGAAGCGTCGAGAGCTCGGACAGTACCTGGTCCACGGTGCGCTCTCCCTGTTGGAGATCCTCCAGGAGAGCGCGAAGTGCGTCTTGGTTCATGGTTACCTCATCATAGCTTATTCTGCGCCCGCCATTCTACCATGCGGGCCCCCGGCCTGTGCCGGTTGGATTCATCGCGAGGGTTTATCGCAGGCCGTGACGGGCCAGTAGGTCCTCATCCTCCAGGATTGCGGGGGTGCTGCCCTCGGCTGCGACCTCGCCACCCCCCAGGACAACCGTGCGTGAGGTGAGCCGCTCAACCAGGGCAAGGTCATGGGTGGCGATGACCATCGTCTGGGGCAGCTCCAGGAGCAGCTCAATGAGCTCGCGCCGGGATCGCGGATCCAGCCCCGCGGTCGGCTCATCGAGGACCAGAATGCGCGGATCCATGGACAGCACGGTGGCGATGGCGATGCGCTTCTTCTCGCCGCTGGACAGATGGTACGGATTCCTGCCGGCATAGTCGCCCATATGCACGGCTTCGAGGGCCTGGTGGGCTTTCCGCCGGATGGTGGGCTTGTCATGGCCCTGGTAGGTTGGCCCGAACGCCACGTCCTCGAACACGGTGGGTGAGAAGAGTTGGTCGTCCGGGTCCTGGAAGACCACGCCGACCAGCGCGCGGATGCGGCCGAGATTGGCCTTGTCCATCTCCAGGCCGTCGATGCGCACCGTGCCGCTGCCGCGCAGGACGCCATTCAAGTGGCCGATCAGGGTGGACTTGCCGGCGCCATTGGCGCCCACGAGCGCGACCTTCTCGCCCTGGGCGACGCTCATGCTGACGTCGTGGAGGGCCTGTTGTCCATCCGGGTAGGCGTAGGAGAGGTGTTGGATGTCGATGATGGGGTCCAGGTGCTAGCCTCCGGTCAGCAGCCCGAGCATCCACAGGAGGGCCAGGAGCGCAAGCCCCAGGGCAAGCAGCGCCAGGTCCTTCCGCGGGAGGGCTGCCGGTTGCCTGTCAGGCAGCTCGCCATTGTAGCCTCTGGACACCATGGCGGCATAGACCCGGTCGCTGCGCTCAAGCGAGCGCAGGAACAGGCTTCCGGCCATCCCACCGGTCACCCGGGCCCGCCAGAAGACTGAGCCGCCCGGATGCCGGGAGCCGGTCAGGGTGGCGCTGCGACTGGCACGCGCGCGCAGCATACCGTTCACCTCGTCGACGATCACGAACAGGTAGCGCACCATCAGCCCCACCACCGCCACTAGAAGCTTGGGCACCCTCAGGCGCTGGAGCGCGACCAGCAGATCGGGAACGCGGGTCGTCGCCGCCAACACGACCGCCGCCTCGACCGAGATCCACGACTTAGCGACAATGCTGGCACAGCGCACGAGGCCCTCGGGACTGGTGGCGATGGTCAGCCCTCCCGGCATGTGAAGGGGGACGCGGGGGGCAGGGCCGGTGAAGATCAGCGGGACGGCTGCCAGGGCAAAGGGGAGCGCGATCAGCGCCCGGCGCAACAGAAGCCCGGCGCCAAGCCGGGCTATGAGCGCCACGGAGACAATCGCCGTCAGGAACAGGATGTAGGCCGGCCAGGCCCGACTGGGCGTCAGGTTCAGAAAGACAACGAAGGCCACGGTGAAGATCACCTTCACCCTGGCGTCGAGCTGATGGATGCCGCTGTCGCCTGAGACGTAGAGCTCGTGCAACGTGCTAACCCCGCGCGCCTGTCTGCGCCGCCGACCGCCTCTCGGCGCGCGCAATACCGTAGGCAAGCCCAAACACGACCGTGGCCCCGAGAATTCCCGCGACGATCGTGGCCAGACGAGGGTCGGAGATGCCCGGCATGACGTAGTCGGGGATGATATTGTAGAGCACCCCCCGTGCGGCTTCGAGGAAGCCCTTCTGTTCGGCGACCCATTCGAGGCCGTCCGGATGGCTCGAGGCCAGGGGTGAACCGAGCACCAGCAGCAGGGAGAGCGCGATCCCGCCGATCAGTACCCCCGTGTTGCCGGCGGGCTGGGCCTCTCCAACCGTGAGCAGGTCCTTGCGCGCAGCATAGACAAGGGCGAGCGCCCCGACCGTGATCAGGCCCTCGCCCACGCCGATCAGGGCGTGGATGCCTGCCATCGCGGGGACGGCGACATTGGCGGGCGATGTGCCCGAGAGCGCCAGCTGAAGGGCGCACGCCAACGACGCGACGAAGATCGAGGTCCAGGAAGCCAGGAAGCCGGAGGCAAACACGCCCCAGGAACGCTTCCTGAGCACCCCGATCAGCAGCGTCCGGACAGCGTAGGCGACGAAGACGCCGACGATGGCCATGTTGAAGAGGTTGGCCCCCAGCGCCAGGATGCCGCCATCCTGGAACAGCAGGGCCTGGACCGACACCACGGAGGTCATGACCAGCACCGCAGGCCACGGCCCGAGCAGGATGGTCGCGAGGGCCGCGCCCAAGAGGTGCCCCGAGGTGCCGCCCGTCACGCTGAAGTTGAGCATCTGCCCGGCGAAGATCGCCGCGGCAAGCACGCCCATCAGCGGGACCTGCCGCTCCCCCAGCACCTGATTCGTCTTGCGGAGGGCAATCCCGACCAGGACGGCGGCAACGACCCAGAATGCGATGGATACCAGGACCGACAGGAAGCCATCCGGAATGTGCATGGGGTGCGGTGTGAACCCTGGTGAACGTAGCATCGCCTGCCTCCTCGACCTGTGAGATCAGCGGAATCGGGCCGTTAGGCCCCCTGACAACAAGAAACGCCACACCCGGCCTTCAGGCCGGACTGTGGCGTCTTCATTACACCCCGACGTTGGCTTCATGCCAACGGGCGGAATTATACCAGCCGCACTCCGTGCGTCAATCCGCTGCGTGTGCGCGCCGGGGCTAAGCCTCTGCCTCGAGCGCCTGCCGGATGGTGCCGATGGCGACGCTGATCTGCGTGGTCAGCGCCTGCGCCTCGATGCCGATCAGCTCAAAGTGGGGCTGGCTGATGGGCAGCAGTAGCTTGCGTGCGCGCGCGCCTGAGACCGCGACGGCGATCTCGACCGTGATCTCGCCCATCATCGAGTTGGGAACCACAACGCCCATCGGGGCGAGGATGAAGTCGGCCTCCTGGATCGAGACACGGATCGCGTTTTCGCCGCTGGCACCGCGGTTGGCCTTGGCCTGCATCATCCGTTGGGTCGCGATGGCATTGGCGCCCAGCGCCAGGATCTCGACCTCGGTCGGGAGCTCCTGCCGCAGCTGGGTCACGATCTGTGCGCCGATGCCGCCGCCCATGCCGTCAATCACGGCAACGACGGGTCTGCGGGTGTTCACGGTTCGATAGGCCATGGGATGGGTCTCCACTGGATAGCGCGCAGCCATTGTAGGCGCCCGCAGGAGGGTGTCAAGAAAAGCCTGGGGCAGTCCCGGGCGCCATCGCACAGCGGCGGGCGTCACGCCGATTGTAGAGTTCGGACAGGCGCAGGCATGAGCTCTCGTGATGAGGGAAAGCCGCGAGGTTCAATTTCAGCACGTCGATCGCCAGGTCCACGTTGCCCACCGCCAGCAGCTGGTAGGTCAAGTCATAGAGCTCGCCCTCATCGATGAAGTACGCTTCATCATCCTTGATCTCAGCGAAGCAGGCATAAGCCGCCTCGATGCCGCCTTCCTCCAGCGCCCGGCAGATCGGGACCATCCAGGAGACGGTGCCCACCTCTGGATCGCGGCCCAGCATCGCGTGGACGACGGCCCGGACGGTGCGGCTGCGTGCCGAGGACTCCTCGTTGCACAGGATGACCGCACCGCAATTCCGCTCCGGCAGGAGGATGAGGAAATCCGTCCAGCCAAACCCCATACCCCCGTGGCTGACGGTCCTCAGTCCATCAAAGTGTCCCAGTGTCCATCCCACGCCGATGTGCTCATAGAAGGGCGGAAAGCCCCACGGGGCAACGGGCGTCCACATCAGGTCATAGCTGGCGGGCGCCAGGATGCGCCGGCCCTCATAGGAACCTCGGTTCAAACACGCAATGGCCCAACGGCACATGTCGCCAACCGTTGAGTGCAGGAAGCTCGCTGGGGCGTCGGCGCGGTGATAGGGGTACACAGGGCTGACGATCATCTCCGGTGTGCGCAGGTGCGGCACAGCCAGCCTGTCACGGGGAACCTCCGGGAAGCTGAACGTGCTGTCGAGCATGCCGGCTGGACGCAGGATGTGCTCCTGCATCGCTGTCTCGAAGGTCTGCCCCGTCACACTGGCTACCAGATACCCCAGCACGTCGTAGCCGATGTTACTGTAGGCGAAGCGCTCGCCCGGCGCGGCGATCATCCTCCGGCTTGAGAGCGCACGCACGTAGCGCCCAGGGGCCTCGTCGTCGACTTCAGGATGGTAGACCAGCTCGTTGTACTCGTCGTCCTCCATATCCGGCATGCCCGAGGTGTGGCTGAGCACCTGGCGCAGGGTGATCTCCTGGTAGCGATCGTCGTCCAGGCGGAACTCGGGCAGGACCCCGGCAAGCGGCGCATCGAGGCTGAGCGTACCCTGTTCGACCAGCTGCATCATCGCGCAAGCGACGAAGCATTTGGCGATAGAGGCCACGCAGAAGATCGACTCGGGAGTGACGGGAACGCGAGTGTCGAGGCTCTGGACCCCGAACCCTCGAGCGTAGACGACCTCGCCGTCCTTGACGATGCCGATCCCTAGGCCAGGGATTCCCCAGCGGAAGATGATCTCCTCAAGGACGGCGTCGAACGTTGCAGATAGGTCCATGTTCTGCTCCTGGCATGTGTCCCGGTCCAAGCGGGAGGTCGCGCGGGCTGGGCTAGAGAACCTTCTTCTTGAGCTGCCGGATTCTGCGCAGTAGTTGTACGACGACCACGATGTATATCGGGATGATCACGGCGTAGAGCAGAAGGCCAACCAGGTAGATCACCGAAATCACGGTCAGCCCGTCTTCCCACGCCCATGTCCAGCTGCGGATCATGTTCATGCCCATGAAGGGCAAGAACACCAGGAAGAAGGCCATCACCGCCAGGATGCGTTGGAGCTTATTGAGCCTCGACTCACTGTCCGTGAAGATCTCGGGCGTCTCTCCGTCCCCTACCAGTTTGCGCCAATAGCGCCAGTTCGACAGCTCGCCGACGCATTCCCAGCCCGCATCCTCGAAGATCTGCCGGTAGTCTGCAGCCGTTCTCTTGTCAGTCAGCATGAAGTCCAGACGGTAGGTGTAGTCGCATGGCTCACCTTGGTGAAAGGTATAGCTACACAGAGGGCGCACGGACGTCAGGTGCCAGCCTTCCCGGGACATTTCGCCCAGCCAGGCCTCTTCCCTCTCATTCTGCCAGGGCCAGAACCATCTTGCTTTCTTCAGGGTCGTTGCGTTCATCTCTCCACCATCCCTCGACCTATGCTATCGATCCGCTCCGAACCATAATCGCCAGGCGACTGACCTGGTCCCTCAACACCTCACGCCCTCTCGGGGTGAGCGTGTAGATCTTGCGGCGCTCCTCTTCGCCCACTTTGGCGATGAGGGCCTCCTTCTCCAGGGCCTGGAACGCGCCATAGAGCGTGCCCGGGCCGATCTTGACCGTGCCCTCGCTGAGCGCCTCGACCTTCTGCATGACGCCATAGCCATGCAGCGGCTCCACCAGAGCGAGAAGGATGTAATAGGTGCTCTCAGTCAAGGGAAGATACCTTGTCGTATCCTGATTCTGGCTCATTCAAACCTCCCTTTCAGTCTCTCTATAACGCTCGACGGTATATCGTATACTGATATATTACCACACGATATATCGTTTGTCAATATACATGCTCAGGATAACGGGTTCCGACAGACCGGGTGCGGGGTATTGACAAGTGCTGTCGGAGTGACTATAATACAGATAGAACACTTGTTCTACATCAGGTAGAGCGGAGGCCGACTATGTCACAGCAGGTCCGACCCTATCTCGAGTACCAGGCCGATCGCGTCGAGGCTGTTCTCGCCGCGCATCGCGCTCCAGGCCGCGTCACAGGTGGCACCGTCGGCCCGCGCCTGATCCGCCTCTTCCTCAACCCCGCCCCCGCCACCCGCTTCGCCACTATAAAACGTCTTGCCGACGACCTTGCCCTCGCCATGCGCGTCCCGGCCCTTACCGTCGATCGCGACCCAAACGGTGTTGTCCTCTCCTTCCCTAACCCCCGACCCAAGCTCGTCGACCTATTCCCACTCCTCGCCGAGGTCGACCACGTCCCGGCAGCCACCGCACTCCTGGGGCTCACCGACGGCGGTGTGCCCCTGCTTGCCCGCCTCTCCGCCCCCGACGTCGCTCACGTGCTCATTGCCGGCACTACCGGCTCCGGCAAGTCGGTGCTTCTCCGGGCTATCGCCGCATCCCTTGTCCTTTGCAACTCACCCTCGGCCTTGCGCCTGCTCTGCATTGACCCCAAGGGCCGCACCTTCCAGCCCCTGGCCGCTGCCCCTCATCTCGCCCGGCCCCTCATCGCGAACTCCCAGGAGGCCGTCGAGGCGCTGCATTCGCTTCTGCGCACGCTGCAGATCCGCGACCGACGTGGTGAGCTTCCCGGCGAAGGCACCCCTCGCGTCATCGTCCTCATCGACGAGCTCGCCGACCTGCTGATGGCGGGTGGAGCGCCCGTAGCTGAGACGCTTACCCGGTTGGCGCAGCGTGGGCGTGAGGCTGGCATCCACCTCGTCGCCGCGACCCAGCACCCCTCCGCCGCCATCCTCGGCGGGGTGATGCGGGCTAACTTCCCACTGCGTTTGGTGGGACGCGTGGCGTCAGCGCAGGATGCCCAGGTAGCCTCGGGGCGTGGAAGCACTGACGCGCACCTGCTTCACGGTCGTGGCGACTTCCTTGCCCTCCCCGGCGGTGACGCCCCCATCCGTTTCCAGGTGGCCAACAGCCGCGAGAAAGACCTGCGCGCGCGGGTCGGGGAGCTCGCAGCACAACGCCCGCCGCAGCGCGCGATGCTGGCGCTGCCGATGAGTCGTCAATGATATGTGGCGCGTAGAGGTGCTATGCGCCATTCAGGAGTCTGTCGATGCGACACCGAGACCAAGCATATACCGTTGTTTCCGAGCCGTCGCCATCTCTGGGTCAGCGGCTGGGACGGTTCTTCGGCCTGCTGGGGGCGCTCTTCGCGATTGCGTTTGCCGTGATCGTCACCCAGCGCCTGAGCCACGATTCGCTGGCGCTGCTGATTGGCCTGAGCTGTGGGATAGCCGCGATGCTGCCCACGCTGGCGCTGGGGCTATTCATCTGGCGCCGGGATGACGCTCGCCGTCAGGCTCAGGTGCAGGCTCCACAGCAGCCCGCCTACCCGGCTACGCCTCCGGTCATCGTCGTCACCCCGCAGGCGCTCCCCGGATATGGGCAACAGCCTGCCTTTGGACCGGCGAACGTGCCCAACCCATGGGTCACTGCCCCTACGGAAAGGGCGTTCAAGATTGTAGGAGGTGATGATTAGGTCCCGACGCTCGGCACTAGGGTACACATCGGACCTGCCGGCAAGAACACCTGTGACTCAGGGACGATACCCCTGCTTGACGGATAAGACTCTCTCGCCATGATGGATACCGCCGCCAAATGGGCACGTCGGCAGTAGATCCTCTCTATTTCGAAACGAACCCAGGAGGACATAATGCGCCGCACAGCGGTGGACTTCTCCATGACGCTTCGCGACTGGGATGGCTTTGGCGTCAACTACGTCGAGGCCGCCCAGACCCGTGACTATCTGGCCGATCCCCAGGAGTACGGTGGATTCAGCATCCTCACGGAAGTCCAACGCCAGGAGATTCTGGACCTCATCTTCGGCGAGGATGGCCTGAAGCCCGGGCTCGTCAAGATGTTTCTCGACCCGTTTCACCAGGCGGAGCCCGGCAGCGGCTACAACTTCGGTCCCACGGCCATCGATCTGGCTGCCTATGACCACGAAACGACCACACAGTGGATGCGCACCTTCGTGCGTGATGGGCTGAAGCGCACCCGGGCCCGCGGCGCAGATCTGCGGATCATTGCAACCCTCTACGGGCCACCCGGTTGGATGACACTGCAGAAGTTCATCCGTGGTCGCGACATCGATCCCGCGCTCAAGCACGAAGTCGCCAAGTACCTCGTCTCCTGGGCGAAGTACCTGCGCGAGGTGGAAGGCTTCCCGGTAGCCTACGTCTGCCTGCACAACGAGGGCGAGGACTGGATGCGCTGGCCCCTGGACGGCAGCACTGCCGACAGACCCAACCACGACTACAATCTCTATTGGCCTCCGGCGCAGGTTGTGGAGTTTCTCAAGCTGGTCCCTCCGGTCTTGGCGGCAGAGGGGATGGCTGATGTCGGCGTCGCGCCGGGCGAGACGACGAACTGGTATCGGTTCTCCGAGTGGGGATATGCGGACGCCATTGCCGATGATCCGGAAGCACTTGTTAACCTCGGCCTGATCACGTCCCACGGCTTCAAGGGCGCCGAACGGGGTCGCTGGTATGGAGATTGGCGCAGCCTCGGCACCGACATCCTCCGCGCCGGACGGCCCGATTTGCACGCCTGGGTCACGAGCACGAGCTGGGCCAGGATGGACGTGGATTTCGTGAACGAGATCAGGAACAATATCTACTGCGCCAAGGTCAACGCGATCATCCCCTGGGCCTGCATCCAACGTCCGGGCAAATGGGTGGGCGGGGACCCCAACCCCGGTACCGCCTTCGAGGTCTATGACGACGGCACCTATGCGGTGAAACCCGGCTACTTCTTCTATAAGCAGGTGAGCTGCGCCGGGCAGCCCGGGATGCGAGTAGCCCGCGTGCTCTCCAACGACTCCGAGATCGGCCTCATTGCCTTTGCGGGCAACGGCACCGGGAACCCGGATGCGTTCGTGGTGCTCAATATGGCCGAGCGCGCCGTGCCGCTGAGCATCGAAGTCAGAGGCACCGGGTTCACCGCGTTTGATGCTATGCGCACCGGTCCAGACGAGAGCTACGTCGCCCTTGGCATGGCCGCGCTTGACGCCGGCGCCATCACCTACGAAGCACCGGCAGGGTCCGTCACGACCTTCTCGGGAAAGTAACGTGAAGAAGCCCTTTGAGCTTTTCGGATAAGCTCAAAGGGCTTCCGGCCCTAAGCCGCTACGTCGCCAAGACGCTCCGCCGCTTTGTTGTCCGCGCACTCGCTAATGGTATACTCACAGCCGTCGTGATCATGGCAGGCCGCCCTCAGGAGGACACATGGTTGACGCTGAACTGCTGCAGATTCTACGCTGTCCCTATTGCGTAAGTGGGGAGACGCGGCGCAAGGACAAGGATGATCCGGGCGTATTGGACCTGGTCCGTGAGGATAGTTGGCTGGTGTGTCAGGACTGTGGTCGAAAGTACCCCATTCGCGAGGACATCCCCGTCATGCTCATCGAGACCGGCGAGAAATGGATGGGCACCGCCGTCGCTGATCTGCCCGTCCCGCCGCCTGACGAGTCCTAGCCGTGTCGCGGCGCGGCAACTGGGGCGTCACGGCCATCAGCGCCGCGGGTGTCCTGTTCATCCTCCTGGGCTTGACCGCGGTAGCCCTGCCTGCCCCCCAGGAAGGCGTGGAGCTCCTGGAGCTTGATAGCCAGCACGCTATCAACGTAATGGACATTGCCGGCAGTTTCGTCCTTGGACTCGGCCTGGCTCTCACGTGGATTGGAAGCAGGCTCTGGAACCGCACCCTACAGGGCTGACCCCGATCCCGTTGCCGGGTCTTCCTCGGGCTGGCGGCACCTACGGGCTTGAGCTGGCCCTTGCCGGCGATACGCAGTGCGCCATCGGCGCGCTGGGACGGTGGTCGCTATCGGCGGGCCTATACCTCTACGTTGGGAGTGCGTGGGGCCCCGGCGGCCTTGGCGCACGACTAGGCCGGCACTTGCGTGGGGATGGCGCGACCCGCTGGCACATCGACTACCTGAGGGCGTTAGCCACACCGATGACCCTCTGGGTGGCGCCTGGCGAACACCTCGAATGCGCCTGGGCGCAGGCCCTCGGCGCCAGCCCCGGTGTCGGGATTGCGGTCCCCCGCTTTGGCGCCTCAGACTGCCACTGCGCCAGCCACCTGTTCCATGTCGAGCCCGATGCACACTCAACCCTCGCCCTTCCGGGCTCACCCGGTAGACTCTCGCGAGGAAGCGATGGGGTCTGGCACTGACCGTTGATAGCTGATCGCCCCCTCAGTTTGACATCGCCCCCCGGCGTGCTATACTCCCCCCTGCACGGGTCGTTAGCTCAGTCTGGCAGAGCAGGGGCCTTTTAAGCCCAGGGCCACAGGTTCGAATCCTGTACGACCCACCAGCCATTCGGTCCGGCACACACGTGTGTGCCGGACTGCTTCATGAACGGGGCAGCTCCGGTTAGCCAGATCCGCCGGGCTGTGCTACCATCAGCCTATCCTACACATGAGGTCCGTGGAATGCAGCTCTCAGCCGTGACGCGCGGCCTGCGCGCCAATGCACGCTGGTTGCGACCGGAACAGCTCTCACTCGAGAACCGCAACATCCTCTATTTCACCATCGACACTGCCCTTCAGGGCCTCATGATGGGCGGTATCTTCAGCTTTATCTCGGTCTTCATCGTCCGGCTGGGGGCAACTGGGCTCCAGACCAGCCTCCTGACGTCACTGCCCGCCATCGTCATGGCACTGGCCTCCCTGCCGTCCGGACAGGTCGTGCAGCGGCAGCGCGATCTGGTGCGCTTCACGAACATCGTGCGCGTCTTCCATCGCGGGTCGGTCCTACTGGTAACGCTGCTACCGTTCATGACGAGTTGGCCCCTCATCCAGATCATCATCGCTATCTGGACCGTCAAGGCGATCGCCAATGCGCTTCTCGAGTCATCGTGGATGGCGGTGATCGCAGAGGTAATTCCCCCGCATCGCCGCGCAAGCGTCAACGGGATGCGCTGGACGGTAATGAGCGTCGTGACCGCCGTTGCCGTGGCCATCTTCGGGTTCGTGCTGGATCGCCTACCATTCCCGCTGAACTACCAGATCGTCTTCCTGATCTCGTTCATCGGTGGGTCTGCCGGCATGATCTATTGGGGCAAGCTGCAGATCCCGGACACCCAGCACGTCACACACGAGGCCAGGGAATCCCTGTCGCTGAAACGGCTGATCCGCTCCTATTGGCACACGATCCAGGTCCCGGCGTTTGTACGCTATGAGCTGACGACAACCGTGCTCAGGTTGGGCATGAACCTGCCAACGGCCCTCTACAGCATCTACTGGATTCGCCGCCTGTATGCCTCCGATCTGTGGATTGGCTGGCACTCCACCACCAACCAGGTGGCGACGATCCTCGGCTACACGGTATGGGGCAGGATCATCAGTCGTCATGGGCACTTCAAACCGCTGCTGATCTGTGCGGCAGGTACGGGGCTCTACCCCGTGCTTATGGCCCTGGTGCCGAGCCAGGTATGGCTACCTCTCGTCTCCATCATCCAGGGCTTCTTCATCACGGGCGTCAACCTGTCGTTCTTCGACACGCTGCTGGCGGTCTGCCCTTCCGACCGTCGGCCCAGTCTCATCGCTGTGAACACGATGCTGGCGAGCTCGATGATGTTTGCGGCGCCGATCCTCGGGACCTTCCTGGCCAACTGGGTCAATCTCAGGGGTGTTTTTTTCATCGCCGGCGGCATCCATCTCGCCGCGGTCCTGTTCTTCTGGCTGTTCCGCGTCGCTGCAGATCCAGGCTAAGAGCCGGCCTGCTGCCACAGAAGCTACCTAAGCTACGCAATTGGAGGATCCAATGTCCGAAACACCCCTCAAAGCCAGTGTCACCTACGCGCACGCCCATACGGATGCATTCCTCGAGCAGTACAAAGAGCTACTGCGCATCCCATCCATCGGCGCCGATCCTGCCTATCGCGCCGACGTACGCCGCGCGGCGGAGTGGATCGCTGCTGAGATGACGCGCTTGGGCCTTGACCACGTCGAGATCTTCGCGACCGACGGGCAGCCCGCCGTCTATGGCGACTGGCTGCATGCCGGCGCGGATGCGCCAACGGTGTTGCTCTACGCGCACTACGACGTGCAGCCGGTTGATCCCCTCGCCTTGTGGGTCACGCCGCCTTTCGAGCCGGCTGTGCGTGAGGGCAAGCTCTACGCCCGCGGCGCCGTCGACGACAAGTCAGGCGTGTTTCTGCACCTAAAAGCCATCGAGTCGGTGCTCTCGGCAACGGGGAGCCTGCCTATCAACGTGAAGATCCTCTTTGAGGGCGAAGAAGAGAGCGGGTCGCCGACGATGGAACCGTTCGTCGAGGCCTACCGCGACCTTCTCGCCGCCGATGCAATCGTGATTTCGGATGGGGGCGGGTCCGACGAGGTCCCTGATATGGCGGCATCGGTGCGTGGCATCGTCGGTGCGGAGGTCCACGTCCGCGGACCGGAACGCGACCTCCACTCGGGCGGCTTCGGAGGGGTCGTCCACAACCCCACGCACATGGTCGGCAAGATCATCGCGGCGCTCCACGATGACGACGGTCGCATCCGAATCCCCGGCTTCTATGATGCCGTCAGGCCGATCTCCGAATCGATTCGCACATGGATTGAGGCCGAAGAACCACACGCGATCGAGAGCGCGCGCAAGGAAACGGGCCCGAAGCCGTTCTGGGGCGTGCCCGGATACTCATACCTCGAACGCGCCACAGCCCAGCCCACGTGTGACGTCAATGGCATCTTCGGCGGCTACCAGGGCAGCGGGAACAAGACCGTGTTGCCGGCAGAGGCCGGGTTCAAGGTGACGATGCGCCTGGTAGCCGATCAGGATCCCGCCGACATTAGGGAGAAGTTCCGGGCCTTCATCGAGA
>JALOOJ010000340.1 GCA_025454475.1 Anaerolineae bacterium
GGGGAGATGAGCCGGCTTGCCATCGCTCGAGCCAGGGGGCAATCTGTTTGGCAAGCGTTTCGAGCTTTTCAGAAAGCACCACAGCCTCCTTGGTTTCTGCTACCGGATTCCTTCTGTACAGATCTGGTGATCCGCCTAGTCCTGCGGCGGCTGGGGCCAGGGGCCGGGTTCGAAGCCCTGGGCGAAGCCGAGCTCCCCGGGGAAAGCCTCCGGTCCAGGCGCATTGCCGGTCTCGAGCCACGCATCCACTGCATCGAACATCGCCAGAACCTGCTCTTTGGTGAAGTTGCAGTGGCCCGGCATGCTGCCGACATAGACGCGCGTCAGTAGGTCCTGCGTGCCGACGGACGCCATCAAGTTGGCGTACTCAGTGGTGTGCTCGACAGGGGCGATCGCGTCCAGGGCATTGTGGGCCATCAGGATCGGGCCGTGCACGCGACCGCTGTGCTCGCCGACCCGGCTCAGGTAGGCTAACGCCCGAGGCTCTGCTTGGATGCCGGTCATTGCGTTCATCTGTGCGAGCATTGCGTCGAGGTCAAGGGTTGATTCTAGGCCCTGTAGGTAAGCTTTCTCTGCATCGCTGAGCGAGTAGACATAGCCGACGTTCTGAGAGACACGCCCGCCCGCCGCAACTTCCCACTGTACCCGCTGGTCGGTTGCGAACAGCATCTGCATGATCACGCCGGGGGGCAAATCTGGCCACGGGAATGGATTGGTGTAGTAGCCCGCCAACGGCAGGTCATTTGCCAGGCGAACGAACTCCCAGCGCGCGAAGTTGGCGGGATTGAGGACCTGCGGAAGCAGCGTGGGCCTAACGTCGGTCACGAAGTTTAGGTCATCCCGCAGGTCCTCGACCAGGCCCCAGGAGGCAGGCCATCCGAAGGCGGCATCATAGGCCAGGGCGATGGAGAAGCGCAGCGCGATGTTCCTGGTCACCCCTGCGGCGGGCGCGCACATCGGGATACCGGCGTCGTAGGTGCCGGGGAACTTCTCCATGCTCAGCAAGGTGATGATACCGCCGGCAGAGATACCGTAGACCACGGTGCGTTCGGGCTTGCCAACCTTCTGCATGAAGAAGTCGGTGAGATACTTTGCATCCAGGGTGATCTCATCCATAGCGACACCCACGCTCCGACCTGCAGTCGCCGCCAGTGCGTAGCCGCGCATGAGAAGCTCGTCCTCAGCCAAAAAGGCCGCATCGAAGTCAGCCTTAGGGCTCACGAAGACCAGCAGCTTGCCGTTCCAGTTCTCGGGCACGCGGATGATGTAGGGGGCGCCCTTAAGCACGCCCTCGAGCTCCAGCGGATATTCGGGTTCAGCGAGTCCCGTGGAGGTGGGCAGCAGCAGCGCCAACACCAGGACAATCAGTACCACGCCGTGTGTTCGTCTCCTCATCTCATACCTCCTTAGTGACTTGAACAGTCGATACGGTCGCCTCGGAGGCCTTATGCCTCGGGATCGGGGCGGTCAGGTGTCCTTCCCACCCTCGAGCGTTCCATCGGCGGCGGATGACTTGGTGGTCAGCTGCGTCTTCGCCAGCAAGTAGGCGTACGCCTCCGAGAGACCGCTGAACCCCATCCGCTCGCCGGTTTCGGCATCCTCCAGGCTGGCGCGCCAGGGGCCGTCGAGCCCGGTGCGCCAGAGGCGGATCAGATAGGCGTAGTAGCCGGGCGGATCGCCGCTCACTGCGTACCTCCGATCGCGACTGTGCTTTCAGCATAGTCGATCACTATCAACAAATCATCATAACCGTGTCAACACGCTTGCGGTGTCGCGTGAATGAGGATAACATAGAGAAGGGTAGCCGTTCATTCATCATTGCGCGCAACTCCAGCTAGCCGGGCGCGTCACCCTCACACTGCTGTCAAGCCCGCCAAGCCTCGACCTTCGAGGAGGTCACCATGGCCGAGCTGTCGGTTGTAACCCTTGGACCCCTTCGGATGACGCTGCAGGGCGAGCCGCTCAGGGGATTCCGAACGGACAAAGAGCGGGCGCTACTTGCCTATCTCGCCATCGAGGCCGGTCGGTCGCACCGGCGCGAGGCGTTGGCCGGGCTGCTGTGGCCCAACGTCCCCGAGGCGAACGCGCGCCATACGCTCAGCCAGGCGCTGACCGACCTGCGGCACGTCCTCGGCGACCGGAACCGCAGTGCCTCGCCGGCGTCGGCGTTCCTCGAGACGACGGGTCACACCGTCGAACTGGGCGCCGACCGCGACGTCTGGGTGGATGTGCACGCGTTTGGCGCTCTGACCGTGTCCGAGGCCGCGAGCGCCGGCGGCAATGGCGCGCACGAGCGGCTGCAGCAGGCGGTCACCCTCTATCAGGGCAGTTTCCTGGAGGGCTTCTCGCTGCCCGACGCGCCGGCGTTCGAGGAGTGGCAGTTGCTGTGGCGGGAGCGCCTTCGCCGGCAGGTTCTGGAGACCCTCGCGCTGCTCGTTGCGCACTACACCCGGGCAGGGGCATACGAGGATGCCCTGCGCTTCGCGTGGCGCCGGATCGAGCACGAGCCGTGGAGCGAGGACGCTCAGTGCGATGTGATTCGCCTGCTGGCACTGGTAGGGCAACAGGGCGCGGCGCTGCGCCAGGGCGAGATCTGCTCTCGCATCCTGAGCGAAGAGCTCGGCGTCGAGCCGGGCGCATCGACGCGGGCTCTGATCCGGGCTGTGCGCGCCGGGACCCTGCCGGGTGCGGCTCCCGATGCACCAAAGGCACCTCGGCCGCTTGCCGCCCAGGGCGTACAGCAGATGCGCAACGTACCCGCCCCGCTGATGCCCCTCATTGGTCGCGACGTCGAGCTTCAGGAGCTGGGCGCAAGCCTAAGCGATCCTACTGCGCGTCTTCTGACGCTCGTGGGACCGGGCGGAATTGGGAAGACGCGGCTCGCGCTGGAGTTGACAGCGATCCACGCGGCGCGCTTTAGACCGTGCTGCTGATGCTGGACAACTTCGAGCACCTTGTGGCCTCTGCACCCCGGTTGGTCGGGCTGCTGGAGTCAGCTGCGCAGCTTCGGATCATCACCACGTCACGCGCGCGCCTGGGCGTGTTGGGTGAGCACGTCTACATAGTAGGCCCGTTGGCGGTGCCGGAGGAGACGTCTCTGACGTCGCCGGCGTCTGCGATGTCGGCTGGGCAGCTGGAGGCGCTCGGAGGGGTCGCCTCCGTGGCGCTCTACACGCTGAGTGCCCAGCGTGTGGCCCGCGACTTTGTGTTGACTGTGGTGGACGCGCCCGCGGTCGCCGCGATCTGCCGGATGGTGGAGGGGATGCCGCTGGCTCTGCTGCTGGCGGCCGCGTGGACCGACGTCCTCACGCCCGACCAGATCCTCGAACGGCTCACGCGCGACACGGATGAAGCCACGGATCGACCGATCGACTTTCTGCACGCGGGCTGGCCTGAGATGCCTGCGCGACACCGAAGCGTCCGCGCGGTCTTCGACCACACATGGCGTCTGATGCAGGTCCGCGAACGGGCCCTGTTGCAGGCGCTCTCGGTGTTCCGCGGTGGCTTCGGGCCCGAAGCGGCTTTCTTCGTCGTGGGCGCCACGCTATCCGAAATCCGTCGGCTGATGGACCAATCCTTGCTCGCCCGCGCCTTCGGCAACCGTTACGGGATGCAGGAGCTGCTGCGGCAATACGCTGCCGAACGGCTCGCACAGGCACCGGTCGCGGAGCGCGCGGTGCGGGATCGCCACGCCGCCTACTACGTGGGCATGCTGCGCCGCTGGTTCGAGGCTGCCAAGGGACCGCGCCAGGTTGCCGCGCTTGCGGAGATGGACGCTGAGGTTGCCAACGCGCAGGTGGCCTGGGACTGGATCGTGGGGCAGCAGGACATCGCGCAGATCACGCAGGCCGTGGATGGGCTGATGCTCGCCTATGTCCGGCGGGTGCGCCGTGACGAG
>JALOOJ010000341.1 GCA_025454475.1 Anaerolineae bacterium
CATCCGCGGACCATAGCGGCCGTTCATCTCGGTAGGCCGGATCACCGGTCAGCGCAACAGGCTCCCCGCCATCCATGCGGCTCACCCAAATCCGCCGGCCTGCCAGCCCCTCGACTGCGCTGTCGCCGCCGACGAGATCCCCCTCATCCGCCATTGCCACATAGGCGACCTGCGTGCCATCGGGTGACCACGACGGCGCCGCAACCGCCTGATCCGGCAGTGAGAGAACCTTGGTCTCACCGCTGGTGAGTTCCGTGACGACCAGCCGTTTTCCCGTCCAGATCCCTCGCCCCGCACCCTCCACCAGCGCCAAGGCGCTGCCGCCGCGAACGGGAACGACGAAGTCGTCGTGATACAGGACCACGTCGGACAGAACCTCAGGGGACCCACCACCGACGGGTAACGCATAGAGCGGTACGCCGTCAGCTAACTGCGACGCCGACACGATCGGCCCCTGCCAGAACAACAGATGCCCTCCATCGCCGGACCACCCTGCCAGCAGCGCCTCCCCCTTCTCGGGGATACCGCTCGCATAGAGCTCAACCGCGGTGCCCCCGTCTGAGGGGATAAGATAAAGTCCCTGACTGTCCCGCCCTTGGCTCCACTCGTAGGCAATCGCCCGTCCATCAGGTCGCCAGGCGATGTCCCCAACGCGGCCCGTAATCCCGACCTCCGGCCGAATCAGCGTCACCTCGCTGCCATCGCGCAGATCGACCACCGCAAGGCGCAGGATGCCTGAGCCCGAGACATACGCCAACCGGTCCTCGTCTGGCGACCAGGCAAAGGTCTTCACCGGGCTTGCCCACGATCGCGTGACCCCGCTGACCGTGTCATAGGTGATAAGCTCGATGTCCTTGCGGTACGCCAGGAAGCGGCCCGAGGACGACCAGAGCGGATCGGTGTTGAGGCCGTCAGCGGTCAGCCGCAGGGCCTCGCCATCGGGCAGGGGCTTGATCCACACATCGGCGCGGAGGATGTAGGCTACCCTCCCCGACGTGCTATCGAGCGGAACCGGCACCTCCGCAGGCGCCGCGATGGGCGCGGCAACATCCGGTGCCCCGCAGGCCACCAAAAACAGTAGCGCGCCCACGAGGTGTAAGGTCCGTCTCAACATCCAACCTCCTCCTGGGCGCGAGCGAATGGTCGCTTGGCGCCCTCATTAGGGTTCGAAGAACAACGTGCAGCGCGAGACAAGTACATCCTTGGCGCCGGCATCACGGCCAAGGTAGAGCGCGATCACACGCCCGCAGCGATAGAAACTCGGCGGCGCCACCCAGTCTATGATAGCGTTCCTGGCATCCTGGACAATAGAGGCCGCGCGGACTTCGGCGACCTGCTCGCTGGGGAAGCGATGCATATGCAGCCACGCATTCCCACCTATCGTGACCATGATCCCGGGCTCGGGGTACAAGAAGGCGGCCCGGCTGTCCTCCGGAGCGCCCAGGACCTCGCCCGCGGCCTCGAGGTCCTCCAGGACAGGCGCGATGTCGGGATCCTCCAGCAGGCTCTCAAGGCTCATCCCCTCAATCCCACGCGCAGCGAACCAGTAGGGACCCTCACAGCTACCGAGGCCTGCCCTGACGGACTCGCTCTGGATCGACGATGACTCTCCCCCGCCCATCCGCACCAGATCGCCCATGCGTGCCACCACCGTCCCGCTCCCGTCGCGAATCGCGATCTTCCCGTCCGCCTCCAGAGTCACCGTATGATCATAGGGCCATATCACCAGAACCCCCGAGCCCTCATCCGCACCGACACGCAGACAGCCGTCCTCCTCGGTCAACCTGCCGATCAGGAGCGCCATCATCTCAGCAAACATCCCTTCGGGCGGGTCCTGGCGCGGGAAGGCGACGCCCGCCGGCACATCCAGCGCAGGCGCTTGTGCATAGGGGCCTACCGGCACGACGCAGACGGTGTCGGACAGCGAAGCACCGGCTGTCGCCAGCTTCGCATTCAGCGCCGCCTCATCGGCAACGTAGACAGCGACGCAGTTCTCCTGCACGTTCAGACCGGTGTCGGCAGCGCTACCCGCCTCACGGAGTAGCTTCATCGTCGCGGCCTGGGCATTCTCGAGCTCAGCCAGGGTCGCCCCGACCGTCCTCATCGCAACCACATCCTCGAGCACCGAGCCTTCCACATAACGACGGAAGATCCTGCGCTCGCCCCGCGTCACCTGGACGACCACCCGGTACTCGGGTTCGTGCTGGATCCATAGCCCGCCGAAGACACCCGCTTCGTCCTCGGAGAGCCGCGCCTGGAGATCACCTATCAGCGGCTGGAGTGACAGGCGGCGTACGGCTTCTTCGACCGGGATCCCCTGATCCGCGGCGTACGCCGCAGCATCCATCAACAGCGCCTCGCCCACCTCGGGCGGAATGGGCGTCGCGCGCGCGCACCCGGCCATCAGCACAAGCATACCCAGCAGCACGATGGTTCGCATAGGCCCTCCTACAGTTTGGACGATACAGCTCAGTGCCTGGTTCCACGCTCTCTCAGTGCCGGGGACCTTCCGAGCGTCCCTGGCACTTTCTGCGCCGAAGTCGCTCCACGCGGGGTACGTTCGCCCCAGGTGCCGGGGACTGCGGAAAGTCCCCGGCACCCGGATGGGCTCTTGACACGCCTTCTCCAATGTTGTACACTTTGTGCACACGTGTGCAGAGATCGAATGGCCCAATCCACCCTCCCACTTCCCGCTGTCCTCTTCGACTTGGGCGATACCCTCATGATCGAGGAGACCGAGGAGAAGGATGACACCCTCACCACGCAGAGGGCCGAGCTGATCCCGGGCGTAGCGGACCTGCTGCGCGAGCTTCATGCCCAGGGAGTGCCGCTCGCCCTCGTCGCCGACAGCCGCCCGAACACGCCACCCAACGTCCTACGTCAGCACGGTCTGCTCGATCTGTTCGACTACCTGTCGATCTCCGAGGTCATCGGCGTGAGCAAGCCCGATCCGGCGATCTTCATAGCGGCGCTCGATGCACTGGGCATAGCGCCCGAGGACTACGGGCGCGTCGCTATGGTCGGCAACCATCTTGAGCGGGATGTCGCCGGGGCTAACCGCCTCGGCCTGGTCTCGATCTTCTTCCACTGGAACGAGCGGCGCCGCACGACACCCGAGAGCGCCGATGAGATTCCCAATCACACCGTCCACTCCGCCGCCGAGCTCCGCGCCCTGCTCGCAAGCCTCTCTGCGAAGTCCCCAGGACGCCAGGACGCTGCGTCGCCGCGCCGCTTCCCCCCGATCGGGATCGTCTGCCACAAGGGCGCGAACAAAGTTGCCCCTGAGAACACCTACGCTGCCGCACAGCAGTGCATCGACTGGGGCGCGGGCACGGTCGAGATCGACGTATGGACGACGCGAGACGGCGAGATGGTGCTCATGCACGACGCGAAAGTGGACCGCACAACGGACGGCACGGGCCACGTCTTGGCGCTCACAGCGGCTGAGATCGCCACGCTAGACGCGGGACGTTGGTTCAGCCCGGGATTCGCCGGCGAACGCGTGCCGCGGCTCGCGGACTTCCTGCGCTGGATCAAGGGTCGCGCCCGCGTCTTCATCGACGTCAAGTTCGCTCACCCGCAGCAACTGCTCGACCTGCTCTACGCGACCGAGATGCAGAACGACGTCTTCCTGTGGTCCGGAAGCGACGAGCTGATGGGGTTGTTTCACGAGCTCGACCCATCGATCGCGCTCAAGGTCAACGTGAGCTCACCAAGGGGGGTCGCGGCAGCCCACAAGGAGCTTCACGCCAGGATCGTCGAAGTCTCGCTCAAGGCTATGAGCGACGCCTTGGTGCAGGCCTGTCGCAATCGGGGCATCAAAGTGATGATCTATGAGAAAGAACCGTCCAACTTCGCCCAAGTTATCGCCTGGCAACCCGATATGGTCAATCTGGATCACGCGGATCTCTTCCTCGCGGAGCTGGAATGCTCGAACAACTGAGCGCCCCAACCAGTGGAAAGGCTGATGGATGAGTCAGGGCAGACCCCACCACCTTGAGGGACGTTCCTCCATAAAGGATATCGCGCAGGCAGCGGGGGTCTCGCACTCGACGGTCTCCCGCGCCCTGCACGACAGTGCCCTGATCAGCCACGCGACGCGGGAGCGGGTGAAGGCAATGGCGGCAGAGATGGGCTACATCCCCAATGCCGTAGCGCGGAGCCTCCAAGCGCAGCGCAGCGGGACCGTGGGGTTGGTGCTCACGTCGCTGACCGACCCATTCTTCGCGGACGTTATGGCAGGTGTGGACGAAAGCGCCGGTAAGGCGGGGCTCAGTATGTTCGTTGCTGCGTCGCACAACGAACCCGAGCGCGAGATGGAGATCATCGAGACCTTCCACCGCCGCCGGGTGGATGGGATCATCGTCGCGGCCTCGCGCTTGACCAGCCGATATCACGACCGCCTGGCGCGGATCCGTGTGCCCATCGTGTTGGTCAACCAACACGCGGAGGATAGCCCGGGCTTCCACGCCGTGGCTTTTGACGAGAAGGCCGGGGCGCACCTGGCTGTGAGGCACCTCGTCACTCTGGGCCACAGACGGATCGGCTACCTCGGGCTCGGCAATCGTCAGCGCTCAAATGCGCTACGGCTTGAGGGGTATCAGGACGCGTTGGCGGAGGCCGCGCTGTCCCTTGATCCGGCGTGGGCACGCGTGATCGCTGAGACCGAGATCGGCACGCAGGACGACACGGATGTTGGCGAGCGCGCGATGCCGGCCTTGCTCGAAGGGGGCGTGACTGCCGTCTTCTGCTACAACGACCGCGTCGCGGTGGGTGCTCTGCTCGCATGCCGTGGGCTGGGTGCCGAAGTACCAAGACAGGTCAGCCTGGTCGGATTCGATGACCTGGAGCTGGCGCGCTGGCTGAGTCCACCGCTAACGACGGTTCAGCAGCCCAGGCTGGCGATGGGTAGCGCAGCAGTGGGAGTGATGCTGGACCTTCTGGAGGGGCAGGAAGGCCGGGACGTGCTTCTGTCACCAGTGCTCGTCAGACGCGCGAGCACGGCGCCGCCAAGCGCCTGATCCGCCAAGGCCGCGCCGCTCGGAGCGACGGACCTCGCCCCTCAGTCTTCCGAGGCGAGATCCTCCGCGAACCTGGCAACCGGTGCGGGATTCATAGTGAGAGGAGAGCATATGGACAATCGAGTTCAGGTTGGCATCATCGGCGCAGGCAGGATCGGCGCGCTTCACGCAGCACACCTGGTCACACGCATCCCCGAAGCGCAGGTCGTTGCGATCTCCGACATCCGCCGCGAGGCAGCCGAGCGTACCGCGCGTGCGCTGGGCATCCCTGAGGTGTATGACGACCCAGGGCCGCTACTCACCCACCCCGGCATCGATGCCGTGCTCGTCTGCTCCAGCACCGACACCCACGCGGACCTGGTCGAACGCGCTGCAGCCGCGGGAAAGCAGATCTTCTGCGAGAAACCCATCGACCTCGACCTGACGCGGGTCGACCGGGTGCTGGAGG
>JALOOJ010000023.1 GCA_025454475.1 Anaerolineae bacterium
CAAGCGCTACGTCGGGGGGTCCGCTTCCGAGCGGCTCTACTTCGCCATCGGACGAAGCCCTTCTGACTGACGCCTTCTCACCGCCCAACGTCGGTTGGGCACGCTTCGATACCGACGCAAGTGCCGTCTATGCGCTCGCAGGCGAGCTCTATCTGGAAGATCGCGGGATGGGCACAGCCGTCTACACCCCATTGATCGGGCACGAATACGCCGATGCTCTGATCGACGTCGATGTTCGGCACGTCCAGGGGACAGTCGACAACTGGATGGGCGTCCTGTGCCGTCAGCAAGACGACGACAACTACTACCTTCTCGCCATAAGCGCGGATGGCTACTACCTGATTCTGCGCGTGATCAGCGGCAGAGCCACGCCCCTGGTCGGCCCCGAGTACAGCACGGTAATCCGCACCGGCAAGGCTGCGAATGCACTGCGGGCACGGTGCAAGGGGCCGGAGTTTACGCTGTGGGTCAACGGTGAGGAGCTCGTGACCCACCAGGACGATAGCCTGCTGGAAGCTGGGGGCGTGGCGCTGTTTGCCGATGCCGTCCAACGCGGTGACATCGTGGTCGTGGCGTTTGATGACTTCGTGCTGGCCAGCCCGTGAGCGATAGCAGCGCTTCGGCGGTTAGGCGCCCGACCTTACGTATGTTCACCATTGGTGCTTGGATCGATAGAAGCCTTCTAGCCCTGTCGATGATGGCCGTGGTGGGCTACTTCGGACCCTGGGTCGCGCGCCAACCGGTCAGTGCGGCGCTATCCTGGAATGCCTACGACCTATTTGACCTTCTGCGCCTTCTACCTGAGGTACAAAGTGGGGCACTTGTGGTGAATCCGCAGGCCCTGCAGCTACCCTTGCTGGCGCTCGCCGTCCTACTTCCTGCGCTTGCCTATCGGGCACCTGCGCTCGTGCGTGTCGGCGCTGCGGTTATCGGTTCGGGCCTGGCTACGCTGACATTACCGCCCTACCCCGAGATCCTGACGGCGTGGAGGACGCCGGGCTGGCGCGTGCCCTTCTGGTGGGGTGTGGGAGCGGTACTGTGCACCTGGATCGTTGGCTGGGCCGGGGTACGGTTGGGAAAGTCTCGGCATTGGCTTCCCATCGCCGCTGCGGAGCTGGCAGTGTTTCCGGCAGCCGTCACCCTCTTCCGACTGATGCCCGCTCTGCGAGAGTTACACGCCGCCCATGTGAGACCCGGATGGGGGTTCTGGGTGTGCATCACTGGACTCGGCTTGGTCGGCGTTCTGGCGGGACTAAGGGCGTGCGTGATCACGGATGGATAGCAGTCCCTGCGCAGACATCCTCGCCCGGCTTCAGGCGATTAAGGCCCGTTATGAGTCGGACCTGTTGGCCAAAGCCAACGTGGTCGCCGTTGGCATCGGGATCCCGATCCGCGACGGGAAGCCTCGCGGAGGTCCCGCCATCATCGTCAGTGTCACACACAAAGTGCAGGCGAGTGAGCTTAGGCCTGAGGACTTGATCCCGCAGACCCTGGAGGATGTCAGGATCTGGGTGGAAGAGATCGGCCCGCTGAGCGCCCGCTCGTGAGCTCAACGGAGCACAGCGAGGTAGAGATGGACTACGGTGTTGTGGCAAATGCTCAAAGCGCAGCCAAACTGGCGGTCGACCAGTTCCTCGGCCTTCAGAACGTAGTTGCCTGCGGCCTCGGCCACAAGATCTCCCGCGGACAACAGACGGATGAGTTGAGCCTCATCGTCTCGGTTTCTCGCAAGATACCTGCTGCGCAGCTCGCCACCAAGGATCTGATCCCAAAGGCCTTCGCCGGGCTGAGGACGGACGTCGTCGAGACCGGTCGCATCCGTGCGCTGGCGGGTGAGGATCCCCGGATGCGTATGCGACCCGCCCAGCCGGGAGTGTCGATCGGACATCGAGATATCACTGCGGGGACATTTGGCTTGCTCGTGCATAGGGGAGACAACGTCTTCATACTGAGCAACAACCACGTGCTGGCAGACAGCAATGCCGCAAAGCTTGGTGACCCCATCTACCAACCAGGCTCAGCCGACGGAGGAACCGCGGCTGACCAGATCGCTTCGCTAGCCGAATTCGAGTCGCTGGATTTCGGCGACTCTCCGGCTCAGTGCACCATCGTTCAGACCTTAGCACGGGCCCTGAACCTTCTCGCCCGCCTTGCCGGTTCTGGGCACCGACTTGCGCCGGTGCTCAAGACGTCAGGACTGAACCTGATGGACGCGGCGCTGGGGTTACCGGACCAGGTCAGCCTCGTGAAGCCGGGGATCTTGGAGCTCGGGACGCCACTGGGGCTTGCAGACCCCTCCCTCGGCCAGGAAGTTCAAAAGATGGGACGGACCACGGGGCTAACACGAGGGTTCATCACGCAGGTGAGCGTCACAGCCGATGTGGACTATGCCGGGAGAACTGCCCGTTTCACGGACCAGGTGTTCGCCAGCCCAATGAGCAGTCCGGGGGATTCGGGATCAAGTGTGCTCAATATGGCGCGCCAAGTCGTTGGCCTTGTCTTTGCCGGCTCCGAGCGAATCACCATCCTCACGCCGATGAGACGCATCCTCGAACGCTTCGGCGTCGAGTTGGTGACCGAGGACCTATGACTGGTGACTGGGAAGTGGGGCTTTGTCCGGATGCTTCGACTAGCCCCCACTCCCAGGTCACTAGTCTCTGTTGTCAGGCCTCGTCGTCGACGTAGGCCTCATCTTCCTCCTCGGAAGATGAGGTGCCCATCTCGAGGGGAATATCATCGAGTGTGGTCAACTTCTCGCGGATGAGTCCCTCGATTTTGTCGGCGAACTCCTTATGTTCCTGCAGGTATGTCTTGGCATTCTCGCGGCCCTGAGCGAAGTTCTCTTCCTGGAAGTAGTAGTAGGACCCTTTCTTATCGACCACGCCCAGGTTCAGACCTACGTCGAGAATGTCCCCCTCGCGGCTGATCCCGCTGCCGAACATGATGTCAAACTCGGCAACGCGGAATGGAGGCGCGACCTTATTCTTGGTCACCCGCACGCGTGTCGTGTGACCAACAACCTCGCCCTGGAACTTGATGGACTTAGTTCTCCGAACATCCAGACGCACCGAGGCATAGAACTTGAGTGCACGACCACCGCTGGTGGTCTCTGGCGACCCAAACAACACACCGATCTTCATACGCAACTGGTTTGTGAATATCATCACCACGTTGCTCTGCTTGATAGCACCTGACAGCTTGCGCAGAGCCTGGCTCATCAGTCGCGCCTGGAGCCCGGGATGAGAGTCACCCATCTCGCCCTCGATCTCCGCCCGGGGTACGAGCGCCGCCACGGAGTCAACCACGATCACGTCCACTGCGCCGCTCCGCACCAGAGCCTCGGCAATCTCCAGTGCTTGCTCACCGGTGTCAGGCTGGGAAATGTAAAGGCTCTCCACATCGACGCCGCACTGCGCCGCATAGCGTGGGTCGAGAGCGTGCTCCATGTCGATAAACGCGGCAACGCCGCCAGCCCGCTGAACCTGCGCCACGATGTGCTGGCATACCGTGGTCTTTCCGGACCCCTCGGGACCGTAGATCTCAGTGATGCGACCGCGGGGAACGCCCCCGACCCCAAGTGCAATATCGAGGGCCAGCGATCCCGTCGGAACGGTCTCGACGGCCAAGTGCGTCGCATCGCCCAAGCGCATCAGCGCCCCATCCCCAAAGCGGCGCTTGATCTGCGCAACGGCCTGCTCCAATGCCTTCTCGCGTCCACCTGCCATCATCCACCTCCGTGACTTGCGGTTCCCAGTGAGCCGGAACGGACAACCGCCCCGTTATGGTTGGCGGTATCTTTAGCCCCTATTGGTATTATAGCACATATGTTCTAATCAAGCAAGCGGTTTGCCACCCGCTTGCTTGGTCCGCGACCCCGCGCCCTTTGGGGCGCGCGTGCTGGGAGTCAGTTTTCTGGAGCCACGTGCCCCACCCAGATAGGGCGGCACCTTGATCTCGTACTGAGTGCTCCGCGACCTATCCGCGAAGCGAATCGCGATCCTCGGATCCATATCTCGGGGGCCCATCACCGTGGTTACTACAGTGGGAAGCTTGGCAACATAGCGATGGTTTATGAGCTGGAATAGCTTTTCCCTGGCCCAAGGGGTTGCGCTTTCAGTGCCCAGATCATCAAGAACCAGCAGCGGCGCCCGTCGTACCACGTCAAAGCGCCGATCGAGCGACACGCTGCTCTGGGGATTGAAGGCAGCCCTAAAATAGTCCAACAGATCCGGGACCACGACCAATACCGCAGGCTGCCCCAAACGATCCTGCTCATTGGCAATGGCTGCAGCCAAATGTGTCTTGCCGACACCATTGGGGCCAGAGAAAACCAGCCAACCCTCAGGTGCTGCAGCGTAGCTCCGCGCCAGGCCCACGGCATATGACAGTATCTGGACCTCCTCCTTGGTAAGCTCGTCACGACGGAGATCGAAGTTCTCCAACGTCATATCTGAGTAATAGGGCAGCGTGTTGAGCGGCGAGGACTCACGATCCACGCCGCCGAGGCGAAAATCGGGAGCCAAGATGGTCACGATCTCTACTACCGCGTGATCGGCCAGGCGCGACCGCAATCGGGGATCGATCCGCTCCAGTTCTTGGTTGGTCGTGATCACCGTGGGCAGCGCTGCCATGTGCCGGTAGTTGAGCAGTTGAAAGAGCTTCTCAAGCGCCCACGGCGTTGCGTTCTCAGTTCCCAGGTCGTCAAGGATCAACAAAGGAGCTGTGCGCACCTGCTCGAACCGATCGGTGTAACTCTGTGCCGCCTCAGGCACAAATGCTCCGCGCAAGTGGTCCAGGAGGTCAGGCACAGTCACAAAAAGGGGCACAATGCCCCGACGCAGCACATCATTCGCGATCGCGGCAGCAAGATGCGTCTTGCCGCATCCGTATCCGCCCACCAGCAGCAGCCACCCCTCCAGCCGCCGTGCGTACGAGACAGCCTCTTGATAGGCAGCCTGCAGGTTGCGCTGTCGTTCGGATGACAATCCTTGCCCATCAGGGCAAAACGTGTCGAAAGTGAAGCGCTTCAGCGCCTCTAGATTCCCCAGCGACCGCAATGTCTCGTCGCGCCGCATCTGGAGTTCTGCCATTCGACACGAGCAGGGGAAAAGCTTGCCAAAATGAGGGTGACCCAAGGGTACGTCCAGGCTGATATAGCCCAGACCCCGGCACAGCGGGCACTGAGGATCACCCACACCATCTATCGCGGTATTCACCGGGACCTCACCAACGCGACGCTCGCCTGTACCCTCTAGGGCATCAGTGTCGGACGAGCCTGTCGTAGGCATCTTCAATGTATCGTCGCGTTTCCTCTTCTCGATCCCGCTTGCTAGCTTCCCGGCCAGATCCCCGATCGGTTCCATGCTCTCCCTCGCCCCGCTTCCGAGCGCCCGGTCCGTCAGCGCCACGCCCTTCAGCCTGCCAACGCTCCAGGATGGCAAGGATATACTTCCAGCTACGCTTGTTAAGCCTCACGGCCTCGCGAAAGGCTTCCTCGATCCACGCAGCTGGATAGGTCTCCTCTGCCTCAGCCAACTCCTCACCCAGCAGTGCCGTCAGGGCGCCGACGTTCTGCTCATATAGCGTGAAGATGTTCGGTCGATCCTCGACAACTGTGCGCTCAAGGACAACACCGCGTCTCAGAGCTGCCACCGTGGCCCGCCCCTGCGGGCTGTTGGCGAGATACCGTGCCTCTCCACCAGCCGCGCCCCCTGGGCCTTGCCAGCGCACCATCAGAAGGATACCGTGAGCAACCGCCATATCCAGGGCAGCACGTATCCTGACGAGCCCTTCAGCCTCCTCGCCGGGACCCGTACGGGCAAATGCATCACGAAGCACACCATCAGCACAGAGCTCAAGGTCCGTGACCCAGGGCGCCCCGTTTGACCGCACCGTGGCAAGCCGCCACAGCACATGCAGCGCCACCTTGAGTTCGTCCAAGTCATCCAGGTGCGGCAGTATCTCACTGAACACCGGTTCTGGCAGCGCGACCATGGACGCTGATCCCTCAGGGAAACCCGGAAAACGGTAGTCCGCGCTCATCAAATCCCCAACGAGGAAGGAGTCGTGCCTGACATAGCCCGATAGTCATCGGGCTTCACTTGCATCGCCACATCGGCAAACTGCGTCAGGCGCTTGTTGAAATAGAGTTGGACCCCGCCGGTTGGGCCACTGCGATGCTTGGCGATGATCACATCAGCTACATTGGGGTTCTCGGTATGTTCGTTGTACAGCTCATCGCGATAGATGAACATCACCACATCGGCATCCTGTTCGAGAGAGCCCGATTCGCGGAGATCCGATAGCTGAGGATGCTTGTCTTGTCGCTGTTCGACAGCGCGCGAGAGCTGAGAGGCCGCCATGAGCGGCACCTCGACTTCACGCGCCAGACCTTTCAGCGAACGTGAGATGAATGACACTTCCTGGACACGGTTCTCCGATCGGAAATCCGAGTCCATGAGTTGCAGGTAGTCCAAGAAGATCATGTCAAGCCCACGCTCGGACGCCAGCCGACGGCACTTCGTGCGCAACTGCAAAGCTGTGATGGCCGGTGTATCATCGATGTAGATCGGCAACTCTGACAGATGCCCAATCGCCTCCGCGAAGGCCGGCCATTCGTCTTCTTGGAGCTGACCCAGACGCAGTCTCTGCGCATCAATACCACTTACCTGAGAGACAAAGCGCTGGACAAGCTGTTCGGCGGACATTTCGAGGCTGAACAGCGCCACGACCTTCCGCTGCTCCGCAGCCCGCAAGGCGAAGGTGAGCATCAACGATGTCTTGCCCACACCAGGGCGGGCGGCCACGATAAGCAGATCGGATTTCTGAAACCCTCCCAGGATATTATCGAGGCCGCGGAAGCCTGACGGCACTCCCATAAGCTCACCACGGTGAGCATATAGCGTCTCGATGTGATCGTAGTAGTCAGGTACGATCTCCTGGATAGGCGTCAGACCCTGGGTTAGCCGCTTCTGCGAGACGCCGAACAGAGCTTTCTCCGAATGGTCTACGACTTGATCCACCGCAATGGATTCATCATAGGCGAAGCGCGCGATATCACTGGCGACATCCAGGAGCCTGCGCCGAACCGCCGTCTGCTCGACCAGCCGCCCGTATGCCTCCACACTTATGGCAGACGGCACCGCACTGATCAACTGCGAGATATACGCGTCGCCGCCGACGGTCTCCAGGCGATCCTGTTGCGCCAGTTCGCTGGTGAGCGTTAGAAAATCGACGGGATCCCTTCGCTCGTGGACACGGATCACAGCCTCGTAGATCCAACGGTGCTTTTGCAGGTAGAAATCATCAATCTGCAGGAAGGGCAACACGCGGTACAACGCTTCCGGGTCGATCAGCAGCGCGCCGAGGACGGCTTCTTCAGCCTCAATGTTGTTGGGTACAGTCTTGTCCGGTAAGCTCATGGCCGTAGGTTGCCCCCGATAGAAGCTCCGTCACCTAGCTCTTATCCTGAGGCTCATCCAGGTTCAGCGAGCTCAGGAAGCTACGAAAGACACCCAAGTTCTCCCCATCCTCACCCTCGTTCGCCAACAGGTCTTTCTCAGGCACGATCCCGGCATCGTTCATGACAGACTCAGCCACGTAGATCGGCACCCCAAGCCGCACGGCAACAGCAATCGCGTCGCTAGGACGCGAATCGACCTCTATCTCGGCCTCTGCAGCCGAGATGACCAGCGTGGCGAAATACGTGTTGTCGGCAAGCTCACTCACTTGGACGTAGCTTAGCTCGCCATCAAGGGCATCGAGCAAGTTGGCGATCAGGTCGTGGGTCAGCGGACGCTGCACATCGATTCCCTTCACCCCTACAGAAATCGCCTCAGCCTCGCACGGACCAATCCAGATCGGCAAGCAGCGCTCAGCCCCGATCTCTTTGAGAACCACGATGCGGTGGGACGACACAAGGCTGACCTGTATCGTCTCCACGGTGACCTCGATCATAGGACCCTCCAGGCGTGGCGACATCCCTCCGACTGCGGGAGTGCCCTCCATTATACCCGCCAGCATCGCCTGCCACAAGCACGGACATCCGGTCGGGCACGATCTGCGCGGTACGCTCTGCGTTGGCCGAACTATGGGAGGCAGCGCTCTCCGATAATCCTTATACCGTCCAGCGTCAGCCACGGATCCACGGCATAGAACCGCTCGGTCAGTGGGGCAATGATGTCGACTAGTCCACCGGTCGCCAGCACCTTGATGTCGTCGCTCGCCATCCTCTGTGATGACGCCATCTCCGCCTGGATACGAGTGATCATACCCTCAACCAGGCCAACATAGCCCAGAACCACGCCCGAGCGGATCGAATCCACCGTATTGGTGCCAATCGCGCGCTGCGGCGCGATCAGTCGGACCTGAGGCAGCTGCGCCGTGCCTCCGGAGAGTGCGGAGGCGGCCAGGTTCATCCCTGGCGCGATCGCGACGCCGAGAACGACGCCATCGCCGGAGATGGCGGTGAATGTCGTGGCCGTGCCGAAATCGACGACGATGCACGCTTCCCCGAGACGTGCATAGGCTGCGACGGCATCCGCAATCAGATCCGCACCAAGCTCGGAGGGATTGTCAATCGCATAGCGCAGGCCCGTATCAACGGTGTGGCTGATCACTAGTGGCGCCACTGGTGTCTCGTCGCCCAGCATCTCCTCCATCCGGCCGGTAAGCGGAGGCACTACACTGGCAACGACGATCCGATCGAAGTCCGCCAGGGTGAGCTGAGACTCCCGCAACAACGCGCGCACGAGCACGCCATACTCGTCGGCCATCTTGTCCCGCACCGTTCGAACGCGCCAGTGGTACCGCCATCCGCTGCCATCGTGCACACCAAACAGGATGTTCGTATTCCCGATATCGACAGCCAACATCATTGCAGACCCCCGATCGCCAAGGTAACATAGGTTGGCAACGCCTAGTGTAGCCGCATTCAGGTCGCAGACAACGCCACCCGCGTGACGAAGGGCCCAATCCTGTTCCGGCGGCTATGGTATAATGGTCCTGTGAGCAAGAGAGTCCTCCGAATCATCACCACGCTCCTCTTGAGTGCGCTGGCCCTCGCCATCGCCCTACGTGGTATTGACCTCAACGATGTCGGCCACGCGCTTGCCCGGGTAGATTGGGTCTGGGCAGGCGTTACGCTCGTGCTGATCCTTGGAACCCTGGTCATGCGGGCCGCGCGCTGGCGGGTTCTGCTGGGCCGAGTACTCCCGCTGGTCGACACCCTGGGTCTCATCAGCATCGGCTATCTCATCAGCGGTGTCTTGCCTCTGCGAGCGGGCGATCCGGCTCGCGCCGTTGCTGCCAGCCTGCGTGCACGGAGCCGCCCCGACACCGAACCCATTTCGGCGATCGTTGCACTCTCGACTGTGGTAGTCGAGCGCGTGCTTGATATGCTGCTGATCGTCCTTGTCTTGCTGGCGAGCCTGCCGCTGGTCCCTGAGCTGCGCGGCTATCTGGCGTCCGGGCGGATTGGCGGTTCGCTGTCGATCAACCTTGTGCTTGCGCTCAGCGGCGTCGCATCGTTCTGCATCCTGCTGGCCTTTATCCTCATCGCCGTCTTTCCAGATACGACGTTGAGGCTTGCCCGGCGCGCACTCCGGTTGCTTCACATTACCAACATCGATCGATGGCTCAAGCCGCTACAGAGCATCATCAAGGGTATGGGCGCGCTGCGATCCCCCAGGGATGGGTTGGCGCTCGGCTTCTGGTCGCTGGCGTTGTGGACGACAACAGCCGCCTACTTCTTCGCGATGCTGTGGGCATGCCGCGCCTTCATCCCCGAGCCTTCCGTTCTCAAGAGCGTCGTGGCAATGTGGGCGAGCGCCTTCGGCATGGTGTTCCCAGCCACTGGAGGTATCGGGTCGTTCCACTTTGCCGTCCGAGAGGCATTCTACTGGGGGTTTGCCATCCCGCGCGATCTCGGATTCACATACGCGGTTCTGGTACACGCGCTTCCCTACCTCACTGGGATCGTGCTAGGCGCGCTTGCCCTGGCCATCTCAGGAATGTCACTGCAGACCCTGGTCAAGCGTGGTCAGGAAATCGAAGCTCCGGTGAACTCCACCGGCTAGGCCTCCGGAGGACCTCATTATGCACTACTTTGTCACCGGTGGGGCTGGTTTCATCGGCTCGAACTATGTGCACCGGCTTCTGAGACGTGGGGAACAGGTAACCGTCTACGACGATCTCAGCCGGCGTGGTGCCGAAGCTAACTTGGCCTGGCTGAGTGCTGAATTTGGCAGTCCGCGTTCTGACGCGCACGATCCGACGGGGCGCTTCCGCTTTGTGCGCGGCGACGTGCGGGATGCGGAGCTGGTCATAGCGACGGCAGCCGACGCTCAGGTGCTCGTTCACCTGGCTGCCCAGGTCACCGTGACTACCTCCGTGGTCCGCCCCCGTGAGGATCTCGAGATCAACATCCTAGGCACGTTCAACGTGCTTGAGGCGGCGCGCCTCTCTCCACTCCGACCGGTTGTCCTATACGCCTCCACCAATAAGGTCTACGGCGGAATGGAGGACTTGGTGGTTGAGGAAGGCGCCACGCGTTACGCCTATCGCGACTACCCATACGGCATCTCGGAACACCATCCCCTGGACTTCCATTCACCCTACGGATGCTCCAAAGGGGCCGGCGACCAGTACGTCCGAGATTATGCGAGGATCTACGACCTACCCACGATCGTGTTCCGCCAGAGCTGCATCTATGGCCCACGGCAGTTCGGCGTTGAGGATCAGGGATGGATAGCTTGGTTCATCATCGCGGCCCAACTGGGGAATCCCATCACCATCTACGGTGATGGCAAACAGGTACGCGATGTCCTGTATGTGGATGATCTCCTTGATGCCTATGATGCTGCTATAGAACGAGCGCCGTCAAGTCCTGGGGAGATTTACAACATTGGCGGCGGCCCCGAGAACCAGCTCTCGGTCTGGTATGAGTTCTCACTCCTACTGGAGGAACTGCGGGGATCGTCGGTACCTGTCGCTCGCGACACGTGGCGCCCCGGCGATCAGCGTATCTTCGTCGCCGACATCCGCAAGGCTGAGCGAGAGCTCGGCTGGCGCCCAAAGACGGATGTGAAGGCCGGTATTCGCAAGCTCTATGACTGGGTGTGTGCCAATGAGGCGCTCTTGGCGGCCTATCTGGGCCACGAGGCCACGACGAGCTCAGCGGCACATGCCACCACTGGCGGCCAAGGTGCGTCTGCGCACCCCCGTTCCGACGGTCACCAGGTGCCCAGATGTTAGCTGCTGCTGGAGGTCGACTTGGAATCTGAGGGAGCCTCAGACCGCCCGCTGCACGTCCTCATCGTCCTGACGTATTACCGGCCCCACACCAGTGGCCTGACGATCTACGCCGAGCGGCTCGCACGGGGTCTCGTAGCGCGGGGGCATCGAGTTACCGTGCTTACCTCGCGCTATAGCCACGACCATCCGAAGATTGAGGAGCTCAACGGCGTCCGAGTCGTACGCGCACCGGTGCTCTTCCGGATCAGTAAGGGCGTCATAATGCCCACGTTCGGATACCTTGCCTGGAAGTATGTGCGCGAGGCCGATGTCATAAGCCTGCACTTACCTCAGTTTGACGCAGCAGGCGTCGCCCTGCGGGGACGCCTGCTGCACAAGCCCACGCTGTTGACCTACCACTGTGACCTGACACTGCCGCCTGGTATCTTCAACCGGGTTGTCAGTCTGGCCGTGAACAGCATGAACGACCTTGCCGGACGCTACAGCGACGGCGTAGTCGCCTACACGCAGGACTATGCGGATCACTCGCGCTTCCTGCAGAAGATGGCGCCCAAGTTGCGCGTCATTCCGCCGCCGGTGGAATTGCCCGAGATGACGAAGTCCGGGATCGCGGCGTTCTCTCGTATGAGCAACCCTGAGGGGAAGCATCCGGTGATCGGTATGGCAGCCCGCTTTGCCGCCGAAAAGGGTGTCGAAGTCCTACTTGAGGCTTTCCCGAAGATCCTGGAGCGCTACCCGGCTGCGATGATCCTGTATGCAGGCCAGTTCAGGGATGTGCTCGCCGAAGAGTCCTACGCCAACCGTCTATTCCCCAGGATCAGGTTCTACGAGGACCAACGACAGTGGCGTTTCCTGGGTGTCCTAGACGAGGTTCAGATGGCAGCCTTCTATCCCAATCTTGACGTCTTCACAGTGCCCAGTCTCAATGCGACCGAGTCCTTCGGCTTGGTCCAAGTGGAGGCGATGTTGTCCGGCGTCCCAAGTGTGGCGAGTGACCTCCCTGGGGTACGACAGCCGGTGCTCCAGACCGGCATGGGCGAGATAGCGCCTGTCGGCAACTCCGATGAGTTGGCCAGCGCCATCCTGAGGGTTCTGGACAACCATGCCGCCTACGTTCGTCCGCGTGCGGAGATTGCTGCACGCTTCTCGACAGAGCGCACAGCCGCCGACTATGAAGCGCTCTTCAAGCATATGTTAGCCATGAGAAACGGGGGAGGCTAGTAGCCTCCCCCGTCTGCTTCATACAGCCAGTGCCTTGGCGCGCCGTTACGCCTCCGTGACCGCTGCCCGGGCTGGCGTCAGGACACCACTTGGCCGTCCCTCAGTTGCAGAATCATATCGACGTAGTCGTCCACTAATGGGTCGTGAGAAGCCATCATAATCGTGATGTGCTCCTCAGCCACAATACGCTGGAATAACCCCAGGATTTCACGCGCGGTCTCACTGTCCAACTCACCCGTCGGCTCGTCCGCAAGGATCAGCAGGGGATGGTTAGCCAGCGCACGTGCAATAGCCACACGCTGTTGTTGCCCACCCGACAACTCGTACGGACGGTGGTTGCTCCGGTTCCGCAATCCGACGATGTCCAGGCAGTATTCTGCACGCTGATGCCGCTCTCGAGCCCCAGCCCCCTTGATTCGCAGCATCAGCTCCACATTCTCATATGCAGATAGCGTCGGAAGCAGACCGAACGACTGGAAGACGAACCCCAACTGCTCGCGCCGCCACTGGGTGAGCTCACGGTCGTTCATCTGAGCAAGATCGCGCCCCAGCACCTTTGCTGTACCGCTCGTGGGCTGATCCAGACCACTCAAACAGTTCAGCAACGTCGTCTTGCCGCTCCCCGAACGCCCCTTCAGCGCGATGAAATGTCCGGGTTCGATGTCCAGATTGAGTCCACGCAGAGCGGGGACTTCGATGTTGTTGCCGATCTTGTAGACTCGCCACAGGTTCTCAGTATGAATGGCGTAGTCAAAGTCCACAGACTCCAGCATATCTGCCATGGCCTACTCCCTACCCTTTCGGCTGAACTCACCGCGTGTCAAGCGGTTCAGAAGGCCACCAATCCCACGAGCCTTCCTGGCTTCCGCAAGGCCGGTGGCCAAAGCACTGGTATCGCGAACGTGATCGAGCGACACGCGATCTGCCGGCAATACGAGGATGCCCTCCTCAGTGATCTCCAGACGTGCACGGCCCTTGATGCCGAACTGCAGAAGGTACTCCTTGGGAATCTGCAACCGCCCGGCGGAGTCCAGCACGGTCAGTTCCTCGAAGATGTCATCGGACGCTTCGTGACCACTCGCGGTCGCGCCCCCACCCGGCCGCACTGAAGGGGTTCCGTTAGCCCGTGAGCGCACGGTCTCGGTAGCCAACCGCCCATCGCGGATCGCGACTACTCGATGAACGTGACGTGCAATCCCGGGATCATGGCTCACGATCAGTGTCGTCAGCCCAAACTGGCGGTTCAGGTCATTCAGCAGTTCGTAGATTCGCAGCGCGGTCGCAGAGTCCAACTCACCCGTGGGCTCATCCGCCAGCAGGATCTTGGGCTCGTTGGCCAACGCGACGGCGATCGCCACGCGTTGCTGTTCACCACCGGACAACTCCGACAGCTTGTGGTGCATGCGGTCTCCCAGGCCGACCGTTCCCAGCAGATCCTTGGCGCGCTCATTGACGCGCCGGCCCGCTTTCCCTGCAAGGGTCATCGGCAGTTTCACATTCGCAAAAGCATCCAGGTAGGCAACCAGGTTCCGCGCCCCATGCTGCCAGACAAACCCCACCTCGGCACGCCGGTACTGGTTGAGGTCGCGGTCCGACAGCTTTAGCAGGTCTTTGCCAGCGACCCAGGCCCGACCCGCTGAAGGACGATCTAGCCCTCCCAGGACGTTCATCAGCGTGCTCTTCCCACTGCCGCTGGCGCCAACAATCCCCAATAGCTCGCCCGACTGCACTAACAGGTCGAGCCCCTGCAACGCCACAACCTCGAGGTCCGCGATCTTATAGATCTTAACCAAGTTGTCGCAGATGATGAACGGCGTCGCAGCCGTACCAGTCTCAGTCGTCACATCCACTTTTTCAGCCATAGTACGTTTCCTTAGGAGACAACCCCACCAGCGATATGGGAGTGAACAGAGGCTCGATACTAGGCACTCTCACCAAGTTTCACAGCCTCGAAGATCCTCATCCGCCGCAGCATCACGATCAAAGCGACGAGTGCGATCACAAAGAGCCCGGCAAACAGGACATAGATTCGGAAGATCGCCGACCAGGCCACATCCACGACATAGGGCGGAATGCGCGATACCTCATCGGCGCCCACCTGCAGGAACGGGATGAAGAACTTGCTCACCAGACCACCGAGCAGCGTCCCCAGGCCACCTCCCATCAGGATCAACAGCGCCAACTCCCACGCCAGGAAAGCTGACATCTGACCCGACGACAACCCTACCGCACGGAGCACGCCGAATTCGATGAACCGACGTCGAAAGGAAAAAAGCGCATAGAGCAGGAACCCCATCACCGTCAGCACTGCAGCCGCGGCAAACCCCACCGACAGCAAGCCAAAGAGCCCCTGTCGCTCGGGCAGTTCCTGTTCAGCCGCAATCGTGACCGACGATGCGCGCCAGTCGTACGAGAAGAGGCTGAGGTCCTCGCCCACGATCGCCTCAACAGCGGCGTCAGGGGCCAGGGCCATCCAAACGCCATACGGGTACTGCTGGCCCGCTCGCTCAAAGAGATAGTCGAGGTCGCCGACAAAGAGCGGCCCTGCCGATGGATACCAGGTGGGGAAGTATTCGAACGATCCTACCACCGCAAGATCGATCACGGTTCGCACGCCATAGGTCACAACCTCGACCTGGATGGTGTCACCCTCGCGCAGGAAGTTGTCATCCAGGAAACTCGTCGGCACCAGCACACCGTTTCTGTGCAGCGCCAGTGCATTCATCATAGCGCCGAGACTTTCGTCGGCAAAGTCTGCGCGCCAGTAGGCGATCTGCGGAAAGCTCGCTCGCTCGACGCCCATGAACCTGCCACTGGTCTGGCCTTGTGTCACGTTGGCCGTCGCAGGGTAGGCTGCGACGCGCATCACTGCCTCTACACCAGGCGTATTGAGATAGTCCGTCACAGGCAGGAAGTACCATCGCGGTTCAGACGCCTCATCCGAAGCCTCATCGGGTAGGGCGGCAGCGGTGGCCAGACTTGAGGGTGTGAAGGCTGCGCTCAGCCCCCCCTGGCTGCTGGCGCCGCGCTCAAGGAACTGCATATCTGCACCGACCTGATAGTAAGTGCTGTCGTAGAGATTCTGGTCCAGGGTGTAAGCAAGCGACGCCGTGAAGGCAGAAAGGCTTAACGTCAGGACTAGCAGGATAAGCGGCGTAGCATAGGATCCCGGTGTACGCGACAGGTGGCGGGAGGCCATCAACAGGCCGACGAGCCTCGTATGCGCAGCGAGCCAACTGACAGCCCCCATAAGCAGCGGCATCAGGCGAAGGAAGAAGAGCGTTAGGGCGAAAATCCCAAGCGCCGGGACCAGAAAGAGCAACGGATCCTGGAAAGGGGCACTGCCCAGGGTACCTTCTAGCTCAACTAGGCTCCCCTGACTGCGAAGCAGATAGGCTCCATACGCCGCAGGGATGAGCAGCAGCACGTCGAGCCACATCCGCTGCCACCAGGGCTTGCGCAACATACGCGCCTGGTCGAGCTTGTAGGAAACGACCGTATGGCTCGCGGCGCCAAACATCGGGACGACTTGCGCCACGATGCCGATAACCACAGCGATAATACCAGAGCGCAGCGTGGCCAGGGTGAATGTCACACGGAGCGTATCTGCGCTGTTGGCGAAATCAAGAAAACTGCGCGCCCGCCCGATTAGCCTCGCGGTCGCCAGCGCGACCGGAGCGCCAAGGACCAATGCAACAGCGCCCAGCAGCAGCCCCTCCAAGGCCGCAATGCCGAGCATCTGGGCCGCCATAGCTCCCCGACTCCGAAGTACAGCGACCTCATTCCGTCGGTTCTGAGCGGACAGTCCGGCTGTCAGCAGGATGAACGCCAACAACAGCCCCAGTATGGGCACACTGAAGGCATATAACAGGATCGTCAACAGATTCGCTGATCTCCGGTACGCAATCAGGGCGTCCACCGGTGACTTACCCAACACCGTGTTCGGCAACAGCCCGGCAGCTCGCTGCTGCACCGCCCGCGTGCGGCGCAACAATGCAACCGCATCATTGTGACTGATGTCCTGTCCATCCATCACGATATACCACGTAGCCGAGTACACCTCATCAGTGAGCTGGCTACCAATGACGCCGGAAAAAGATCCTTCCGGTACGATCATCCGCTCAGAAAATGCACGCGGGCTCAGAAACCAATAGGACTCACCTGGATCGCGAGCACGCCAGATAGCGGCGAACCGAACCGGGATCTGGGTGCTCTTGGTGAGCTCGTCATCGTTTCGCGACCGGATGTAGGTGACAAAGGTCTCACCAACCTGCGCGCCGATGCTCACAGCCAGATCCTCGTGAATCATCACCTCGACAGGCTCTCCAGACTCGGCTTGGGTCGTGGTGGGGAATCGACCCTCGAGAATCGTGATGTGGTTTTCGATGTCACTCGCGAACGCGAAGCTCGCCCACACCAGCGGCGAAACCGTATTGTCAAACGTGGTGGTCTCATCAGCGTAGAGCCCAAAGGGGTCCGTCGCCGCATAGCGAACGACATATTGCAGCGGCAGTCCAAACGACTGCGAGCCCTCTTCAGTCAGATATGTGCTGACCGGCTCGATCTCGCTCAGCTCCTTGGCGCCGTAGATGCTGCCATCATAGCGGAAGAGATACGTGAAGGGCGGAATGCCGTGTTCCGCCCCAGCCTCGTCAGCGACAACACCCTCCGGCGCCATCGTGCGCAGGAATACACGCCGGTAGACGGCGTCTGCATAGATGGGGATACTCATCATCAGCCCGATAGCGACCACCAGCCCGGCGGTGGTTGCCACCACCAGCCAGGGCTGAGAGGTCACGCGCTTGACGACGACTACGGCAACTGCACGGAGGCGGTTCAGAAATGGCATGACGGAGTTCTACGGCCCAAGCCGTTCTGACGGCCCTACGGCGCGATAACGAGCTGCCCCTCAGCTAAGCCGTCAAGAATCTCCAAGCGTTCGGTCGAACGGATGCCGACACGGACATCCAGGCGGCGTTGAACGCCACCCTCTTGAATCACCACGAAGGAGCGCCCCTCGAAGGTACGAACGGCCTGCGGGGGAAGCCACAGTGTGTCCACAGAACGCTCCAACTCCACCTCCACGCGCAGACGGTCGCTGATCGCGTAGGCACTATCGGTGAGATCAACACCCTCAAGCGTAATTCGCACCGATTTATCTTCATCGTCGGTCTCGAGACCCTCCGTCCGCCCACTGCTTCCATAGGGGTAGGGCAGGCGCCGGATGAATCCTGGGTACGTCTGCCCGGGACGGTTGACGAACTCCGCAACGACCATCATGCCTTCGGTCAACTCGCTCATCTCGGTGTCCTGAAGATCGGCACTGATCTCAAGCACATCCGGGTCGGCAATGAGCATCAGAGGAGCGTACCCCTGCACTTGGCGTCCCTCCAGGACGTTTGACTCGAGAATCACACCGTCAAACGGCGCCACGATGCGAGCATCGTTGAGCTGATCGCGCAGCCGGGCAACGCCCAGGACCGTGCGGGTCACGTCGAGCCCGGTCTGTATCTCGGTAAACCGCATCCGCGACAGGTCGAGATCCATCTGCGCCAACTCGATGTCGTAGACCACGCGCTGCGCCGCCCGCTGCACGTCCTGATACTGCGCTTCAGCGACCTCGACCGCCCATTGCGCATCGGTCACAGCATTGGCATATGCCTCGCGCACCTCGGCGCGCTCCCAAGAGCGATCCAGTGACTTGTTGTACTCGTCCTGAGCATCAGCGAGCCGCGTCCTCGCCCGCTCCAGGTTAATGCGCGCATTGAGCATCTGCGTGGCGCTCGACTCCGTTTGGAGTTTGGCCAGGCGCAGTTCAGCAGCGCGCACATTGTTGCCGGCCTCGGTGACGCGCCGATCATAGTCCATCTGGACCGCCTGCAATTCGGCCTCTGCCCCCGTGATCTGGTTCTTGAGGTCGGTCACCTCCAGCTCCGCCAGAAGATCACCCGCCTTAACCTGGGAGTTGCGGCTGACATAAACAGCTTCCACGTAACCGCCGGTCTTGAAGTAGAGTTCCTCCTCCATGACAGGCGCGACCCGGCCCGAGAATGCGAGCAACCGGATAACATCGCCCCGCTGCACCTCGTACGTGGGATTCGTGGGCACAATCGAGGTGGGAATGGGCGTGGGCGTCGGTTGGGTGGCGCCGCTGCCACTCGAAGAGCCCGAACTACAGGCCCCAAGCGTCACCAGCACGCCCAGAGCAACGATAAGTGATAGGTAGGTACCTACTCTCCGTCGGATCATCAGCTAGATTCCTCCTGCATTTGCCTGTACCCTTCAGGGCATGGGTTTATCACCACCGGTGGATGATACCACGAAACGCCGTCACTAACAGCTACCGATCTGCGCACAGCCCCGTGGCATAGATGCGCCCCCATGGGCCGACCTTCCCTGGAGCAACAGCCGAAACGAAGGGAAGCCAGCCCCTGGGGGCATGGGTGCTGAGGCATGGGCGCTGAAGCCCCGTGATGCTGCGCTACACAACCACCTGGGCAGCACTGCGACGTCGCTCCCGCAGCATCACATAGCGCGGCTCGATCTCGTTCTGGACCTCGTTTAGCTGCCGATACAGCCCATCCTGAACGATGAGCTCTTCATGCGTCCCAGTCTGCGTGATGCGACTGCCCTCCAGAACCACGATGGCATCGGCGCTGCGGATCGTGGACAGGCGATGGGCGATGATAATCGTGGTACGTCCGACCATGAGCCGCTCCAGAGCCTCCTGAATCAGCATCTCCGTCTGGGTATCCACCGAAGACGTGGCCTCATCAAGGATCAGCACCGGGGCATCCTTTAGCACAGCTCGCGCAATGGCCAGTCGCTGCTTCTGACCGCCCGAGAGCTTCACACCACGCTCACCGATGACCGTATCATACCCCTCCGGTAGTGTATCCAGGAACTCGTGAGCATTTGCGATCTTCGCCGCCTGAATCATCTCCTCTTCAGTTGCATCCGGGCGCCCAAAGAGGATGTTGTCGCGAGCCGTGCCATGAAACAGGAAGACATCCTGCAGCACAATGCTGACCTGCTGGCGCAGGCTACGCAGTGTGAGATCGCGAATGTCGTGTCCATCGAGCGTGATCGACCCGTCGATGACATCATAGAATCGCGGAATCAGGCTCGCAAGCGTGCTCTTACCGACTCCTGTCGGACCCACCAGCGCAACAACGTGGCCTGCCGGGATATGTAACGTGATATCTTCCAGCACTGGCTGATGCTCGACATAACGGAAACTGACACCGTTGAAGCTGATCGCACCATCGGCCCTCTCTGGCAATGTAACCGCATCGTGGCGCTCCACGACATCCGGCTCCTCATGGAGAAGCTCTGCGACTCGCTCGGCGCCCGCCATCGCATGCTGGATGTTCTCCCAGGCCCCGCTGAGCATGCGTACAGGCTGATAGAAGATGTTCAGGTACAGGAAGAACGCCACCAGGTCCTCAAGGGGCAGCGTCTCCTGCAACACCAACTGTCCACCGAAGTAGATCAGCACGATTGTCCCAAGGGACGAAGAGAACTCCACGAAGGGATGGAAGGTTGCCATCAAGCGCAGCGCCCGCAGCAGTGAGTCTCGGTAACGGCTGATGTGGGCGCCAATACGCTCCGCCTCGATATCCTCTCGCGTAAAGGCCTTTATCTCGCGGATGCCGGACAGATTGTCATTCAGCGTGGCATTGAGATCGCCCAACTCCTTCTGTCGAGCCCGGAAAGCCGGCCGCACGTACTTCGTGAAGCCGCGCGCCGCGAACACGATCATAGGGATCGGCACCAAAGTCAGGAGCATCAAACGGGTGCTATATCCCATGAGGATCGCCGCGACTCCGAAGAACAGCAGCACATTCACGATCGTATCGGGGATCGCGTGCGCGATCAGCGTCTCAAACATATCCGAGTCGTTGACCATCCGCGACATCAGGTCGCCTGTCTTCTGATCCTCATAGAAGCGCAGCGAGAGCCGCTGCAAGTGACGATATATGTCGCGCCGGGCATCAGCGACAGCGCCCCAGCCGGCCACATGCGCCGCATAGCTGCGCAGGAAGGTGAGCACAGCGCGTAGGATGTAGAAGACCAGCGCCAGAAACGCCAGCCGTCCGATAACGTCTAGCATCGTGAGCCGTGAGGGATCCGTCGTTCCGATCAACGCCAGCCGACCGATGAAGTTGCTGGAAGGGACATAAGCAAACGAGGTCGCACCCACCGAGGTCGAGAACGGTGCTTTCACGATCGAGATCATCTCGCTGATGATCTTGGGCTCCACAAGGCTCACCGCAGTAAGCGAGGACATCGCCAGCACGGTAACAATCAACGGAAACCTGTGATTCCTGGTGTAGCCAAACAAAAACCTAAGCGTCTTCATCTTTTACCTTTTCCGAGAGATCCGACCCAACCACTATGTCGGTATTGTCCGCCAATGTCATAGGATTACACCGCAGATGCACTCACGAACTGTCGCTCATACAGCTCGCGGTACACGCCGCCACGCGCCAGGAGCTCTTCGTGCGTGCCCTGCTCCACAATCCGCCCATCGTCAATGACGCAGATCTGGTCGGCATTGCGGATGGTGCTCAAGCGATGCGCGATCACCACAGCCGTGCGTCCGGCCAGCAGCCGATCGAGTGCATCTTGGATCAGCACCTCGGTCATCGTGTCCACACTCGACGTGGCCTCGTCGAGGATCAAGATACGGGGATCAGCCAGAACCGCCCGTGCGATACACAAGAGCTGCCGCTGACCTACAGAGAAGTTAGCCCCACCTTCCTGGATCTGGGTCTCGTACCCATCCGACAACCGCTCAATGAACTCATCGGCATTGGCCATTCGTGCGGCCTCGCGCACCGCCTCATCTGAGGCTTCGGGTTCGCCAAAACGGATGTTGTCGGCAATGGTGCCTGAGAACAGATACGGATCCTGAGGCACGATGCCCATCTGTCTGCGCAGCGAACGCTGAGCAACGTCTCGCACATCGATGCCATCGACCAATACTGCACCCTCGGTGACATCATAGAAGCGCGCGATCAGGTTGGAGATCGAGGTCTTGCCGGCCCCAGTCGGCCCGACCAGAGCCACGGTCTCTCCAGGTTCGATGGTCAAATTCACGTCGCGCAGCACGGGTTCGGCACTCCGATAGGCGAACCCCACGTCTCGCAACTCCACGCGGCCCCGAATAGCGGGCATCTCCACAGCGCTTGACCTGTCCGGGACGCCTGGTCGCGTATCAAGAAGCTCCAGCACCCGCTCCCCCCCAGCCATCGCCTGCTGCATCGTTGTGTAGAGCTGGCTGAGCTCACGGATGGGCTGGAAAAACCGAGTCACGTAGGACAGGAACGCAACGATGACGCCCAGGGTCAGGGCCTCGCTGGCTACGGCGCGCCCCCCGAAGAAGAGGACCACTGCTGTCGCCAGCGTGCCCAGAAACTGGACGGTAGGCATGAAGATGAACGACAGCGTCATAGCTCGAACGTTCGCATCTCGATTTGCTCGGTTAACCTCCTCAAAATGCTCCTGCTCCGTACCCTCCTGGGCAAATGCTTGGATGACCCGCATCCCGGCGAGATCCTCGGCGAGATCCCCAACGACACTGGCATTGGTCGCCCGCGTCTCACGGAACGCGACTTTGGCGTGTCGCGCGAAGATCATCGTCGCGACCACCATCAGTGGCACAACTGTGAAGGTGAGCAGGGCCAACCTTGGGTCCATGAGGAGCATGATCACAACGATACCGATCAGGGTCAGCACGTCGCTGGCGAGGGTGATCAGCCCCTGCGAGAGCAGATCGTTGATCACACCCACATCACTGAAAACACGGGAGATTGTAACACCGATGATATGCGTGTCGTGATATCCAAGATGAAGATCCTGAAGATGGCCCACTAACTGGCTGCGCATCTCCCCTAGCACCCTCTGACCTGTCAAGGAGAGCAGGTACTGCTGAATGGCCGATGAAGCATAGAGGCCCACAAAGGCTACCAGGGTAGCCAGAGCGATCAGGTCGAGGCCGACCAGATCGCGGTTGACAATGTGCTGGTCAATGGCGATCTTGATCAGATAGGGTACGGCCAGGCCAAGCGCCGCTGAGATCACGGTCAGCACAAAGGCGGTTACCATACTCGCCCGGTAAGGTTTGACATAGGCTAGCATACGTGACACAACATGGGCGTCCCAGACTCGTCCTTTGTCCTCGTCGTCGCCAAGACCGTGCAGGATGCCCCCGGGGCCACGCCCCACGCTCGTCGTCCCAATGGAGAAACTCATCGCCTACCCCCTAGGCGCCTGTGCCCGCTACGGCACCGGCAACAGCTATCTTGATGCCCGTTACGGAAGTCGGCATGTTCTCAGATGCCCCGCTTCTGAGCGCACGCTCCATCAACTCCTTGACCTCTTGTGGGCGCAACTGGCGTTCGTAGATGTCGGCATACAACCCGGATGTCTGCAGCAGCTCCTCGTGAGTGCCTCGAGCCACGATCCGGCCCTTGTCCAGAACCAGGATCTGGTCGGCCATACGCACCGTACTGAGCCGCTGGGCAATGACGAACGAGGTGCGTCCTTCCATCAGGCGCTCCAGCGCCTTCTGGATCAACTGCTCGGTCTCCGTATCCACACTCGACATGGCGTCATCGAGAATGAGGATACGGGGGTCCTTCAGCAGAGCACGAGCAATCGCGATACGTTGCTTCTGCCCACCGGACAGCGTCGATCCGCGCTCGCCGACCCGGGTTCTGTACCCCTGTGGCATCTCCAGAATGAAGTCGTGCGCTTGAGCCGCCTTTGCCGCTGCGACAATTTCGTCCTCCGTAGCTTCAGGCCGGCCGAAAGCGATGTTCTCGCGAACACTGGCCGCAAAGAGCGTCGTTTCCTGCAGTACGATGCCGATCTGGTCGCGCAGCGAACTCAACGTCACATCTCGAACGTCGTACCCATCGACGGTGACAACACCCCGTGTCACGTCATAGAAACGAGGGATCAGATTGATGATCGTCGATTTGCCCGACCCCGTCGTACCCAAGAGCGCCACGACGTCCCCAGGCGCCACCTCCAAGTTCACGTCTTCTAGTACCGTCTTGCGTCCGAAGTACGCGAACGACACATCCTGAAATCTGACTCGCCCTTCAGCCGCAGGCAGGACGACCGCATTCGGCGATTCCTTGACCTCCGATTCGGTGTCGAGGATCTCGAAAATGCGCTGGCCACTAGCCGAGGCCTCCGTCAACATAGGAATCAGCCGGCCCAACGTCCTGACCGGTCCCGCCAGTTGGCTCATATAGGAGGTGAAGGCAACCAGTTCGCCCAGAGTCAACCCACCCTGGATGACCAGACGCCCACCATACCAGATGATGAAGATCGTGCTGATGTTGGTGATCAACACCACCAACGGGTCATTGATCGCCCGGACCCGCGCGGAATCTACCGATACCTGCAGCCAGTCTTCGTTCTGGTCAGCGAACCTCCGAATCTCAGCCGATTCCTGAGCGAATCCCTTGACGACCCTGGCTCCGCGCAAGTTCTGCTCCACCCACGAGGTCATCGTGGAGATCTTATCCCGCAGCGACATCCACACAGGCCGCATCCGCTTGGAGTAGTAGTAAGCTTGCAGAGTCAGAATCGGCATCGACAGCAGGGCAAGGACCGCAAGTTTCGGGTTCATATAGGTCACGACGATCACCGTACTCACAAACATCACCGCGCCCTCGATGAGCCGCATTGACGCCCGCCCGTCGAGGAAACGCAGGCGGTCCACGTCATGCATCACGCGTGCCAGAAGCTGCCCGGCTTCCGTACGGTCATGGTAGGAGAAAGACAACGATGAGACCTTCTTGTAGATCTGGTTACGGAGGTCATAGGCTACATTCTGAGATGCCTGCTCGATCCACTTGCCCTGGAAATAGCCGAGAACCCCCTGCACCACCGTCAACCCTACCAAGGCCAGCACCATCCAACTGAGGTACTGGAGATCCTTGTTCTCCACACCTCTGTCTACAATGCCGCGGATTAACTGGGGATTCAACAGGGACGCACCATTGATGACGAACAGAAGGACATAGCCACCCAAGGTGAGCCGCCAATGAGGACGCAGGTAGCTATAGCACCGCCATAGGATCTGCGGATCAGTCATTCCACCTGTAGTTTCTCGGGCAGCAGCCCGTCTTGCCACTCTAGTCGAAGTCATTGGGGTTTATCTCCATTACCTGTATCAGCAGCGTAAAAGCCTCATCGATCTGGTGCAATTGGTCCGGGTGTAGCGTTTTGATTCGCTCGCGCAGGAGCGGTACTCCCCCCGTAGGAGTCGTAGCCGCAAGCTGCTCGCCTCTAGGTGTCAGCTCGACGTAGACAACCCGCGAATCCTCGCGAGACCGTCGTCGTTCCACATACCCGGCCCCCTCCATTCTGGACACCAACTCAGAGGTCGAGCTGGCGCTAATGTACAGATACTCACTGATCTGACCGATCGTGAGGGGACCCTCCTCATGCAGATAGCGCAGCGTCGACATATCGCGCCCGCGCACGCCCTCACATTGCGTGTTACGTCCGTAGTGGCGCAGATACCGGTAGAGAACGAGAAACTTCCGGGTTGCGTCGAGTGCAAGCCCCTGTGTTTGTTGGATCATCATCTCCCCTATCTGATACCCGCCAGCTTGGCGACGCACGCTACACCATCCAACAGACTCTTCAGTTTCGAACTATTCGGTCCCGAATAGTTCGGCGCCGAATAATTGTACCCCCGTGGCGGGCATTGTCAAGATCGCGAGCTCGTTCCAGGACGCGATAGGTGCCGGATGCTCTCGACTCGAGCCCGGGACCTATGTGGGATAGTCAGCACTGGGAGGGAACTGGCAGAGCTACAACGCAGCAAGGTCCAGAAAGCCGACAGCATCCAGCGCACTGCGGAACTCAGCGCGCTGTTCGGCAGCCATCGAGGCGTTGGGCAACCGTGGCTCACCGCAGTCGAGGCCGAGGTATCGCAATCCCTCGAATAGCGCTCCGAAGATACCGAACCGATGAAGCACTCGTGTGACGCGGTTAGCGCGCACCTGCAGGTCGCGGGCGTGCAGCACGTCGCCGGCTTCGTAGCTGGCCCGGAGCTGCTTGTAGACACCCGGCATCAGGTTCAGCGTGCTGCCAATGTTGGCGGGGGAGCCGAACATCGCGGCAAAGACACACTGCTCGTCCATACCGGAGAAGATCGCCCACGCTGCATTCCGGCGCTCGCGACCAGCATCGGTGAGCTCGACGAGCGCCTGCAGCTCGTACATATCCGACCCGGTGTACTTGGCCCCGCCGAGATTCGGGATGCGCTTGAGCAACTCCAGAAGCAGCATCACCGCATCGACCTGCCCGCCGAACAGGTAGGGATAGAACGGCACGTCGGGTGCAGCCGCGGCGATGGTCTCGTAATGCAGATAGGTCGCTGCGATGCCACGCCCAAAAGGCGGCAGGATGCTGGCAACACCAGCCACAGCAAGATCGCGCGCGTGCCGCGCCAGCTTGACAGCATGCCGCGTCGCCAGCGCGCCGACGTGGACGATCACGGGGACACGCCCAGCGACCTCGTCCATCACCACCTCGGCGACAAGGCAGCGCTCAGCTACCGAGAGCGAGACACCCTCCCCAGTCGAGCCGCAGATGTAGAGCCCATCGATGTCCTTCTCCAGAAGGTAGGCGGTGAGCTGACGGAGCATGGCGTCATCGACGCCGCCATCTGAAGTGGCCGGCGTCAGCAAAGCGGGCCAGGCGCCGTGGACCCTTGCCGCCATCGCGCCTACACCTCGTCAGGGTGGATCCGGGCCAGGCGCTCTGCATGGTGCACACGCCCGGTGGCCTTAAGCCGTTCGAGGTAGGCCGCAAGCTGGTACCGTGTGTGAGAGGGCCCCCCTTCGCGCAGCACAGTCATCAGTGGATCGATGTTGGTCTCACTCTTGAGCATCATCTCGTGCTGCCAGTCTGCCAGCATCCCCATCGCCTTATCGACAAGATCAGGACGCATCTTTGACAGATCGTGCTGCTCGTACGGATCGTCCGTCAGATTGAATAGCATCACCGGCTCAAGGGCCTTATGCCCGTCGTGGTAAGTCCGTAGGCACAGGTACGAGGCACCCTCGAAATCGAACCGGATGCCGCGCTGCACCGACCATGCGCCCTGGCTCGTGATCAGATAATCGCGGCCCGCCTCTTCGCCTGCCCTGAAGGCGTCGGCAAACGAGAGGCCATCCCAGTTTTCCGGGACGCGCCCGCCAACCATCTCGATCAGCGTTGCCGCCCAGTCGAAGTGATAGTGAAGCGCCGCATCCACGCGTCCGCCGTTCGTCAACCCGGGCCAGCGGATTAGCAGAGGCACGCGACAGACGGACTGATCAGCCGTCTGATGGTCTCCCCAGATATCGAACTCGCCCTGGGCCTCGGAGTGGTCGGAGCTGACCACGATCACTGTCTCGTCCAGGACGCCGGCCTGCTCGAGCGCCCCGAGCAACCTGCCCACCCAGAGGTCAGCGTACCAGATGCCGGTATCGTAACCGTCAATCCACCGCTTCACGGACGCCATCGAGTCCAGCTGGTCGGGTACGCGCGGCAACGATTCGGTGGTGCTCACGTCATACCCGCCAGGCTCCTGGGCACTGTGGGGCCCAAAGCTGTTCCACGCCTTCTGTCGCATCTCCTCCGTCATCCACGCCGGCAGCGGATCTCCCTCGAAGGGATTCCCGAATTCCATCGGCGTTCGGTATGGCGTATGCGGATCCCAGACGTTCACGTGGAGAAACCAGTCGTCTTTGGTCCCGTTCCGCTCGATCCAGTCGATCGCTGCGGGGACAACTTCATCGGACCGTTCCAGGCCGCCCTTCCCGGGATTGATCATCTCGCGGTAACCCGCGTACCACTCCCAGGCAGCGTGGCGCTCACCGAAGGGGCTAACGGTCGCCGTGTAAAGGCCGGCTCGGCGAAGGGTGCTCATCCACGACGTGGCATCATAGGAATCGCGGAAGCCACGTGGACACCCATCATTGAAAGGGTCCGCCGACGATCCCATATGGCCGACCACACCCGTGCGGAACCCGTGCCGCCCGCTCCAGAGCGCCGTGCGCGATGGTAAGCACGGCGCGTCGGTGACATAGGTATTCTCGAACCGCACGGCGTTCTCCGCGATTCGATCGATGTTGGGGCTGGTGTTTCGATGATAGCCATAACAGCCCAGATGATCGGGCCGCAGGGTGTCGATGTCGATAAAGAGAATCCGCATGATCGGTCAGCCTCCTGTGAGTGATAAGACCTTTGAGCTTTTCGTCTATAGTAGACGCCTAGTTGAGTCTGAAAGCTCACCGGTTCGGACCGGCAAGGTCTCAGACCAACGGCTCTCCAATGTGCACCACAAGCGTGCTCGCGTCATCCAAATGGAGCGGTTCGGAGAATACCAGACCATCGGCCACGGACTCACAGTCGGGCTCGTGACCACAGGTGGACACTCCCCAGATCTGCTTGGTCTGAAGAAACGGCAGCCGGAGGGCATTCAGTGTCAGCGATCCCCCAATGACCCGGAGCTCAGCCTGGTGAGGGGACAATGAGAACACCCCCCAGCCTGAGTCAAGCGACCACAAGCAACGGAAGGTCGTCCTTCCCAACATGATAGGGGCGAAGCCGACCTCTCCCTTCACCATGTCGAACGTGAACCCGCTGAATGCATTGAGCAGAGCATAGCTCGCCATCGAGCGTGCATAGTTGCTGCCGCACTCAAACTCATTCCAGGGGTTGCGCCGTTCGCCATCGTAGCGGTCGCGAACCGCCGTCACGACCGCCACCCCCTCGTCCACTAGCCCTGATTGGATCATCTGGATTGCAGCGGCGTACTCGAACCCATGCATCGCCTCCTGCGCATAGGGCACCGGTATAATGGGCTTTCGCTTTCCCTCGGGCCACTCGCAGATCACCAGACCCGCTTCATCGTTAAGCCCGAAGACACGGCACGGGTTGAAATAGGCACCCAACGGTCTCTTGAAGTTGTGCTGGTATATGGCTGCCAGAGCACTCCGCGTCTGGTCCGGGTCATAGAGCTCCCCTAGACCATAGAGGTTGGCGTGCCACTGGGCCAGCACCTGGTCGATGCCGCAGCCCTCGCCGATCTGATACTTGAGCTCACCATGCTCCTCGTCCCAGTAGGTATCCATGGTGGCACCGACCATAGAGCCTGCTCCCTCGGCAAAGGGCGTGAGGGCACCGCGATCCGCCAGATCCACTTTCTGCGAATAGTAAGCGCCGTTGAAAAGATGCTCGTCCGCCCATGACTTACCACGATCGAAAATCGCGGAGAACTCGTCAGCAACCTTATCATCCCCAAGGTGAGAGGCCATTTCGGCCCCCGCCTTGAGCGCCCCCAGGTAGAAGCCAGTGAGCCATGCATTGGGCCCAAAGAGCTCCATATCCAACGTGTGGTGCTGCCGTCCCCATAGAACCCCGGTCTTCTCCGGGTCCCAGCGGTCCGGGTTATGCTCCGACCACGCGTATTCGATCGAGTGTTTGATCGCAGGCCAGAGTGACCGCAGCCACTCGGTGTCACCGCAGATCTTCCAGTCGCGGTAGACCTTCATCACGTTGCCGAACTGCCCATCGGCGCAGGGGCGGAAAGCTGAGGGCGCTACACCGAGGGGCAACTGCAAGCGGAAGGGCATCCCGCCATCGGGGCGCTGGTTGTAGACATAGTCCGCATCGCGCATCGAACGTTCGAGCGCCGGGAATAGGAAGGGCAGCGCCTGTGCATAGTTCCAGACGTGGGTACACGAGCCCTCGCAGCAACCGGCGTCAGGATGGCAGCCCTCAAACCCGTAGAAGGTCCCATCTTCCAGCCGCATCACGGTCGGGCTCTTCAGGATGGACAGATTCGCCGATACGGCATCCAGCGCCGCCGATGGCAGGTCCGACCCAAAAAGCGCCTCTTGAAAGAATCGGGTCTGTTCATACAGACGATCCCAGGCACCCAAAGCGTAGCGCGCGCTGGCTTCCGAATCGCGATACTGAAACGCATAGTAGTTCCGCCACCGATTCTCGATGCCTGCAGCGCAGGCGCAGTCTTCCGCTCCCGAATTCCAGTCATTCGAGCGGTTCGGGAAGTGCCATGCGATGACGAACCGCACACGCCCCACCGCACCAGGCGCCACATGCACCCGCACTGCGAGCGTGGCAGCATCACCCTCACCGGCCTGTCCAGCCGGGTAGGTGCGATTGGCCAGGGAGCCGGGCTTGGCAAAATCGTGCCAGAAGACCTCCAGGCTGTCGAACCAGCGTCCACGAAACCAATACTCCTGATGGCTCACGTCGTCGGGCGCAAGCGTCGCGAAGTCGCCACAAGCAGCGTGTGCGTCGCAGGGTTGGGCCGAAGTGGCGCCTGTCGCCAGCGTCAAGGTGCCATAGGCCAAGTCGCTGGCGTCCTGAGCATCAGAGCTAAGGTTGACCCAATGGGTTCGATAGGTGCGCCCATACCGGTTTACGTTGGGGGCAGGCAGCGGATTGGCTAGCGTCCCCGCGATTGTGTAATCGATGGAAGCATCAGTCGGGTTCTTCACCGCGATCTCGAAGAAGGCTGCTGGAAGCCCCGAGTCCCGATCGTTCAACGGAATGAACGGGTTGAACGCCATCATCGTCACGGTACCGGGCCAAGCGTCATCCAGGAATTCCACCTCAGCGATGGGGAACTTGCCGCGGAAAACTGCCTCTTTGAAGTGCGGTACGCCGGTCAGGTATTCCCGCGGTGGGCCGAAGCCGAAACTCTGGAAGCGACCGGATCGCAGGTTGCCGCTATACGGCGGATGTAGGTCGCCGTGCAACACACGCGCATCGAGGACCCTGCCTTCGGCTTCCGCCTTGATAGCAAAGTGCGAGAATCCGTTGACACTACCCTTGTTGGGACGATTGTAGATCTCCCAATCGATCAGTCGCCCGTTGCCGGCGAGCCCGATACAGCCTGTACCAATCCCACCAAGCGGGAAGGAGATCTCGTTGGTTTTCGGTCCCCGGTATACGAATCTATCATCATCCATAGTGTCCCCTTGCGGCGATGTCTTGGGCATCCGGTCGATTATAGCTGCTGGCTGGATAGACACAAAGGCCCGAGACCGGAGCGGTATTAGCCACCATCGCTACGCCATAGCATCCACCACGGAATGACCAGAACCGAGTCTTCGGAGGGTGCTTCATCCCGATGGCCTGAGGACGTTGGACATCGACCGCCTCAAGCGCGAGCCACGGCAAGGAAGTGACTGCTCAGTCCGCTAACCGGGGGGTCAGTCTCCAGATAGCGAGCGACCCTGAGCAGTACCTCACGGCGCCGTGGATCCTGCCAACGCGCTTCGAAGTCCTGCATCAACCAGCCAGGCCCCTCAACACCCACGATCCTACAGTCGCAGTATCCCGCCTCAGCCACCTCGGATGCCAGCTCTGCAGGGGCATGGAAGTAGGCGGTGGTGAAGTAGTCCCGGTCGCTGTGCGGGTTCCGGTGCTGACCATCGATAAGGTCGCGCTCGACAATCGCTATGAAATCCGGATCGAGTAACGCCTCGGTAAGCAGGCCATCCAGCGCCGAAGCGTACCGTGAGATCGCGGCTGCGAACAGCACCCCGCCGGGTTTGAGCACACGGCGTGCTTCCCGGAGGGCATGAACCCTGTCTTGTCTGTCCGTTAGGTGATATAGGGGCCCCAGAAGTAATACAGCATCTGCGCTAGCGCTGTCGAAGCTCAGTTGGCGGGCATCACCCACAGCAGCGCTGACCAGCGGATGCGCGGGCTGCCGGCTAGAGGCCGATTACCGCTGGCGGCTCCGGCAAGTGGCGCAACACAATCTCCTGCGTCCTGGCGAACTCCAGCAATCCCGTACCTGTCAGCAGACGCGGCGCTTCGCTGCCACGTTGGTAATAAGCAACGACCCCATGAGTCAGAGCCGATGCAGCAGAATCCAACGACACTTTGTAACCCATTACACCCTCCGTGACCCGTCAGACTCACACCACGCCGCTAGCCACCCTGCTATGAAAGCCCCTTGTTTCTCTCTCACGTGTTCGTGGAAGTGCACATGGTCGGCGTAGAGGTCTTCACCTAAGTTGCGTGTGAATGTGTAGAGATCG
>JALOOJ010000150.1 GCA_025454475.1 Anaerolineae bacterium
TCCATCCGTGCGCTCACGCGCCGGATCTCCTGATTCAACCCGTCCACATCCAGGTTGGCGGCGAAGTACGTCAGCTCCTGGCGCGTGAACTTGACCTCAGCAGGGCCACGCCGCGCCACAGCCACGACCTCATCCACCTTGAGGTCACACACCAGCCAGTGCGCGATATCGGCCATCACGTTGCCCACGCCAATCAGCGCGATCCGTTTCCCGATCTCGTAGGTACGCTCGCTGAACGGGGGCAAGCCATTGTAGTAGTAAATGAGGTCCTTGGCGTGGTAGACGCCCCGGAGCTCTTCGCCCGGCAGCCCCAACCACTTGGTTCCCTGTGCACCCACTGCCACCACGATCGCCGCGAAGCCTAGCTCGCGGAGCTGGGCCAGCGTGAGGTCGCCGTCCTGACCTACAGTGACGTTGCCGAGGTAGTGAATCCTGGGATTCTGAAGGATCTTCTGGAACTGGGCGCGCAGGATCGCCTTGGTCTTGTGCTTGCTGTGGTAGATCCCATACTCGGCCAGCCCACCGGGACGGATATCCCGGTTGAGCAATACCACCTGAGCGCCACGCTCCGCCAGTTCGTGGGCCGTATAGAGGCCCGCAGGGCCGGCGCCAATCACCAACACCAGAGCTTCGGAGACCTGTCTGTCACCCATCCGCCCACTCCTGCCGTATCGTAGATGCAACGCTCAACGCCCGCGCGAACTGTGAAAAGCGGCTGGCCACATTGATGCCAGCCGCCGGACTATGATGAGGTTAGTAGGACCAGCGTTCGGGCCCGCGTTCGCCCGGTCCACTCCCCGCCCGGTAACGCAGGAAAGGGGACTCCATCAGCGTCTCTACATCGGGCCCAAAGATCAACTCGATCTGCGCCAATGCGGCGCTGTCATACCGCGTGTGACGGCACGAATCGCACTGCCAGGCATGGAAATTCGGTATGGTGATCAGGAGATCACCCCACCTGCGGAGATACGTGATCCTGGCCGGCTGGAGGGTGCCGTAACCGCAATTCGGGCACGTGTGGCTCATTCAGGCGCTTCCTCGAGGATGGCCACGCCGCGGCTCGCGCCCAGGCGCGTAGCGCCAGCTTCGACCAAGGCTATGGCCCCCGCGTAGTTGTGGATCCCCCCAGCAGCCTTCACCCCCATCGCCGGGCCCACGGTCCTGCGCATCAGGGCCACGTCCTCGACCGTAGCGCCACCCTTGGCGAATCCCGTGGAGGTCTTGACGAAGTCTGCACCCGCCGCCTTGCACGCCTCGCAGGCCGCGACCTTCTCGGCATCGGTGAGCAGGACCGCCTCGATGATCACCTTGAGCAGCGCCCCCTGTGCGTGACACGCCGCAGCCACAGCCGTGATATCCTCGCGCACGTGGTCCACGCGACCCGCCTTCAACATTCCCACCGCAATGACCATGTCGATCTCAGTGGCGCCCTTAGCGACTGCCAGCTCCGCCTCACAGACCTTCATCGCCGTCGACGTGGCGCCCAGGGGGAACCCCACGACCGAGCATACGGCGACATCGCTCCCGGCGAGCTGTTGGGCGGCCAACGGAACGAAGATCGGGTTGACGCAGACCGATGCGAAGTGGTACGCCCGCGCCTCTTGGCAGAGACGCTCCACCTCTTCCGGCGTCGCTTCAGGCTTGAGCAGGGTATGGTCGATCAGACGAGCCAACTCGTTGCGTCTCATTGTGTTCCCTCCAGTTCAGGAAAGGGATAGTGGGGGATCGTTCCCCACTTCTCGGGCGGCCAATAGCGAAAGACGGTCTTGCCCACGATGTTGTCCCGTGGGAGCGTGCCCCATACGTGCGAGTCACTGGAGTTGTTGCGGTTATCCCCCAGAACGAGGTACTCATCCACACCCAACTCGACGTCCTCACCATAGAGCGCAGGCCCGCTCACGTAAGGTTCATTCAGCGCCACCCCATTCACCCACACCCGTCCATCACGAACCTCGATATGCTCACCCGGCAGGCCGATCACGCGCTTGATGTACGGGATCGTACTCCGGTTATCAGGCGGGTCCAGAACAACCACGTCGCCGCGCTGGGGCGCATGCAGCCAGTAGGAGACCTTGCTCACGATGAGGTATTGCCCTTCATGCAGCGTCGGCTCCATACTGATCGACTGTACCTCGTAGCGCCCGGTCAACGTATTGACCAACACAAAGATGACGACGGCAAGGACCACAGTCTCCAGGACATCACGCACCCAGGCCCAGACCTGCCCCCTGGCAGTCGAGACAGCGACCTCGTCGCCTGCCACGCCCACCGCATCGCCGGGAGATAGCATGTCCAGGGGCGGCTCTCTCACAGACCCGGGGACGGCTGGGCCATCCACGACCTGTCGATGAGACGCTTCCGCACTCTGTACCATAGTGTCAAATCCGATCCAATAGGTGGTAACGCACCCGATGGGGTTCCTTCACTGAACCTCTAGAAGCTCGGGGAAGGAGTAGTGCGGGATCTCCCCCCAGGACTCCGGCGGCCAGTATGAGAAGAACGCCTTGCCCAGGACGTGATCCTCCGGCAGCAATCCCCACGAATGCGAATCGCTTGAGTTGTTGCGGTTATCTCCCAGGACAAAGTACTCGCCCTCGCTCACAACCCAGTTCCCCGGGTAGCTGGGGGGCTCGTTGATGTAGGGCTCGTTGAGCGCAATCCCGTTGACCCAGACGCGCTGGTCTTTGACCTCCACAAGGTCGCCCGGCAGCCCGATCACCCGCTTGATGTAGGGGACTTCGCTCGTGCGATTGGGAGGATCTAGGACAATGACGTCACCGCGCTCAGGCGGGTGCAGCCAGTAGGTGACCTTGCTGGCGATCAGGTATTGGCCATCGTGAAGGCTGGGCTCCATACTCTGCCCATGGACCTGGTACCGCCCGGTCAGGGTGTTAATCACAAAGAACAGAATCGCAGCGAGGAGCAGCGTTTCGAGCACGTCCTGCAACCACGAGCGAATGCCGAACGATCGCGTGAGTGAAGGTTCCTGCCCGTCGACTCCTGCATCCGCCGCACTCAGGTCCTCACCCAGGTGCTCACTTGCCAATAGCCGCCTCCGATGTGCGATGCGTGGCATTATAGTTCATGTCGTGTCGCCGGCAACCCTATTCTTACGATCTAACAGAACACCCCCGACAAAACGCGGGGGTGTACACGAGCCGTAGGGGCGCAACTCGCTGCGCCCTTGCACCCTACGGAAGATATGCCATTACGATGCGGTCGCGTCCTCTTTCGGAGGCAGGGGAGGGGCCTCTATGTCAGCAGGATCCTCAGCGAGCCTCGCGGCGGGTTCCTCAACCAATTCCTCAATGGGCTCCTCAGCGCGCTGTTCGAGCGTCTTCTTGGGTCCGCCCAGGCGACCACGCACTTTGGAGGTCAGCCCCTTGGTCGTTCGTTCCTTGCGCGCGCGCTTCTCGGGAGCCTGTTCGAGTGGCTCCTCCTCTTCTTCCTCATCCTCCCAACCAATGATCCAGACCGCCAGCCCCGCGACGAGGATCGTCGCGATGATCAAAGCTGCCCATTGGCCCGGAAGCAGCCCAACATCGCGAGCCGACCACACCAGAATCGCGACCATGCCGATGGCCAGCACGATCCAGGATGTCCATTGCGGGTGTTTGCTGACGAACGACTTGATCTTTTCCATCTATGAATGCCTCCTGGAGCATCAGTCTCACGCCGGGCGATACGTGATGTCATCACTCAGACGTTTCACCATAACTTGCTGGCCGTCGCGACTGTGTTCCGCCACAGCCTCGCGCCACGGCCTGGGGAGCACATCAAATCCCTGTACGGCATACCCAAGCTGCTGCCAAAACGCCAACAACTTGGCGCTGGGCTGCTTGGGCAGAAATACCAGCACGGCCTCAGCCAACAACACCGCGCTTTCGGTCTCCATCGTGCCCACCAGAGCACGCCCAACGTCGAGAGGATCGAAGGCCGAGACGACGAGGAGATCGACAACACGCACCACGAGGTTCTCCACCTGCCAGCCAAGCAGACCTACGACCCTGTCGCCACCCTCGGCAAGCATAAATCCCACCTGTCCGAACCGCCGCGCGACGTCATCCCGGGAGATTGGGAGGCGCGAACTGCCCGAGACGGGGTCTTGCGCAACGTTCACAAACGCCGCGATCGTCTGAGCATCCGATAGCCTGGCTCGCCGCACCAGCACAGCAGGCGCCACACCATCCTCCTCCACTCCGCAAAGCCGCCACGGGAACCATTATACAGGGCTTTGCACGATGGACAAAAAAACCGGTGGGCGATACAGTTTGACATGCGGGCATCCCAGGTTATGCTCTAACGCACCCATCGGCCCCCCAGCAGATCGGATGCTTGCCTTTGATTGATGTGGACCATCTCCAGAAGGTCGTTGACGGGAAGCCTGCTCTCGAGGTTGACAGGCTCACCGTAGGCGACGGTGAGATTGCTGCCATCATCGGCTCCCCTGGCAGCGGTCTGGATGTCCTATTCGATCTGCTCATCGGACGAAGCCGCCCAACGGCGGGCACCATTCGCTTGGCAGGGATCGATCCCGCTACCGACCACGCCGGGTTCAGTACCTCGGTCGGCGTCCTCTTTGAGGAGAACGCGCTCTACCCTCGTCGCTCACCACGAAGCCACCTACGCTTCGACTGTCGCCTGCGAGGCCTACCTAGGGCTCATGCTGACGCCCTACTCACCGAGATCGGCCTTGCCGATCATGCGGACGTGGCTGCCGAGAAGTTGGCACCGAGTCTCCAGCGTCGTCTGGCCTTCGGTCGCGCGATTCTCCATGCGCCCAGTGTCCTGGTGCTTGTCGAGCCCTTCGCAGGCTGCGACAGTGCGACCGTGGATCTGCTCTCACGATGCCTTCGCACGCTGAAAGGAGCCCCCACAGTGCTGGCCTTGGCCCACGATGCGACCGACCTCGCGGGGGTGTGCGATATCCTGTACATCATGGAACGCGGGCGCGTCGTCGAATCTCGAGAGCCGCAGGCCGAAGCTCCCGCGGATATGCCGCTTAAGATTCCGGTGCGGCTCGAGGGCGAGGTCGCGCTGGTCAACCCGGCGGATATCCTCTTCGTTGCTGCGACCGAAGGCCGCACTATGCTGCGCACCATCACGGGCGAGCTGCCCACACAGTTTACCCTGGGCGAGCTCGAGGAGCGCCTGGCGCGTCGCGGCTTCTTCCGAGCCCATCGCAGCTACCTGGTCAACCTGCAACACGTGAAGTCCGTGATCCCCTATACGCGAAACGCTTTCAGCTTGATCCTCGACGACCCGGACGAGACCGAGATCCCGCTGAGCAAAAGCTCTGCGGCAGAGCTACGGGAGTTGCTGGGATACTAGAGCAAGCCGTCACCGGCTAACAGTCAGCGAGATTGCAGCACTAGAAGTACTGCGCCAGGCACCGCAGGGGACGGCGTGCGGCACGCCCGTCCTCGTGCGCTCCATTGGGCTTTCCCTGCCGCCCTCCCCCCAGGCATAGCCGCCATCCAGCCAAAGTCTGCGCCATTCGGCGTCTGTGGACGCCATTCAGCCCCCAATCGAGGCTATTCACGCCAAATCTGTTGCACCGGCCTGGGCGATCCCCTATAGTAGAGGCAAGGATACAGCCGCAAGGAGGCTATGATGACAGGCACGCAAGCCATTTCGGTGCAAGCTCTCACCCGCGACTACGGTGCTGTACGAGCACTCAAAGGAATCAGCTTCGACGTCGCGCAGGGAGAGGTATTTGGGTTCCTCGGGCCTAACGGCGCGGGCAAGACCACAACGATCAAGATCCTCACGGGCCAACTACGGCCCAGCGGTGGAACGGCGCAGGTGCTGGGATATGATGTGGTGAAGGAACGCCAAGAGCTCCAGGCGAGGATCGGCGTCGTCTTCGAGCACCAGAACCTGTACGAGCGTCTGTCCGGACGGGACAATCTCACCTTTTCGGCAAGGCTCTACGGCGTCGATCACCAACGCGTCGATCAGGTTCTCGACCTGTTGGGGTTGGCCCAGCAGGCCGGCAAGAAGGTGAAGGTCTATTCCAACGGCATGAAGCAGCGGCTCCTCATCGCGCGAGCGCTGCTCCATGAGCCTGACGTGCTATTCCTCGACGAGCCGACGCGGGGACTCGACCCCAACGTGGCTCGCGACATACGCACGTTTGTGGCCGAACTGGCTGACAAGGGTGTGACGGTCTTCCTGACGACTCACTACATGGAGGAAGCCGACCGGCTCTCTGATCGCGTCGCCATTCTGCATCAGGGCAACATCGTCGCCCTGGACACGCCGGCAGCGCTGAAAGCCAAACACGGCGAATCCCTGGAAGACGTCTTCATCGCCCTGACCGGGAACTCGTTACGTGGGCAGTTCGAGGAGTAGAGAAGGCATGAGAAAGCACAGCCTAGCCACCGACATCCGCATTGTCCAAGCGATCGCGACCAACGACATATGGGACGTCGTGCGGAACAAGAACGCGCTGATGGTCGTTGTCATGGCGCTCTTGGTGGTCGTATTCTACCGAGCTCTGCCCCTGCTGTACGCGGACGCCACAAATATGAGCGTGCGCATCTACGACGCTGGGGATTCGAGCCTCGTGGCAATGCTCGAGAACAGCTCCACGGTTGACGCCTACATCGGCTATGCATCACTCGAGGCGATGAAAGCCCGTGTAGCGGACGATGACACACCTGAGTTGGGCCTCGTCATTCCCGAAGACTTCGACCTGCTGCTGGACGCAGGGACTCCCCCCGCCCTGACGGCCTATACCCAGCACTGGGTCAGTGATCGCGACGTCAGCAAGATACGGGAGCGGATGGAGGGCGAGCTTGCGGCGCTTCTCGGCATTGCCGTCGATGTAGACGTGACCGGTGACCGGATCGATGCCCTACCCACATCGCACGGCCTGGGCGCCACAGTAGCCATGTCCTTGGCCTACGTCACCATTGTGATCGGTACGACGTTGCCCCCCAATCTGATGCTCGAGGAGCGAAAGGCACGAACGCTCGATGCACTACTCGTATCGCCAGCAACTCCAGCCCACATCGCCCTGGGAAAAGCGATCTGTGGCCTCTTCTATGTCCTTGTCGGCGCAGCGGTCACCTTCGCTGCCAGCTACGCCGTGGTGACGCACTGGGAACTGGCCCTCATGACCACCATCGCCGCGGGCATCTTCTCCGTGAGTCTGGGACTCCTCCTGGGCGCCCTACTCGAGTCCCGGCAGCAGATGCAATTGTGGACCTGGGTCGTCCTCGCGCCGCTACTGATATCGGTGGTGTTCGTTCTGATGGAAGAGTTGATGCCACCGGTGCTGGTCAGCGTCTTCCGCTGGGTCCCTACCAACCTGGTCCTCAACCTGGCTCGAGCAGCCTTTGCCGGCACGATCACCGCTGCCGATTGGGCCTGGCAGCTCCTGGCCCTGTTAGCCGCTGGTGCTGCGACGATGATAGCCGTGGTGTGGGCCATCCGGCGGTCAGACAGGTAGGGGGATAACGGGCCTCGGATACTGAGGCCTCAGGATGATGCCTGAGGGGTATAAGCCGGACAAGTGGCGATGGGCCGATAGCGATCGTACCCGCCGGCAGCTCGTCACCTATCGGGAGAGTTGATGTTGAGTACGAATGGGAGTAAGGAAATGCGTGGCAACCAGTTGCGTATATACCTACGCGTCGTATCGGCAATTGCATGGAAGGATATCACAGACGCAGTCCGGAGCAAAACGGTGTTAAGTCTGATCGTGTCGGTGCTCTTCGTGGTCGTCCTATACCGTGCCCTACCGATGATCGAGAGGATGGATCCCCCCACACTGGTTCTGTACGATGCCGGGGACGCGGCACTTACGCCGATGCTCGAGAACAGCACGCAGTTCGACGTGCGGACGGGGTACACGGACGAGGAGGCAATGCATTACCGTTTGACCCACGAGGAGGCGCCGGCCCTCGGACTGACGATTCCGGCCAACTTCGATGCCGCCCTCGCCACCGGTTCGCCACCCGAGCTCACAGGCTATGTGCTGCACTGGGTGACGGCCAAGGATGCGCAGGCGCTGCAGCAGCTCGCTGAGAGTGAGATCGCCGCATTGCTCAGCGTTGCCGTGCCCGTCCGGCTGGCTGAGGAGCGCGTCTTCCCCCGACCCGACTCCGGTGGCCTCAGCGTTAGCCTAAGCATGTCGACAGTCTACATCACGGTGATGATTGCGATGCTTATGCCGCCCAACCTGATGCTGGAGGAGAGAAATGCGAAGACGCTGGACGCGCTTCTGGTCTCACCTGCCACCGCAGCGCAAGTGACCATGGGCAAAGCCGTCGCCGGTTTGCTGTACGCCCTCTTGGGGTGCCTGATCAGCTTCGCGCTCAATGGGCCAGTGATGGTGCAGTGGGGATTGGCTGTAGTCGCCTGCGTCGTCGGTGCCCTGTTTGCGGTGTCACTGGGCTTGCTCCTGGCGACGCTGCTCGAATCGCGACAGCAGTTGATGCTCTGGGGATGGGTCATCCTGGTCCCGCTACTCCTGCCGATGATGCTCTTCCTTATGGAGGATCTCGTACCAAGGACTCTGTTCCACATCTCCGCCTGGACACCCATCACCGTGCTGTTCAGACTCCTTCGAGCCTCATTCGCGGGTGCTGTCGCCGTCTCCGACTGGGCAGCGCCGCTACTCTTGCTGGCGGCTTACGCTGCAGGCATGCTCGGCCTGGTTGTCTGTGCGGTTCGTAGGACAGATCGGGCCTGAAGAGGAGGGTATCTCGTGACGAAACGCAGTATACGTACCAGCCTTCGCATTGTGGCGTCCATCACTGCTAAGGACATCGGGGATGCAATTCGGAACCGGACGGCGCTGTCCATCATCCTTGGCTCTATGATGCTGATGCTCTCCTCAATGGCGCTGCCCTTGCTGCTTCGGCTGAGGTCGGCCCCCACCGCCATCATCTACGACCCGGGCCGTTCGCCACTCATCCGTGCACTCACGGCACGTGAGGAATTCCGCGTTGGGATCGCGGACTCGCCAGAGGAGCTGGAGGAGATCGTCGGCAGCTCAGCTGAGCTTCGACTCGGCCTGATTATACCGGCAGGGTTCGGACAGGCTGAGGAGGGCAGCGACACCACGCCTTTGGTACTGGAGGGCATCCTGCCTCACTGGGCCAATGACCAGAAGGGTTCAGAGCTGGCGGCGTTCTTTGAAGCACAACTCGAGGAAGCGAGTTGGCAGGATATCAGCATCGAGATCACAGAGCGCAGGGCTTATCCCCAGGCCGGCACTTTTGGCCAACACACGATGATGACGAGTTCGATGTCAATGATTGTGCTGACCATTGGCCTTGCCTTGGTGCCGCTGCTACTGGTCGAGGAGAAGGAGAGTCACACGCTGGATGCACTCCTTGTATCACCCGCGGGCTACGGGCAAGTCGTGCTCGGCAAGGCCCTGACCGGCCTGTTCTACTGTGCCTGCGCTTCCCTGGTCGTCTATGCCTTCAGCGCCAGGTGGTTCGTGCACGGCTGGCTGCTGCTTCTCGTCCTGGGCCTCGGTGCCGCTCTCGCCGTCGCACTTGGCCTGCTGATGGGTACCCTCATTGACAATCCTGCCTCGGCCAATATGGGGGTCGGCCTGGTGTTGATGGTGATGCTGCTCCCGGCGCTCCTGGGAAGCATTATCGGTGAGCGTGGGCCCAAGTTCCTCCGGGCACTTCTGCTCTGGATTCCCAGTGGGGCTTTTGGTGAGGCCTTGACATTGACGACGCTGCGAACAGCACAACCCTCAGATTGGCTGGCACCGGTTGCCCGCCTTGCCGGTAGCATCATCATCCTCATTGGACTCATCGCCTGGCGGGTGCACCGCACTCAGAGGTGACGGATGCGTGAGAAGCTTGGTCGACGAATCTCCACGGTCTTGCTGGTGCGGGTGGTAGTTCCC
>JALOOJ010000342.1 GCA_025454475.1 Anaerolineae bacterium
GCTGCTGTCGCGCCTGGCCGTCGTGGCCCTGGTGGGCGGGATGCTCGCCTTGACCGCGGGCGTCGTGAGTGCTCACGGAGGCGGCGGGTGGTTCGGGAGACTCGGCGGTGATCAGGATGCCCTGGTCGCTGAGGAACTCGGAATCACGGTGGAGAAGCTGCAGGCCGCGCGCGAGGCGGCTCGCACCCGCGCCCTGGATCAGGCGCTCGCAGACGGACAGATCACGCAAGAGCAGTATGACGAGTACCAGACCCACGAGGCGTTGCGCCTCTATCTCGACCGCGAGGCGCTAACAGCAGCTGCACTGGGCATCAGCGTAGACCAGCTTGGCGAGCAGTCGTTGAGCGACTGGCTCGACGAGCTCGGGCTGGACCGAGAGACATTCCAGACGAAGCTCCAGGAAGCCCACGCCGCAGCCATCGAACAGGCGGTTGCGGACGGTGCCATCACCCAGGAACAGGCTGATGCACTGTCGGACACCATGCCGTTCGGTGGGCGTGGTGGTGGACTTCGGGGCAGCCGCGGCGGAATGCGCGGCGGCGGAATGCGAGGCAGCGGCGAGTGCGACGGCGACCCGCTGGATGATAGCGGATTCAGGATGAGGATGAACCCGATCGACCCGGATCAGGCATAGCGCGATTAGTCTATACCCCCAGATCCCCAGGGTAGCCTGGGGATCTGGGGGTCGTGCGACGACCGTAGCGGTTCCGCGCCCAGGGCCCTTCCGCGGGCCTTGGGCGCTTCTGTTGGTGCGACGACAACCCGGTCCACCGCCCGCATCCAGATTCCCACGATCGGCGCCTGGCTTCTACCCCACGCGGAAGCACATCACAATCAGGCGCTCACCTTGCCCCGAAGCCTCGGAGATGCTAGACTAGCGCATACTTCAGTCCGTACGGAAGGGATGCGCTATCGGGTGGAACGCGATGGAGTGAGACTCAAGGTCAGCCTGGGCTCAGCCGTCGTCCTCGGCCTCCGCGAGGCGCGGATGGACGTCAGACCAACGACGCTCTACGCGATGCTCGGTGAACGCTGCCACGGCGCGTGCCGCTTCTGCGCCCAGGCCCGCGATAGTGACGCCGATCCGCGTTTCCTCTCGCGGGTCGTATGGCCCCAGTTCGACCTGGACGCCGTGTTAGCGCGCCTCCCCGAGAGCAATGACTTGCGCCGCATCTGCATCCAGACGGTGCTCGCGCCGGGGTCGGAGTCCAATCTCGTCGCCGTCGCTGAAGCCTTCCACGCGGTGTCAAAGCTGCCGATCTCGGTCTGTATGAACCCGACCGACCCCGCATGGCTACCCAGATTGAGAGCCGCGGGCGTGGATCGGGTCGGCGTTGGGCTGGACTGCGCCACGGAGGAGACGTTCAGCCGCATCAAGCCCGGCTTCCATTGGGAGGCCTACCACACCTTCCTCGACGCCATCGTCGACACGTTCGGCACCGGATCGGTACACCTGATCGTTGGCCTCGGCGATAGCGACGAGGATGTTATACGCAAGATCCAGGACGCACACGACCGGCGCTGTACCGTGGCACTCTTTGCGTTCACACCGGTGCGAGGCGCCAAGCTAGACCTTCCCGCTCCCGAGGTAGGCCGCTACCGAGCGCTCCAGTTGGCGCGGTATCTGATCATCTCCGGGCGCGCCCGGCTCCACGATATGGTCTTCATCGAGGGGCGCCTTGCGGAGATCCGCCTCGATCCGGTCGCGATCGAGCGCGCGCTCGACACAGGGCTGCCCTTCCGCACCAGTGGCTGCCCTGACTGCAACCGCCCGCTGTACAACGAGCGACCCGGGGGTGTGATGTACAACTACGCCGCTCCGCTGACTGAAGACGAGCGAGGTCTGGCGCGGCAGGAGCTGCTTTCCTACATCGGCATCCAGGCTGGCATCCGATGATTCCCTGGTTCTGCATTCTTGATTCTTCCATTCGCTTGATCTAGCGATCCAAAAAAGGAGCGAGGTATGCCCCAGATGTGGCGACTGCTGCAACACGGTGCCCGCAGTGCCTATGAGAACATGGCGATCGATGAGGCGATGCTTCGGTGCGTTACCGGCGGGCTAGTGCCGCCCACCCTGCGGTTCTATCGCTGGCAACCCTCCGCCGTATCCATCGGCTACTTCCAGGGACTTGAGCAGGAGGTCGATCTCGAAGCGTGCGCCGCGCGGGGCATCGACGTGATCCGGCGACTGACCGGAGGTGGGGCGGTCTACCACGACTATGAGGGCGAGATCACTTACTCGCTGGCGATCCCCGATGACTATCCCGGAATTCCGCAGAAGGTGCTCGACTCCTACGACGTCCTCTGCCGCGGAATCGTGGTCGGGCTGCAGTCGCTGGGCCTGCCCGCCGAGTTCAAACCGATCAACGACATCATCGTGAACGGCCGCAAGATCTCCGGAAACGCCCAGACGCGGCGCTTTCACGGAATCCTCCAACACGGCACGATCTTGTGTGAGGTGGACCCGCACCTGATGTTCACGCTGCTGAAGGTGCCCAACGAGAAGATCCGCGACAAGCTGATCGCCGGCGTGGAAGAGCGGGTGACCTCGATCAGCCGTGAGCTGGGCGCCGTCGACCGCGAGCTCGTCACGCAGGCAATGATCGACGGCTTCGCCGAGGCGCTCAGCATCACGCTGGTCCCCGGTGAGCTCACCGAGCACGAGCACGTCCTGGCCCAAGCCCTGAAAGAAGAGCACTATGCAACCGACAGTTGGAATGCTAAGCGCTGACTACAAGGCGCCGGGGGGCAAACTCCTCCGGGTGCGCATGACCGTCTCAACGCACGTCACTCCGCCGGTGATCACCTCGTTCAGGCTAACGGGCGACTTCTTCATGCATCCCGAAGATGCTCTCCTGGACCTGGAGGACGACCTGGTCGGGGCACCCCTGGA
>JALOOJ010000343.1 GCA_025454475.1 Anaerolineae bacterium
GTGCATTTCGAAGATCTGCGCACGATAGCCGTTCATCTGCGCGTAGCAGCCCGCCGCCAGTCCGCCGATGCCGGCGCCAATGATGATCAGTGACTTCTCTTTGGTCATATCACTCACCTCGCTGAGCTGTCGAGCATTTGCAGGAGCAGGGCTTCCTGGGCACCCAGTGCTGTCTCGTCCGGCGCGGTCGCGTAGAGGTCGAAGGCGCGGCGTACGCCACCCTGCGCCACCACAACGATGGCGTGCATCTCGACCGATCGTCGTGTAGCCGCAGCCTTTCCCTCCGATGCCGGCGCATAGACCTCGACGGTGAACAGGCGCCCACTTCCCCAGGTCAGCGTGATCTCCTCGCTGTCCAGGATCTGTGCAGGCTGAGGCAACAACACGGCCTCGGCCTCCTGTGGCGGCGTCAGATCGGCCCACGTGATGCCCAGATGCACGGCGCTGTTCTCGGATGGAATCCAGTCCCACGCCGGCCCCGGGCGGAGCCAGCCCGCCGGTATCTCCGTTGATAACCCCGCTTCGGCGATTACGATGCGAGCGAAGGCCAGATCATCGGAAACCGGTGGCATGGACTGCCCGCTGGGTCCCACAGCAGTTGGAGACATCACGGAGAATGTGGCCACGACCGTGGTGGCGAGCAACTGAACGTCGCTCGCGGCCTGCGGGAAGTCGCGGACCGACGGCATGAACATCAGGTGGAAGAGCGTGCCCTCGCGAACCATGAAGATGTCGCGCGACCCCTCGCGGCCCGGTACCCCCTCCAGCAGCTCGGCCGGCTGCCCGGCCAACTCGATGGGCGTCCGTTCGATCGCGGGCACGTCGAGGTCGGCAAACTGCGCGACATAGCCGTCCACGATCTCCGTGAGCGTTTTGTCCTGCGCGGCGACCTCCACCTCGACCAGCAGGCTGGCGCGCAGGGGCTCGACACTGCTGTCCAGCGGAGGCCCCACCACCAGTGGATTGCCGGCCTCGTTGACCGTCGCCTCGAACGTCGTCGGATAGGCGAAGCAGAAGCCGTTGGCCGTGTCCGCGTAGGTGCTTAGGCCATCGACGCGGCACGTCGCAGGGACGCCGTCCGCATCCAGCGCCGGCGTCGGCGTCTCGAGCGGCCTGTCCAGGAACACGTCGGCTTCCACCTGGGTGTCGCCTGGCATGACCCGCACGGACGTGGCGGGTGCCAAGTTGTCAGCGCCGTCCGGCCAGACGGCAACCAGCCCGAACACCCCACCCTCGGGAGGAGCCTCGAGCTCATACACGCCACTGTGATCACTGACCGCCTGCGCGATGACCTCGCTTGTCGCCGGATCGGCCCAGGCGCCGGCACGAAGCTCGACCGTTACCCCTGCCACAGGACCTCCTCCCCACAGGACCCGGCCCGAGATCGTGGCCCCGTCCGACACCACAGCGGTGCGCGGGATGAAAACCTCAGGCGTTGGCGTGGGCACCGTCTGAGGCGCGGGCGTCGATGCCGCGGTCTTGCAGCCAGCAATAAGGAGGACAAGAGCCAGGACGATGAGGCTACTGGCCCGAACCAACAGCTTGCGACGATCCATGCGTGACATTTCTGCAGATCTCCTGTCAATTAAGATAGAGTTTGGTATGAGGTGCTCGTCGCCACGTTCAGGCCGATCGCCGGGATGTGGTCGGGCTCAGTGATCGACCGGCGTCCCAGCTCACGCCGCGCGGCACAGATTCGCGACTTGACCTCGTCGAGGGGCAGGCCCGAGACGATGCTGACTTCCTCCGCAGTCAGACCACAGCAATAGCGCAGGATAACGAGACAGCGGTCCGCCGTTGGCAGTGTGCTCAGGAGCTCCTGAGCCGGTGTCGCTGGTCCGTCTCCGACCAAGCTCTGGTGACGTCGGTTCCTGATCCAGGGCATCAGGCGACCGTTGCGGTCCGACTTCCCTGCGGTGCGATAGGCGATGGCCAGCAGGCGTAGTGTCTCCTCGCGGGTGGTGCCTTGGTGGGCCGGCGACCACGCTTTCACGAAGACTTTCTGCGCCATATCCTGGGCGCGCTGCCCCTGACCCAAGAGCCGGCAGCAGAACGTATAGACGATGTCCTGGTGAGCGGCCACGTAGTGCGTCATTGCGTCGCGCTGGTCAGCTCTCGGGGCCGTCGACACACCGCACCTCCATCAGGGGAATCCCCATGTCGCGGATGCTGTTGAGGATGCCGTGCAGGGCGGCCTGGTCGGCGACAGGTCCCATCAGCAAAGTCTCCCCGTCGGGCAGCAGCGTGGCTGTGAACCCCTCAAAGCGGCTGACTCGGCGATTGTCCAGATGACCCTGGACCCGTATCGTGTAGAGCCTCGGCGCGGGCTCGCGTGGTTCAACGATCATGGCCTTACCCGATCGTGCCTTCGGAACGGCGCAGCTCGCGGTGCGCGACGCTCTGCCGACGCGCCCCGACGCGGTCCAGGCGCATCAGGAATGACCTGACGACTGCGGACAGTGGCCTATCGAGCACAATCGGCTCGCGCCGACGGCTTAGCTTGTGTTCACAGAGCTCCATCGCGACCCTGGCCTGCTCGATCCACTCACTCATTGCGTTCCCTCCTGACCTCTCCGGCCCCCGCGCTTTGGCTCGTGCGCGGTCTCTCTGGTTCTTACGATGCTATGCTACATCGTGTGAGGTCAGGTCGTCACCTATCCAAAGTTAGGCTTCGGGAATGGGATAGGGGATCTGTCCACAGATGGGTTCGTCCGTGGGTAGTGGGGCACGTGGTGGGAACAGCTCAAGCGTAGGGGTGTGGTGTCGCTCGCGGAGCGGGCGACAGGTCGCCAGGGCCTTAGCCCCAGGGCTATCGCATGTCGAACAAGAGGGGCACCCACCCCCCGTGATGGGGTGAGGGGGCAGGCACCCTCTCGACTCCAGTCACGCGATCATCGCACCCAGCTCGCGCATCTCGGCGACGACGTCGTCGGGCAGGACGGGCGGCTCGACGCCCAACAGCCGGCACGCGATGAGCTTCTCCGCCGTCGTCTCGACCGCGTCGGTCATGTCGGCAGCCCGCCGTATGCTGCTGCCCGCCACGACCAGGCCGTGGTTCTGCATCAGGACCGCGACACCCCTGGGACCCATCGCCGTTGCCACGGCCTCGCCCAGCTCGCGGCTGCCGGGACGGATGAAGGGCACGATCGGGATATCGCCCAGGAATGCGGCCTCGCCGGAGATGGGCAGGAACGGCGTCCCCGTCAGGGCCATCAGCGTGGCCAGCGGCGCGTGGGAGTGGATGACGGCGGCGACCTCGGGACGGCTACGGTAGAGTGCGCAGTGGACGTGCCGCTCGCTCGAGGCGCTGTAGCCGTTGTCGCTCAGGACGTTGCCGTCGAGGTCGATGCGAACGAGCATCTCGGGCCGCAGGTCGCCCTTGAAGACGGCGCTGGGCGTGATCCAGACCTCGTTCGGGTTATCCTCCAGTCGGGCGCTGACGTTGCCGCCGGTTCCGGTGATGATCCCCTTGGCGTAGAGATCGCCCACCGCCTTCAGTATCTCCTCGCGCACGTCATTCGCGTCGACAGCCGGCGACACAGGGTGCGCGACTGGAGGCTCCTCCGCGCGAAGGGCGAGCCCGTGCGCCGGGGTCGCTTGCACCATGGCCAGATCGCCAGGATCCCCCGCCTCGGCGCGCGCGCCCTGGTATAGGCGTCCCAGGTCACCCTGTAGCCTCTGGAAGGCCATTGCCTTGTTGGTGTCGCCACTGAACGAGAGCTGGCCCGTCATCGCGGCGCGCATACCGTTGACCTTGCCGGTGAAGATCCCATCCAGGACGGCTGCCTTCATCTTGAGGTGGACGTTCGAGGGCTGTGGGGGTTCCCCAAGCCCGGCGGTCACGCGGCCATCGATGAAGCTGAGGTAGAAGTCCTGCGCCATATCGCGCAGCGTGAAGCGCATCGTCACGTCTCTGCCCCTCGCAAAGGCAGCCATTCCC
>JALOOJ010000344.1 GCA_025454475.1 Anaerolineae bacterium
ATCGGTGCACGCGACGATGCCATGCGCTGCGAGCCGCTGCGAGGTGGCCACGAGCCGGGCCACCTCAGACGCGTAGTCCCGCCCGCCCCTCGCCCGCGCCACGGCATACGCCGCGCCGTTCTCCCTGAGGATGCCGTTGGGCACGCCGTCCGCGTCGCGCCCGAAGGCGCCGTCGGGCGGGTCGGGGGTCTCCTGCGTGATCCCCGCCAGCGCCAGTGCGCGTGTGTTGGCCAGCCCTGAGTGGCAGTCCGAGCGCATCACGAAGATCGGCTGCGACGCGGACACCTGGTCGAGATCGTGCCGGGTCGGGGGCCTGTGCTCCGCCAGTTTGGACTCGTCGTAGCCCCAGCCCTCGATCCACGCCGTGTCGCCCTGGCCATAGGCCGGATGACCCCGCAGTGCGTCGAGCATCTCCGGGATCGAGGTCACGTTGGGCACGATGCACGCCACCGCGCCGATGTTCTGCGCGATGAACGTCGGATGCATGTGCGTGTCGATGAAGCCGGGAAGGACGACGCTGCCGCCGAGGTCCTCCACCGCGGCGCCCGTCGGGATATCGGCGACATCGCCGACCCAGGTGAACCGGCCATCCTCGACGGCGAACGCGCTCGCGAACGTCGACGTGTCCTGTCCGGTGAAGATCCTGGCGTGACGGTAATAGCGGTTGGACATTCACGACCTCCGAAGAGTGCCATCGTTGGGGCGCGGCTCAGCTAGTCGAAGCCGCGACCGGGCCGTAGTGTACACCCGCGGGCGCATCGCTCAAGACATTTGACCGGCGCGTGAAGCGGACTACGCTAGCGCACGTGACCTGGCTACGACCCCGGTGCAAGCCCTGATAGGAGGCCCGCGATGAAGATCAAGCAACTGCCCGCCCGGCAGCGCATCCGGCAGGGGCTGCTGCTGCTCTCGTTTCTACTCTTCCCTGTCACGCTCTACTACTTCTCGCCCGCCCTGATCCTCCAGGGCGCGTCGGAGGGTGTGATCAACGGGTCATTCCTCGCGTTCTCGCTGATGGCTGGGGCGGCGCTCTTCCTCGGGCGGGCGTGGTGCGGGTGGGCCTGCCCGGCGGGCGCGCTCCAGGAGCTGGCGATGCCTGCCAATGCCAGGCGCGTGCCGCGCGGCAAGGTCGACTGGATCAAGTGGGCCATCTGGATTCCATGGATCGCGCTGATCGCGGTCCTGGCAGTCGGAGCGGGCGGCTACACTTCGATTGATCCCTTCTACCAGATCGAGGGCGGCGCCACCCTCGCCATCCCGGCCGGAGATGGACCGCCCTGGTGGATGATCTACTACATCATCCTCCTGCTCTTTGCCGGCCTGGCGGCGGCCATCGGGCGTCGCGCCGGATGCCGCACGGTCTGTTGGATGGCGCCCTTCATGATCATCGGGCGCTGGCTGCGAAACCGCGTCGCCTGGCCCGCGCTGCGGCTGGTGGCCGATCCGGCGAAGTGCACCCAGTGCCTCACCTGCACCCGCGGGTGCCCGATGAGCCTCGAGGTCCACGAGATGGTCAAGCGCGCCGCCATGGAGGACGCGGAGTGCATCCTGTGCGGCACCTGTGTCGACGGGTGCCCGCAGAAGGCGATCACCTACGCCTTCAGCCGGGGCAAGTGAGGCCCCGCTTCATCCTGCTGAGCTTTCGCCCGAATGGAGGAACTCGCAATGGATGCTCGCATACCCCGCTTCAGCCGGTTTCTGCTTGCCGTGATGGTCCTGCTCTATGGTGTTTCCCTGGCAGCGTTCACTGCTGCGAACTTGAGAGCCGACCCCAACCCCGTCGCGTGGCAGATCGTGGTCAACGACCTGATCCTGTCGATCCCATTGGTGCTCTTCTTCGGCGCCATCTTCGTCCTGGCCCGCGCCTGGTACGAGCGCAGAATCAGCGGGAGCGCTAGCGACCGTCTCGCCAGCGTCATCCACTGGGCGCCGCGTATCGCCGCGATTCTGATCATCTTTTTTACGAGCCTGTTCTCGCTCGACGTATTCGGCACGGGGGCCTCGTTCCTCGAGACGTTGGGCGCCTTCGTCATCCACAACACACCGTCGATCGCCATGATCGTGGTGCTGGTGTTCGCCTGGCGGCAGCCCATCGTCGGGGCGGTGGCCTTCGTTCTCGTCAGCCTGGTCTTCCTGCGCTTCGTCCTCGGCGGTGGGGGCGTGGGACACTTCATGCTGTTCTCCGGCCCCCTGCTGCTGATCGCGGCCCTCTTCTACACCGACTGGCGTCGGAGCAAGGCGCAACCCCCTACGCCGCTCGAGGACGCAGCCTAGCGCCGCACGCGGCTCGCCAGTCGGGCGACCTTTGAGCTGTCGGCCCGAGTCTGCTCGGGTCTGACCTCAAAGGTCTGTTTGCTGGCCGCGGCCCCGCGCTTGCCAGGATGGCGCGAATGGCTACCATAGGCGGAACCCGCGCCAAGGATTGTTGCCATGCCCACACTGCCCGAGTTCTACACACTGCCGCCCGCCGACCGCCATCCGCTGCTCCTCGACGCGGTGCTTTCCCAGCACGCCCGGCACTACCCGCGCAACGCCGCGTATCGCCGCCACTGCGAGAGCCGCGGGGTTGGTCCCGTCGCCGCCGAGATCGACCTCGTACGGATGCTGCGGCCCACGGCGCAGACGTTCAAGTCCTACGTGGCGGAGCTCGGGACGGCCTTTCCGCAGGACTACCCCGCCGACTTCGCCCGCTGGCTCGCGGCGCAGCTCTCGGTCGAGATCGCGCCGGAGCGTTGGCAGGGCCTCCGCCCGCGCTATGGCTCGCTCGAGGGCCTGCTGAGCGCGCTCGAGGCGCTCTTCGCCCCCGAGGGCTGGCGCATCGCCACGAGCAGCGGCACCTCCGGGCGCGCCTCGATCATGGTGCG
>JALOOJ010000151.1 GCA_025454475.1 Anaerolineae bacterium
CATTAAGCGGAGCGGCTACATTGAGCTTCACGCCCACTCCAATCACAGCCTCCTCGACGGGGTCCCCTTCCCGGAGGATCTCGTAGCCCGCGCCGCAGACTATGAGATGCCCGCGCTGGCCCTGACCGATCACGACGGCTTCTATGGCGCCGTCCGCTTCATTCGAGCAGCGGAAGCTGCCGGAATCAAGCCGATCCTGGGCGCAGAAGTCACACTGACCGACGAGTCCCACCTGACACTTCTGGCTGAGACCGCTGAGGGCTACGCCAACCTCTCGCAATTGATCACGTTGGCGCACCTGAACCGGCCCAAAGGCACTGCTTATCTCGACCCGCATCTGCTCGTCGAACACCACACGGGCCTGATCGCCCTCTCCGGCTGCCGCCACGGGGCCGTCAGTCACGCCCTTCTGGAAGGAAACCCCAAGCTCGCGCTGGAGACTGCACTGAATACGGCGCGCATCTTTGGGGCACATCGCTTCTACATCGAGCTCCAGCGCCACTACCACCCCGGTGACGCACACCTGGTTCGCGACCTGCATGCGCTCGCTACTCACCTTGGGCTGGGCGTCGTCGCCACAGGAAACGTCCACTATCTCGAACCGGCCCAGAGGGAGATCCACGACGTCCTCACGTGCATCCGCCTCAACACAGCCCTCGACCAGACTGGGGATCGCCTGCGGCCCAATGACGAATACCGCTTCCATCCACCCGGGGTGATGGCGCAATGTTTCGCCGACATCCCCGAAGCCATTACTAACACGGTGGATATCGCCGCGCGCTGTGCTTCGGCGACCACATTCCTGGCAGGTGGTCACCAGATCCTGCCAATCTTCGAGACGCCAAACGGCGAAAGCGCCGATGCTTACCTCCGTCGACTGTGCGAACAGGCGATGCGGGTCCGCTACCCCACCCGCCTGCCCAGCGCCCTACTGGAGAAAGAGCTCGGAATCATCCGGCAGCTCGACCTCGCCAACTATTTCCTGATCGTCGCCGACATTGTCCACTTCGCGCGGTCCAACGGCATACGCTGTCAGGGACGGGGCAGTGCGGCCAACTCGCTCGTCGCCTATCTCCTCAACATCTCCCCCATCGATCCCGTCGCCATCGACCTCGTTTTCGAACGCTTCCTATCCATAGAGCGCTCACGCCCGCCCGATATCGATATCGACTTCGCCGCCGACCGGCGCGAGGAGGTGATCCAGTACGTCTACAATCGCTACGGGCGTGACCATGCGGCGATGGCCTGCACGTTGGTCACATTTCGATCAAAGTCGTCCGTGCGCGATACCGCTCGTGCGCTGGGTTTCCCCCCTGCACTCATCGAGCGGCTATCGGACATACTGCATGTGCACGACGACCAGAGCGTGCGCGAGGCGGAAGGGATAGTAAGGTCCTTCGGCGCCGATCTGAGCTCGGCGCCGTTCCAGCATCTCCTACGGCTGGCGCCGCAACTCGAGCACATCCCCCGGCACCTGGGCATCCACAACGGCGGCATGATCCTCTCCGGGCCCGCACTCTCCACCCTGATCCCCCTGGAGCCCGCCACCATGGCCGATCGCACGGTGGTGCAGTGGGACAAGGAGGCGCTGGAGGAAGCCGGGATCGTCAAGGTGGATCTACTGGGGCTGCGGATGCTCTCGGCTATCGAGGATGCGGTGACCATTGCGGGAGAACTGACCGGAGCGCGCCCCGATCTGGACGCGCTCGAACCAAACGACCCCGAGGTCTACGCGATGCTCCAGCGGGGCGAGACCATCGGCGTCTTCCAGGTGGAGAGCCGCGCTCAGGCCAGCCTGATCCCAAACTTCAAGCCGACGTGCTTCGCCGACCTGACGATCGAGATCTCGCTGATCCGCCCAGGACCGCTCCAGGGAAATATGGTGCGCCCCTATCTGCGCCGGCGCCAGGGGCTGGAACCGGTGCGCTATCTGCACCCACGGCTCAAGCCAGCGCTCGAGGAGACGTTGGGCGTGATCGTCTTCCAGGAGCAGGTGCTCAAAGTGGCGCAGGATCTTGCGGGATTCACGCCGGGTGAGGGCGACCAGCTCCGCAGGGCGCTTAGCAGCAAGAAGGGCGAGGAAGCGGTGGCGGCCTTCAATGAACGGTTTCTCCAGGGGGCACACGCCCTGGACATCCCCCCATCTATCGCGGAGAAGGTCTTTGCCCAGCTCACGGCGTTCGGAGGCTACTCCTTTCCCAAGAGCCACGCTGCAGCCTTCGCCGTGCTCACATATCAATCAGCGTGGCTGCGTCGCTACCACCCCGTGGCTTTCTTCGCCGCGCTACTGCGTCACCAACCAATGGGCTTCTATCCCGCGCACGTTATCGTCTCCGAGGCCAAGCGCCATGGCGTCGAGATCCGCGGTGTCGACCTCCACACCTCCGACGTCGGCGCGACGGTGGAGAGCTCTGCTCTGCCCCTCTTGGGGGCGAAGTGCCCTTCAGGGCAAAACGCTAAACGGGGAGCTATCCGCCTCGGGCTTGAGACCGTACGGGGGCTGGGTGAAGAAGCAAGCACCACCATCGTCGAGGCGCGACGCCAGAGCCCGTTCCAGTCGCTGGTCGATCTTTGCCAACGCACGGGATTAGGACGCCGGGCGATCGAAGCATTGATCATGGCTGGCGCGCTTGACCGCCTGTACCCTTCAGGGCAGCGGGACCGCCCGCGTCGCCAGCTCCTCTGGGAGCTCCAGGCAGCCTTGGAGTCCGTTGGGACACCGCCGGCGCTCGACTTACCCCCCCGGGATGATCCGACATTCACCGCGATCCCACGTCACGAACGCCTCTGGCTCGAACAAACCTATACCGGCGTCACCGCCGGCGCCCATATCACGGACCTGGTTGGCAGCCAGCTACGGCAGATGGGCGCGACGCCCGTAGGAGATCTGGCCCGCTGGCCCGACGGCACACAGATTCGGGTCGGGGGTGTCATCGTCGCACGTCAGCGACCACCGACAGCGAATGGGGTCGCTTTCCTCGCCATCGAGGACCGGAGCGGCATCGTCAACGTGATGCTCTACCCTGAGATCGCGCAGACCTATCACCGGGCGGTCATGGCACGGTTCGTCATCGTCGAGGGTGAGATCCGCCGCGACGGCGCCGCAATGAGCGTCCTGGGCAAGCGCGTGCTGACGCTGGCGGTATGAAGGCCCCAGGAGGCAAGAGCCCGGCCTCTCGGTCATGCTGAAAACGACTGTGCAGCGTACCGCGGCCCAGCAAGACAAAGGGCGCCGCTCTCGCGGCGCCCCTTCCCCTCAGTACCCCAGAGAGGAATTGAACCTCTAACCTTGTGCTTAGAAGGCACTCGCTCTATCCGTTTGAGCTACTGGGGCGGATCTTCCTCAACCGACCTTGAGAATGGGACGCAGGCCTAACCGCACGGTGCGGCTCGCCAGCACCCGCAACACCTGGTCGGGCTGATGGCCCACCATCGGCGCCAGCCGTCTCGGCGTGAGCGGCTTATTCGCGTTCACCAGCAATGCCCGGAAGATCCCCTCGATCAGCGTCGGCGCCTGCATCAGGTACCCCGGCTGCTTACTGCAGTGGCTGGTGATCACATACTGCAGCCCATCGACGCGGGTCACCTCACCCGTGGCCCAGTCGATCCAATCGATCTTCTCGTCCATAGGCTGTCCAGCGAACGCCTCGCGGTGCTCGGGGCAGAGATGCGACACCAGCTTGACGTTGATGTCTAGGCCCTGCTTCTCCCACCAGGCGTAATCGATGTGGAACGGCGTGTCGAGCGTTGGCTTGATGAACTGCGCAAGTGCAGGGTCTGGTGGAAGAACAGTCATCACGCGCCCCCTTGGTAGGCCCAGTAGTTGTCGCCCAGCGAGATATACCGCGGCGACGTGGCCAGCGTGGCCAACATTGGCGCGGGCGGCACACGACGCATCAGATTGAGAACACTATAGAGCGTCATCGCGTGCACCGCACGTTGCAGGCTGAGCCCGGCCAGCCCGCCAAAGGCGCGCTCCAACAACGATTCGAGCGACATACGGTCGTACCGTTCGCGCAATGCGTCCACCGCCGCGGCATCGACCACGGCTACGGCAGCCAGCTCATCATACTCGCACGCCGCCGGGACCCGCGTCACCTCAAAGACCAGTTGGTCGCCCTCGACGGTCACGGTCCGCAGCCACTCGCGCCGCTGTGACCTGATGGGACGCACACCAACTCGCACAACACCAGGCTCATCGCCCAGCGCCAGATCGATGTACGACCCGACGAAGGCTTGCTTAGCCTTGTACCAGGACTCCAGCCCGTAGACGTAACGCCCACTGCGCACCACCCAACCAGGGAACTCCTTGCCCGTCACATCATCCGCAAAAGTGAACCGGATACGGTCAGTGATACGCGCGGTCGGGAAGAAGTTCGCAACATGCGGCGCCAACGGCAGCGTCCCACTCCGCCAGTGTGGATACGTGAGCACCAGGCTCACCGGCGCACCGGACGCCTCAGCCCGGGTGAGTTCCGACCACTCATCCGCGACCTGCGTCTCCAGCGAGAGCATCACGCGATCGAGCACCTGCCGGTTGTACGACACAGGCAGGTAATGCAGCAACCGTGGCGTCTCCAGGACCTCTTTCGGCTCGTGACTACGCAGGTACCACAACGCATAGCCGGAGGGCCCCACGTCGTCGAACCGACGGTCACGCAACATCGCGTGCTCCAGCGAGAAGATCTGAAGCGACGGCGAGATCTCATCAGGCAGATCGATCTCCTGCAACAGCGCGTCCGTACGCATCGGCCCACCCTCGGCCATGTCGAGCATCGCCTCAGCGATGTTCACCTGTCCAGGCGATACGTCGGCCAACAATGCCCTGACAAACCAGCGGTGCGCGACATTGACGAACTGCGCGCTCGTCTCCAGCGCCCGCAACAACGCGACGCGAATCTCCGCGCCAAACTCCTCATAGATGTCGTCCGCCGTGATCTCTTCCTCTGTGTGGTACGAGGCGGTGTTCAGCGGGTGATCGACCTGGAGCTCCGACACAAACTCACGTGCCGCCCGGCTCTGACCGGCTCCCTCGTCCATCTCCACCTGGACCACTGTGAATGGCTCGAATTCTGGGTTGTGTCCCACGCGCATCGCCACCACCTGGCCCGTATCATTGCCCAGATGAGCAAAGATCAGGCGCTCACCCACCGCATAGGCCTCGCCGGGGCGGTAGATCCGGCCCTGTGACAGCGTCGCATCCAGGACCTGCGTGATCTGCATGTGCCGGTAGTGGGTGAGTTTTGTCGCAAGCTCATCCAACGTCTGCGGACGCTCACTCTCGACGAGGAAATTGGCGAGGAACTCCAGATCTGACGGTTGTACGGCGAAATGCTCCCAATACTGATCGTTGCCCAACATGCTGCTCGTGCCCATATCCCTCGCAGTCCAATCTCACCGGCAAAGCGCGTGAGTGTAGGTTTCTCTAGCCAAAGGCTATTATACCAGCGTTAAACCACGTTGACAAATCCCGACCTGCGTTACACTCAGGAAAGGGTACAGTGACCGCCAGGAGGATTGCGATGGACCAGGAACCGAAGGACGTCAGACTCGTCACCGTCCAGGTGATCCACGGGATGTTGCGCGCTAATGTGATCCGCGGCCTCCTCGAGAGCGCGGGCATTCCCGTCATGCTCAGATACGAAGCCGCGGGCCCGGCAATCGGACTGATCATCGACGGCTTGGGGCGCGTCGAGATCCAGGTCCCAGACGAGTGGGAGCAGGAAGCACGAGACTTGCTGGCTGCAGAACCGAGCGCCGATGCGACGGAGGAGCCCGCAGACGACAACGTCGAGGAAACTTGGGACGAGATAGCGGCCAGCGCGCAGGACGACGCTGATCGCCTGGGAACCGACTGAGCGCTTCGGAGCACCGCGCGCGTGGAGAAGCTCGTCACCGTCGTGGGTGGGGGATTAGCCGGCTGCGAAGCTGCGTGGCAGGCCGCACGTCTTGGCGCGCCAGTCGTCCTCTATGAGATGCGGCCCCAAACTATGACGCCCGCCCACACGGGTGGCGACTTGGGTGAGCTGGTCTGCTCGAACTCACTCGGCTCAAACATCGTGGGCCGAGCTCCCGGGCTACTTAAGGAGGAGCTGCGCCGGCTGGGTTCGCTGGTCATTGCCGCCGCGGATGCGCATCGTCTCCCGGCGGGCAGCGCTCTCGCCGTCGACCGGGGGGCGTTCGCTGCCACGCTAACCGCGCTTATCAGATCCCACCCGTCCATCACGCTCATACGCCAGGAGGTCACCCGGATCCCCGACACGGATTCGGGGCCTGTGGTCTTGGCAACCGGCCCCCTCACCTCACCGCCCCTGGCGCAGGCGCTTCAGGCGCTGGGTGGACAGGCGAACCTCTTCTTCTACGATGCCATCGCTCCGATCGTCGAGCTGGATAGCATCGACCTATCCATTGCCTTTCGCGCGTCGCGCTACGGCAAGGGCGAGTCTGACGAAGGAGACTACATCAACTGTCCTATGACCGAGGCGGAGTATGATGTCTTCTACGACGCGCTGCTGAGCGCCGAGCGCATCAAGCTACGGGACTTCGAGCGCCCGCTTCCTCGGGAACCTTCCGAAGGGCCTGAGAGCGATTCAGCGGCCGCCCAGTTTTTCGAGGGCTGCCTGCCCATTGAGGTATTGGCCGCACGGGGTAAGAAAGCCCTTGCTTTCGGCCCACTACGACCCGTGGGGTTGACCGACCCGCGCTCCGCTTCCGAGCGGCCCGCTTCCGAGCGGCTCGCTTCCGAGCGGCTCGCCTCTGACCGACCGAAGCGGCGTCTCCACGCCGTGGTCCAACTGCGGCAGGATAACGCCGCAGGCACCCTCTACAACCTGGTCGGGTTCCAGACCAACCTGAAGTACGGCGAGCAGGACCGTGTACTGCGCCTGATCCCCGGGCTTGCCCACGCGCGCTTCGTACGCTATGGGTCGATGCACCGCAACACCTACGTCAACGCGCCTGCGCTTCTATTGCCCACACTGCAGATGCGGGCGGCCTCTGAGTGCCGGGCACTTTCTGAAGTGCCTGGCACTTGGGCATCAGATGACCGTGTGGGGGCGACCAACCTGCTGCTCGCGGGGGTCAACGCCGCGCGGATACTGCATGGCGAGAGTCCACTGACGATGCCCCCCGAGACAATGATCGGCGCGCTCATCCGCTACATCACGCATGCGGAAGCCAGGGGGTTCCAGCCGATGAAGGCCAACTTTGGTCTGATGCCACCTCTGGAGTCCCCGCTCCCAAAGAACATGCGGGGCAAACGTTCTCGCGGTGAGGCCTACGCGGAACGTGCGCTGGCTGCCCTCGCGGACTGGCTAACGGAACACCCTCTGCAGGCCGTGCGCATCGACGTGTAGCCTGCATTCAGGGTAAGCGAAAGACTCGGTTTGAAGTAGTCCCCCGTTTGCCGGCTTATGCTCATAGGCGCGGCGTCAGATGGCCTCTCGGAGTTTCAGGTGCGCTGCGATGCCATAGAGGTGTCCTCGTCGGTGCTCGTCGGTGCCCATGATCTCCGCGAAAAAGGCGTCACGCGACTTTCCGGCGAGGAGTTCCTCAATGCGGAAAGCCAGGTCGTCCCCCGAGGGCGGACGCCCCAGAACCGACTCGTAGACAGCGCAGATGAAGGCCGCATCATCGTACTCAGCGATGAAGTCCCAAGGCGTGTAAGCATGCTCCTTCAGCGTCTTTCGCAGCGACATCGCGAGCCACTTCTTCTCCTCGTTGGGCTGACCCAGCGTCTCATAGATTCGGGACAGGAGGTCGGTGTTGTCCGGTTGAGCCCCTTGAGCGGCCGACAGAGGCGTACCCGAAAGCCAGGCACCGAGAGCATCCACATAGGCCTTAGCGTGAGCGCGGCGCACATCATCGACCTGCCCGTTGCGCCAGAGGACATCTACCGCGGGGCTGCCAGGGTAGTCGAGGTCGCCAATCGCGTCCAGCAGGAAATCGATATTCTCGAAGGCCTTGTAGTGGCTCAACGAATCAATGCGCGAGATCAGGGCTCGGATGCGGGTCACCATCGCGGCCGGCTTGCCCAGATCCTGCTCCGCAGCATCGATAGCGTGGATCTCCGCATCGGGCTCGCTATCTGGACACATCACGTTCCTCCAGCGTCGCATCTTCGCCCGCTCGGGATCGACGGTCTGGTTGGCCATTGATCTCTCCTCTGCATAGGTGACTATTGAGCGCTAGTACTCACCCGTATACGACCGAGACGGAGACGTACCCAAAGCGCCGACCAGTGACCCGCTTCGCCTGCTCGCCTGTTTGCTGCGCCCGCGGAGACGTTGGTAGGGACACCGGCTGGCGAGGCCGGTCGGCCTTGCCGGCTCAGTCGACGATACGCTCGCCCAGTGTGACGGGGACCTCCATCAACTCGCCGTCACGTGAGATGCTCACAGTCACCGTATCTCCGGGCACCGTGTAAGTCTCCAGGAACGCCACGAGGCCGCTCCCATCCATGATCAGCGTGCCATTGATGGACAGAATCACGTCTCCACCGACTGGAACAGTGCCGAACCGCGTATTGACCCGCCGCTGTGCACCGCGAAGTCCCGCCTTTGCGGCGGCGGACCCGGGTTCTACCGAGACCACCAACACGCCCTCATCAGGCACGTCGTAACCCGCATCGCGAAGGATCTTGACCAACTGCGACGTCAGCCCTACGGGGCCGACGCCCATCCAGGGATGTTTGTAAGTCCCAGTCGCGATCAGCTCCGGCACGACACGTATCACCAGGCGAACCGGGATCGCGAACCCGATGCCGGCGTTGGATTGGCTGGTACTGACGATCTGCGCGTTGACGCCGATCACCCGTCCCTCAAGGTCCAGCAATGGGCCGCCGGAGTTCCCTGGGTTGATCGCCGCATCTGTCTGTATAGCCTCGCCGATGAACCGCTGATCCGGGCTCTGAATGACCCGCTTCAGGCTGCTGATCACGCCAAACGTCAATGACTGTTCCAGCCCGAACGGGCTGCCGATGGCCACCACGAATTGGCCAATCGTCAGATTCTCAGAATCACCCAACACCACTGGACGCAGCGTATGGGCGGTGGGGTCCACTTTCACGACAGCCAGATCGTAGGTCGGATCCTCTCCCACAACCTCCGCGGCCAATGTCGTTCCGTCCGAGAAGGTAACGCTGATCTGCTCGGCCCCTTCCACAACGTGATAGTTGGTCACGATGTGTCCCTGCTCGTCGTAGACGAAGCCGGAACCACTCCCCTCCTGGGGCATTGCGTTGTAGAAGAAGTCATAGGCCATGACCGTGACTGCGATGTTGACGACCGAGTCACCCGCAGCTGCATAGACCGCTTCCACCTGTGTCTGCAGGTCCTGGAGCGCATCGCCGGGAGGCGGAACCACCACAGGTGCAGCGGTCGGAACCGGCGTTGGCGGCACGGGAGTCGCCAGTTGCTCCGTGCGCGGCGCGCCCTCGCGCGTCACCGTCGGCACAGTCAGGCAGCCCAGGGAAAAAACGACGAGCAACCCCACAATCCGGAGAACACGCGCGCGTAGTCTACTGTTCACGCTCCACCCCCCTGGGGAATACCCCCCTAAGGCACCAGAAAAACCGGGCACTGCGCATAGCGTAGGACCTCAGTGCTGACGTCACCCAACAGAAAATCGGTGACCTTCGTCGGACCTCGCGTGCCTAGCACGATAAGGGACACGTCCTGATCGCGGGCCGTCTCGATGATGACGCGGGCGGTCGAGTTCCCGGCAGCTACAACGCCCAACGCCTGGACACCGGCCTTCTGCAGGAACTCGACTGTGTCACTCACCACTTCGTGGGCAACCTCCTCCAGTTGCTCGACAAGCGCCCCGTATCCCGACGTTGACATGTAGCGCTCCGGCGACTGATAGACGTGGAGGACAATAACCTCGGCCTCCTCCTGCCGTGCCATGTGCTCCAGATAGATCAGCGCACGCTCCGCGGCAGGCGTGGCATTGTGCGCGAAAAGGATTCGTCTGAACATATTGGCCTCTCACTTTCTCATCGGCGCAGCTTCTGCAGCGCCTCGAAGAGCTCTCGCTCCTTGCTGCTGAGCTTTTCTGGCAGCGCCACCTCCACCGCTGCGTAGAGATCACCTCTTTCATCTACCCTACCGGTTCCAACCGGTTCCGACGGACGGCGGCCCAATATCGGCATTCCCTTCCCCCGAAGGCGGAACTTCGTGCCGTTCTGTGTCTCAGCGGGTATGTTGAGCATCACCGAGTGGCCATCGGGGAGTGGTACCCTGATCTCCCCTCCCAGCAGAGCCGTGTAGAGGTCAACACGCACCCTGGCGACGAGGTCATCACCGTCCCGATCGAACTGGGGGTGCGACGCTACCTCAATGACCAGAAACAGGTCCCCTGCAGAACCACCCGCCTGACCCGGCGCGCCCTTGCCCGCCACGCGGACCCGGGTACCCGATCTGGCGCCGGCAGGAATGGCTACCTCGATGCGCTGATCACCGATCTGGAACAGTCGCTTTGTCCCGCTGTAGGCTTCCTCCAGCGTGATCTCAACCGGCTGATCATAGTGGCGCCCCTGGCGCGGCTGCGAAACGCCTCGACCGCCAAAGCCGCCAAGGAGATCGCCTAACCCGCCGTCGGCCCCCCGTCCGTACCCACGTACGCCTGCCCCACCCAGCCCGCCAAAGAGTTGCTGGAAGAAGTCGGAGAACCCACCCTGATCGCCGAATCCGCCCGGCCCACTGGTATACGTATACCCACGGCCACTGGGATCCGCTCCGCGCCCCCACTGCTGCCAGAAATCGTCGGGGGCGCCGCCGCGCTGTTCCCATCCCTTCCACTCACTGCCGAACTGGTCGAACAGCTTACGCTTCTCAGGGTCTGACAGGACCTCATAGGCCTCGTTGACCTCCTTGAACCTGTCTTCGGCACCTGCATCGTCCGGGTTCATATCAGGATGGTACTTGCGCGCGAGCTTGCGGTACGCCTGCTTGATGTCCTTCTCCGAGGCGTCCTTGGTCACCCCAAGCACTCGGTAATAGTCCTTGTAATCCATTGCGTCTCCCTATGGTAAAGGGATCTGAGCTTCCATCAGTGCCACACCAGTTGCCTATGCGCCCTGCTTGGCCACGATCACCTTCGCCGGCCGCAACACACGCTCCGCGCCTGTGCCCTTCTGAGTATACACGTACCCCGGCTGCGTCACCGCGACAACGTGCATATCCTCGACGCCGGCTTCACTCGCCGGGATGGCCGCCACAGCCTCGTGGTTGTGGGGATCGAAGAGCTGCCCTTCCGCGGCCATCCGCTCTACACCCTGACGCATCAGCAGGCTCATCACGCCGTCGTAGACCACCCGGACACCTTGGTGCGCGGGATCTCTGAGGTCGATATGCTTGAGCGCCTGCTCTAGATCGTCCACCACACCAAGGAATGGGCGCAGGAACTGCTCCTGCTCACGCAGCACCTCATCCTCGGCCCAGCGCTTCTGCCGCTTGCGGAAGTTCTCCATCTCGGCCTTGAGCCGTAGGGCAGCTTCGCGCCAGTCTGCGCTCCCCTGGCCCTCGACCACGGCTTCAGCCTCCTCGGGCGGTGTCAGCGCGTCGGTACCGGCCTCGTTGATATCCCCATCAAGTGAAGGAACCGGCTCCGGCTCGGCAGAGCGCCTTTGATCGGTGCCACCTCGCTGGACCGGAATCCGCGTACCTCTTTCGTCTCTCACAGTAGCTCACTTTCCCAGATCTGCATACTGACTGACAAGGGGTGGCCGTAGCCACCCCTTGTCAGTCTACTCCTACCCGTACGGCGAACCGTCGAGTTTCCTTCCGACGCGGGCAGCCCGCGGACCTAGTTCACTTCGCGGTACTCACCCTCGACGACATCGGGGCCCTCACCAGGCGGCGTCTGCCCGCCGGCGCCGGGCGCATGACCATAGCCTGGCCCCACATTGGGACCGGGCATAGGACCTTCGCCTCCCTGGCCGTAGGCCTGCTCGCCCATCTTCATCGCTGCATCGCGCAACTGATCCATCTTGCGGCGGATCACCGCAGCATCCTCGCTGGTGTCCTTGAGTTTCCGGAGGTCATTCATCAGACCCTCCAGTTCAGAACGGACATTGCCGGGGACCTTCTCGCCCAGGTCGGACATACTTTTCTCGATCTGGTAGATCATGCCATCGGCCTCGTTACGTGTGTCTACCAGGAGCTGACGCTGCTTGTCTTCCTCCTGGTGAATCTCAGCCTCACGTACCAGGCGATCCACCTCGTCAGTGCTGAGGTTGGTACTTGCCGTGATAGTGATGTGCTGCTCGCGCGCGGTCGCCTTATCCTTCGCCACCACATTCAGAATGCCGTTCGCGTCGATGTCAAACGTCACCTCGATCTGCGGCACACCCCGCGGCGCCGGCGGGATCCCATCCAACCGGAATTGCCCAAGCAGCATGTTGTACGAGGCCATCGGACGCTCGCCCTGATAGACCTTGATGTCCACCGCAGTCTGGTTCGACTCTGCCGTAGTGAATGTTTCGCTCTTCTTGACGGGCACTGTGGTGTTGCGGGGAATGAGATTGGTCATCCGACCGCCCAACGTCTCCACACCCAAGCTCAGGGGCGTCACATCCAGGAGCAGGATATCGGTCACATCGCCGGCCAGGACACCGCCCTGAATCGCGGCACCCACAGACACGACCTCATCGGGGTTGACACCCTTGTGAGGCTCCTTGCCATTGGTCAACGAGCGCACCAATTCCTGGACCATGGGCATGCGTGTCGCGCCGCCCACCAGGACTACCTCGTCCAGAGCCGACGCGCTAATCTTAGCATCCGATAGCGCCCGCTCGAACGGCTTGCGGCAGCGATCCACCAGATCCTCCGTCAACTGCTCGAACTTCGAGCGGGTGATACGAATCTGCAGGTGCTTGGGGCCCGTGGCATCGGCGGTGATATAGGGCAGGTTGACATCGGTCTCCATCATCGTGGAGAGCTCGATCTTCGCCTTCTCGGCAGCCTCGCGCAGTCGCTGCATCGCCTGCCGATCCTTCGACAGATCAATGCCCTGTTGCTTCTTGAACTCGTCAAGCATCCAGCGCACAATGCGCTCATCCCAGTCATCGCCCCCCAGGTGCGTGTCACCGTTGGTGGACTTCACCTCGATCAAACCCTCACCGACCTCCAGGATCGAGACATCGAAGGTACCGCCACCAAGGTCGAAGACCAGAATCGTCTCGTCCTTGGCCTTGTCGAGGCCATATGCCAGAGCTGCTGCCGTGGGCTCATTGATGATCCGCATCACCTCAAGACCCGCGATCTGTCCTGCGTCCTTGGTCGCCTGCCGCTGGCTGTCATTGAAGTATGCCGGTACCGTGATTACGGCTTGGGTCACATTCTCGCCAAGGTAGGCTTCGGCATCCTTCTTCAGCTTCTGCAGGACCATCGCCGAGACCTCTTGTGGCGTGTAGACCTTGTCCTGCACGGGAACACTCACCCGAGCATCTCCGTGGCCACCGGCGACGATGTCATAGGAGACCATCTTGCGGGTCACCTCGACCTCCGGCTCATCGGACCGGCGGCCCATCAAACGTTTCACCGAGTAGATCGTGTTCTCGGCATTCACGACAGCCTGACGCTTGGCCGGATCTCCGACCAAGCGATCGCCATTCTTGGTGAAGGCAACCACCGACGGACAGAGACGGTTCCCCTCCGCCGTGGGAATCACAGTAACCTGTCCACCTTCCATCACAGAGACGACGGAGTTCGTCGTCCCGAGGTCAATTCCTACAATCCTAGCCATAGTCTACCTCCATGCCTTATCATTACGCCCCAAGTATAAGGGGTAAGTATTGGAACGACATAAGAAAGGCGTATGAAACACGCTAACGCTGACCCGTACACCGGCGGCCCAACACTACACCGGCCGCGACGGCAAGCAGCGCCAACCCACTCACACCGCCGGCCACTAACATGCCGGCGTCCTCCCAGAACTCCAAAGGGAAGAGCCGGATCAGCGTGTCGGAGTAGGAGAAGACCCAGGTTCCAGACTCAAAGAAGATGCCATGTAAGGCCGTGAAGAACCGGTCGAACCCAACGACCATCCATAGTGCCAACCCGGCGAGGATGGCCAAGGTCAACGCCCCGCCCTGGACCAGCGCCGACCAAGGAGCACACCGATCCACACGCCGCGCAAGGGCATAGCCCGCGCTCACTGCGACGACCAACGCGGCTGCAGCCAGCGCGGTCAGTCCATCGAAGACCGCCTTCACATCCTCCATATGCCCCAACTCCCGCTCGTTGTACGCTGTTTGGCCATCGGAGAGCCGCAGATCCTCGAGAATCGAGGGACGTCCCAGGAGGTTCAAGTAGCGTATTGTCGCCTGGGCCAACCGTAGACGCTCTCCCCTGGAAAACCCAAATGGATCAGCTGGGAAGTTGGGGCGAGCATACTCCACGGTGGCAAACCAGGGAGAGGTCAGCCCGCGCACAACAACCAACGTCAACACTATTGGAGCCGCAATCACAATGAGCAACCGCAAGACGTATCGCATCGGATCCTCTCAGGTTAGCTTGAGTTCTCGAACGGAATCGGTACAATGGTGCCGTTATACCATAGGTTACCTCCGGAACGAGCCCAGAAGCCGTTCGGTTCTGGCCGGCTCTCCGATTCCGATCGTGCGATCAGAATCGGCCCGATTCCGATCGGCCCGCCCGGCTCTGACAGCCGTGCTATAATGGAGAAGTTATGGACGATACCGCCATCATGCTGAAGGGCACCTCAGAAGGCATCCTGCTGCGACCCAAGTCGCCCGACTGGGACACCGTGCTCACTGCTCTGGAGCAAGCCTTGCTGGAAGCCGAGGCGTTCTTCCGTGGGGGGCGGCTGATCCTCGAAGTCGGCGAGCGCGAGCTCACCCAGACGCAGCTCACGTCGGTGCGCACGCTGGTCTCCCAATTCGACATCCAGCTCTGGGCAGTTCTCAGCGAGAACGACAAGACCGTTCACCTCGCCCGCTCCAACAGCATCCTCACGCGCTTGCCCAAGGACACTGAACCCCGCAAACCTATGGTGGAGGTGCCGCCCGAACAGCGCGCGCTTATGGTGCAGCAGACATTGCGCTCGGGGCAGAGCATCCGCTACCCCGGCAACATCACACTCGTGGGCGACGTTAACCCTGGCGCCGAGATCGTGGCAGGCGGCAGCATCATAGTGTGGGGCGCCATCCGGGGCGTGGCACACGCCGGAGCCTTTGGCGACGAGGAATCCGTCATCTGTGCACTGGAGCTTCAGCCGTCGCAGCTCCGGATCGCTGGGCACATCGGTCGTCCGCCGGAACAGCGCCGCCGCACGCCTGTACCTGAGATTGCCCGAGTGGAGGATGACCACATCGTCGCAGAAGCGTGGACCAGAAAGCGGTAGCTATGCCGGGAAAGATCATCACGGTTTCGTCTGGAAAGGGTGGCGTCGGCAAGACGACCACAACCGCCAACCTGAGTATCGCTTTGGCGATGCTGGGTTACCGGGTGACCTGCATCGATGCGGACATCGGTCTCCGCAATCTGGATGTCATGCTGGGCCTGGAGAGCCACGTGTACTACGACATCATCAACTATGTCGAGGGCCACTGTCGGCTGCGACAGGCGATGATACGCGACACGCGCTATCCGGAGCTCTCGTTGTTGCCCGCCGCACAGACACGCGGCAAAGAGGCGCTCAAAGTCGAGGATATGGTCCGTGTCGCGCACGAGGCTGCAGAGATGGCCCAGTTCGTGATCATCGACTCGCCGGCAGGCATCGAGCACGGATTCCGCTACGCGACCGCTCCGGCGGATCTGGTGCTCGTCGTGACTAACCCGGAGGTCACCGCTCTTCGCGACGCCGATCGAGTCATCGGTCTGCTCGAGGCGGACGGCTATGCCCCGGCCCAGCTGATCCTCAACCGCTACAACCCCGAGCTGGTGCGCAAGAATGGCATGTTGAGCGCCGAGACGGTCGTCGACCTACTGGCCGTTGACCTGATCGGCATTGTCCCGGAGGACAGCAAGGTCCTGGCGGCGAGCAATCAGGGGCAGCCTGTAGCCCTCGACGATCGTTCAGCGGCGGGTCGTGCGTTCCGCGACATTGCGCGCCGACTCTCCGGAGAGGATGTGCCCATCGAGGCACTGCAAGAGCGGAAGTTCTTACGTAAGCTGTTCGGCTCACGTCGAAAGGAGCTCGCATGAAGCTATTCGACCTGTTCCGCCGTAGATCCAGCTCGACGCAGGACATCGCCGCAGAAAGGCTACGCCTGGTGCTGACCCATGACCGCGCCAATATCGCCCCGGGGATGCTCGAGGTACTCAAGGACGAGATCATCGCCGTCATCTCCAAACACCTCGACATCGACGCCGACAAAGTCGTCGTCAACTTCACCGAGGACAACCGTGAAACGCGGCTGATGGCGGACATCCCGGTACATACGGCCCGCTCCCGTCGTGCAGAGGGTAAGGTGTAGCCGCGTCGTCAGAACGACACTGGGCGTACGTGCCCAACGGGCACGGCACGCGTACGTGCAACTGCGGCCACAGATGGAACCGGTGAGGTGATGGGTAGATCGCGATGGGAGCATTTTGACTGGGGCTTGCTGATCATCGCCGTGGTCCTTTCCATGATCGGCCTGGCGATGATCTACAGCGCCACGCTAGGCTCAGAAGATCTGGCCGACACCTGGCGGCGTCAGGCAATCTATGCTGCTATTGGGGTGGGCCTGTTCTTCTTTGTCGCCTCGATCGATTACCGCCTGCTGGAGAGCCTTGAGTGGCCGCTCTACTTCCTCACACTTG
>JALOOJ010000152.1 GCA_025454475.1 Anaerolineae bacterium
CGAGCGGCGCGTGCCCAGGCTGCTGCGCGCCGGGCTGCTGGCCGCGGCGTTGTCGACGAGCCTACTCGGCATTCGCGGCTACTTCACACGGCCATCGTATGCACGGAGCGATGTCCGGGCGGTTGCGACCGCGCTCCGCGAGGAAGCGGTTGCAGGCGATGTAGTGATCGTGCCGCCCACTGACTGGTCACTGCATCAGTACGATCTGGGTCAGGCCACGGCGCTGATGGCGCCAAGTGACGCGCAGTGGGATCGCGAGTTGGCGCGGCTGGTGACCGAGATTGGGTTGGCGCAGCGGGTCTTCGTGCTGGATTACGAGCGCGGCGCGGCGGACCCAAGGCGCGCGCTTCGCGTAGCGCTAACAAGGTCGGGCGTGCTGACCCAGCGTCGTGCCTTTCCGGGGGTGATCCTGGAGACCTATGCGGTGAGCAGTCCGATCGCGTTACCGGAGCTGGCGTCGCGCGAGGCCGCGTGCGTCACTTCTGGAGCCCTCTGCCTGCAAGCTGATGGCTATCTAGCCCGGCCGGTCAGTGGGGCGGCGGTGCCCGTTGCGTTAGGCTGGCGCGGGGGCCCGTCTGAAATACGGTATGGTGTCGCGCTGCGTCTCTATGATCCATCCGGCGCCCTGGTGGCGTCGGTGGCTGACCTTCTGGTCGACGGAGGGCTTGCTGCGACACGGTCGTGGACGGATGGCAGCGAGGTTCCGTCGTACCACGTTGTGCCCCTGCCGGTAGGCCTGCTCTCCGTACCCTACCGACTCGAGCTTGGAGTCTTTGACTGGGACGATCCAGACCGCCCTGTCGCCCTGATGCAAGAGGGACGACCGCCTGTGGCTTCGATCGTCCTCGGAGATGTAGTCGCACAGCGCGAGCTCTGGCGCGATACATCGATGTATGGTGTACCGGCGCCGGAATCCGTGCTGGGTCTGGCGGTGTCGCCGTCGCTGGAGCTTACATCAGCGGCGATCGATCGAGAGCTTGGGCGTCCTGGCGAGGTCCTGTTCGTTTCGACGCTTTGGCGGGTAAGGGCACAGGCGCGAGCGGGAGTGGAGGCGGTCGTCGCGCTCACCCAGGATGAACGCGACCTCGACGTGGCGCCTCTGAATGTCGCTGTGCCGAGCTATCCTGTAGGGCGTCCGTTGCTGCACGTAGCCGCCTTGCGCATACCCGCGTCGCCCCAGAACGGCGGAGCTCGAGTCGAAGTTCGCGTCGAGGGGCGCACCGTCGCGATCGGCGAGATGTCACTCAACGCAGGCTCGCACACCTATGAGGTCCCATCGACTGAGTATCCGATGATGGCACGGGCAGGCGACATAGCGACACTCGTGGGTTTCGATGTGGCGCGTGATGCAGTTGTCGGTCGCCTATTGCCGGTGACGCTCTACTGGAGGGCCGAGGCCGGGGCGGGCGCTGCGGATCTGAAGGTGTTCGCACATCTTCTTGTCGACGGAGGGATCGTGGCTCAGCATGATGCCGTGCCTGCTGAGTGGTCTCGACCCACGTCTGGGTGGATTCCTGGAGAGATTATCACCGATGTTCACAGTCTGGCGTGGCAGGAGTCGGTGAAGTCTGTGAACAGCGGCGTTGGCGCCCTGGCAATAGGCTTCTACGATCCGGTTACAGGCCGGCGAGTCCTGTGGGAAGACGGCGACGACAGCCTCGAGTTGCCCGTCGCGATCACGGTGCGGCTTCCGGAGTGACTATCCTGGTGACCCTGGTATGATGGCGCTGGGCCTGGAATCCTGTTGCGAAGGGGTGTCTATGAGGCGTGACTCGCTCGAACGTTGGGAGCGGCTCATCTACGTCGCGGTTCTGATCCTGGCGGTCGTGACGCGTTTCTACATGCTCGGTGACCGGTCCATCAGCCACGACGAGAGCATCCACACGAAGTTTTCCTGGAACCTGTATGCCGGTCAGGGGTTCCAGCATAACCCGATGATGCACGGACCGCTGCTGTTCGAGGTCACGGCGTTTGTGTACTGGCTCTTCGGGGCCACAGACTTCACGTCGCGGGTCTACGTGGCCGTGACAGGCGTGATCCTGGTGATGACGCCGCTGCTCTTCAGGCGTTGGTTGGGACGTTCCGGAGCGCTCGTCACAGCAGGGCTGCTGTTGATCTCGCCATCGATCTCGTACTACTCGCGCTATATCCGGCACGATGCGTCGCTGATGCTGACTGCCGTGCTGTTGCTGTGGTGCATGCTACGCTACGTCGACAGCGGCAGGCGAACCTGGTTGGTCTGGTCGGCGACTGCCTTCGCCCTGATGCATTCGACGAAGGAAGCTTCGTATATCTACACGGCGATCTACGGCGTTCTACTGCTGGTGCCCTTCGCGGTGTGGGTACTGGTGACGCGATGGGAGCGCCGTGTGTTCTACCGCAGGTTCGTTGGCCTGATTGTGGCCGGGCTGGTCCTCGCCGCTGTGTTTGCGGCAGCTTTGGGCGGCGGGCAGGTCACGGAACTCGCGCTGGACGATGCAGGCAACAGCCGTGTGACCGATGTGGCGGTGCCGGGATGGGGAAGGGCTGCTGCCGTCGGCTCGCTCACAGCTTTGGCTGGGGCTCTCCTTGTCCTGCGCCCGGGCATCGGGCGCCAGGTGCTGGCGCGAAGCCGCCTGTTTGACCTTCTGATGGTGATTGGCACGCTGACGCTGCCGCTTGGGTCGGCGCTACTGATCAAGTTCGCCGCGGGCGTTGACATGAACGTGGTGTACGAGGCCGTGCGGACAGGCAACTTCGCAGCTGTGCCGGCTTCCACAGTGATTGTCCTGTTCGGAGTGCTCGTAGCGACGATCGTCGCCTCAATCGTGTTTGGCCTGTGGTGGGATCGCCGGGCGTGGCCCGTTGTTGCCCTGACCCATTACGCGATCTTCATCGTCCTCTATACGACCGTGTTCACATGGGGATTCGGGGCTCTGTCCGGCCTCGTTGGCGGCCTGGCGTACTGGCTGGCGCAGCACGGTGTCAAGCGGGGTGACCAACCGTCATACTACTATCTCCTCATCGGAGGACTCTACGAATACCTGGCGGTCCTCCTCTCCATCGGCGGCGGGGTCGCCGCGATTCGGGCCGCGGTCGCCGCCATACGGCGGCCGGCCGTGGCCGACAAGGGCCCGGTACAGGATGGCCTCGACGGAGATGATGTTGGTCGGCGGCTGGCGGTTGGCTTCCCGCTATTCCTGCTAGGGTGGACAGCTCTCTCGTGGATCGGCTATGGCATAGCCGGCGAGAAGATGCCCTGGTTGGTGGTCCACATTGCTCTGCCAAGCATCTACCTTGGGGGGTGGGGCTTCGGGCGGTTCCTGGACGGAGAGGCCTCACGCGCAAGGAGATGGATGCCGCTGGTCGCGCTTATGGTCTCGGCAGTAGTGGCATTGGGCGCATTCGTGGTAAGTGTCAGCAACTATGAGGCAGCACGGGGGGCGCTGGAGTCGGGTGTGGCAGCAGCGGGATTGTCACTGGACCAGATTCGCCCCATGTGGGCATTCGTAGGCGGCGTTCTGGGCCTTCTCTGTGCTGGAACTGCCGCGGCGTGGGCGTGGCGCCGTGTGGGGTCGCGCAGTGCCCTCTGGGCGCTTGCGCTGGTGTGTATCGTCGGCCTAGCCGGCGCCACAGTGCGCACGATGACGAGGGTCAACTATGTGACCTATGACCTGGCCACCGAGTTCCTCGTCTATGCTCACGGGACGCCGGACATCAAGACTGCCCTGGCGCAGGTGCGCGAGGTCTCGTGGCGCGAGACAGGGACGCCCTCGGATGTCCGCGTGGCCTATGGCGAGGACGGATCGTGGCCTTTCACGTGGTACATGGTGGAGTTCTCCAACAACTACTTCTATAGCATGATGCCGAGCGCTGACCAACTGCTCGCCTGTCCTGTGGTGATCGCAGGCAGTCCTCAGTATGGGGTGGTGGAGGAGATTCTGGGCGATGACTATATTGCCTTCGACTATCACTACCTCTGGTGGCCGATCCAGGACTACTTCGGGATGACGCCCGCCCGGATCAGCGGCGCGCTCCGCGACCCGGCAATGCGGGCGGCGCTCTGGGACATCGTGTGGCGCGCCGACTATGAGGCGTACGCAAGGCTCAAGAATCCCACCAGCCCCTTTTCGCTGCAGACCTGGCCCTACCGCAAGGACTTCCGCCTCTATGTGCGGCGCGAAACGGCCGCCCGCACCTGGCCCACGGCACCAGGAGCCGCTGGGGCAGTCTACAGTAAGCCGGTGGCGACGGCGCCGCCCGACCCCTACGCTTCCGGGGTGCGGGCACTCGTTCAGGAGAGTGAATCGCTGTTGCCTGGCGCCGTCGTCAGGGGGATCGCCGCGGCTGCGGACGGCTCGCTGTATCTGGCGGACACGCTTAACCACCGGATCTGGCACGTGGAAGCCAGTGGCGATGTGACCTCTTTCGGCGGTTACGGCGCAGAGGCTGGGCAGCTCAACGAGCCATGGGATGTCGCCGTCGACGCGGAAGGAGCCATCTATGTGGCCGACACCTGGAACCACCGTGTACAGAAGTTCGACCCGGACCAGCGACCTGTGCTGAGCTGGGGCGGGCTGGTCCAGGTGACTGTGACCGGGCTCCCGACGGCCCAGGGCAAGTTCTATGGACCGAGAGGCCTGGCGATCAGCCCTGGCGGGGAGCTTTTCGTGGCGGACACAGGGAACAAGCGCGTTCAGGTCTTTGACCTTGATGGCACGTTCCTGCGCGAGTTCGGCGGTGGCGGGACGGCGGCGGGCTACCTCGACGAGCCTGTGGGGATAGATGTAAGCGCCGACGGCGTTGTCGCCGTGGTCGACTCGTGGAACAGGCGCGTTCAGCTCTTCACCGAACTGGGGGAACCGCTGAGGCAGTGGTCGGTACCGACGTGGGATACCTCGAACCCCGACGAGAAGCCTTTCCTGGCGTGGGGGGATGCAGACTCGCGGCTCTATGTGGCTGATCCACTGCGGCGTAGGGTGCTGGCGTTCGGGGCCGATGGCGCATTTCAGTGGGCCCTCATCACCGCGGGCGGCGTTCAGCTTGGCTTTCCCCAAGGCCTGCTCGCTGTCGGCGATACGCTCTTTGTCGCTGATGCCCACGCAGGCGCGGTCTATGGCGTCCAGCTGCCGCGATAGACTCAGGACTCGTGTGGGGTGCTAGGGTAGCCCGTGATCTCGCGGATTTCCTCATACAGCGGCTGAAGCCGCTCGTACATCCGCCGATAGACCCGGTGGTACAGGTCATCGTAGATCCGGCGCGCCTCGGGGTCCGGATCGAAGACTCGTCCGATCCGGGTCATCGCGGCGACCGCCGTGGCAACATCCCTGTGCAGACTGAGGCCGACAGCCGCGTCGATCGCCGCGCCGAGGCCGGAAGTCTCGTAGGTGTGGGGGCGGGCAGCCTGCATGCCGAAAACATTCGCCGTGAGTTGCATCGCGGCGTCGCTCTGAGAGCCACCGCCGGCAACGCGCAGCTCCGTGATCCGGGTGCGGCTTCGGCGCTCGGTCCGTTCCTTGCCGTCGCGCAGGGCGTAGGCTAGCCCTTCCAGGATGGCGCGGTAGAAGTGGGCGCGGGTATGGACGCCTCCGAAGCCGATAATCGCCCCCTTGGCCTCCGGCCCCGGGTATCTGATGCCCGGCGACCAGTAGGGCTGCAGGATAAGGCCCATAGACCCGGTCGGCGCAGCGTTAACCAGATCGTCGAAGAGGCTTTCAGGCTCGACGCCGAGCTCGTCCGCCAGCCAGCGCTCCAGGTGACCGAACTCCTCCTTGAACCAGCTCACCATCCAGAATCCTCGGCTGATCCCGATTTCCAGGCTGTACTGACCGGGGACGGCGGCGGGGTAGGGCGGGATCAATGGGATGACCTCGACGTACTTCCGATGGGTGGTGTTGATCGTGGCCGTTGTGCCGTAACTCAAGCACCCTATCTCGGGTCGCACCGCGCCTGACCCAATGACTTCGCACGCTTTGTCAGCCGCTGCGGCGATCACAGGCAATCCCTCGGGTAGCCCCGTGGCCTCCGCAGCTTCTCGCGTGATCGCGCCCAGGACGCCGGTGGGCGGTACGAGCCGCGGAAGCAAGTCGGGGCTCATCGGTACGGCTTGCCACTTCCAGTCCCACGGTTTCGACCAGGTCAGCGCCTTGTAGTCGAAGGGCAGGTAGCCCACCTGGCAGCCGATGGAGTCGACGAACTCACCAGTGAGCCGGTACGTCAGGAAGCCGGATAGGAGCAGATACTTGTGCGTCCGCTGCCACACGCTGGGCTCGTGCGTGCGTATCCAGTTGGCCTCAGCCTCGGCCTGCAGATAAGCAACGGTAGGCGCCATACCCGAGATCTGGAAGAGACGGCCCCAGGCACCCCGCACCGGTTCCAGCGTCTCGACCCGGCGCTGATCCAGCCAGACAATCGCTGGTCGCAGCGGCTCGCCGCGAGCATCGACATTGATAACCGTTGCTCGCTGCGTAGTGAGAGCAAGGCCGGCGATGGCATCTTCCGGCACACTAGAGCTGTGCCGCAGCACGCGGCATGCCTCGCAGAGCTTGTGCCAGAAGTAGTGAGGGTCCTGCTCGGCCCACCCTGGCCTGGGTGAAACGTAGGGCTGAATCGGGATCTTGCTCTTCTCGACCAGGGCGCCAGCAGCGTCAAAGAGCAGAGCGCGAACGCTCTGTGTTCCCACATCAATGGCCAGAATGTGATCTCTCAACGGACGCCCCCACAAACCTTCAGATCGATCCCGGCCTGCATGCTAGCTCAAGCCGTACGCAGGAATCAGCGCGCCGTGAATAGCCGTTGCAGCATCCGACGCCAGGAAGACGAAGATCGCGGCAATGTCGCCGGGCCGAACCCAATGGCCGGGATCCGCGTACGGGATCACCCCGCGGTTGCGGTCTGTGTCGATTGTCCCCGGGAGGACGCAGTTGACGTTGATTCCGCGGTGCTTCACCTCTGCGGCCAAGGACTCTGTCAGGCGGGCGACAGCGGCTTTGGAAGCCGCGTATGCGGCGGCGTTGGCCCCGCCTCGAAGGGCATTCCGCGCTGCCGTAAGGATGATCCGGCCGCTGCCCTGGTCGAGCATTGTCGGGATGACCGCCCGGGAGATGAGGAACGCCGTTCGGGCATTGAGCGCCATCATCTCGTCCCATTGTGAAGGCGAAGTCTCGTGTACTGGCGTGCCTGCGCGGTAGCCTCCGACGGTGTCGGCCAGGACGTCGATGCGCCCATAGCGTTTGAACGACTCAGCGACCAAGGCTTGCGTTGCCTCAGCGTCATTCAGGTCAGTTGATGGTCCCACCCACACATTGGGCGACTCGGTGAGGTCCGGGAGCGCGAGGCGAACACGCGCTGCGTCGCGCCCGGCAAGAACGACATTAGCTCCAGCTTCAGCAAAGGCACGGGCGACAGCACTGCCCAGGTTGCCATTAGCCCCGGTCACAATAACAACGCTGCCACGGAAGTCGAACGTATACCCGTGCATAGCTACTCCTTTGCCTGGCCGATTGGGAGAAGTATAATGCCCAGTGTTCCTAGATCAAGACAGGAGCTGATGATGGACTACACCTACGAGCAGATCGCCAAGATGATCGATCATTCGCTGTTGAATCCCACGCTGACCGCGGCCGAACTGGAGGCCGGCATCCAGGTCGCGATCGCGTACGATGTCGCGAGCGTGTGCATCCTACCCTACTACCTGGCGCGATGCGCCGATCTGTTGCGTGCGAGCCATCGGACAGTGAAGGCGAGCACAACAATCGGATTCCCGCACGGTGGACATACGACGGCAACCAAGGTAGCTGAAGCGCGGCAGGCGGTGGCCGATGGGTGTGAGGAACTGGACATGGTCTGCAACATCAGCAAGGTCCTAAGTGGTGACTGGGACTACGTGCGCGTCGACATCAAGGCCGTCATCGATGTGGCTCACGCCGCGGGGCAGAAGGTCAAGGTCATCTTCGAGAACTGCTATCTCCAGGACGAGCACAAGATCGCGCTGTGTGAGGTGTGCGCCGATCTGGGCGCCGACTGGGTGAAGACCAGTACGGGATACGGTAGCGGCGGCGCGACGGACGAAGACCTCAAGCTGATGCGCGCCCACTCGCCAGCCTCCGTTCAGGTGAAAGCCGCGGGCGGTGTGCGCTCGCTGGATCGCCTGCTTGAGGTGCGTTCGTTGGGGATTACCCGCGTGGGGGCATCGCGGACATCGCAAATCCTTGATGAGGTGCGCGTGCGTCTGGGCCTCCCACCGATCATGCTGTAGATGCGACAGCGGCGCCCCGGATACAGTCCTCCGGGGCGCCATGACCATTCAGGGCGATAGTGATCGCTGGGTATGGGCCGGCGAACCTTACTCGATGCGTATGCTCCCCGATCCCTGGTCGATGGTCAGTACTACCTGGTGGTCCGCGATCTCGAAGTCGTCGGTCTCCCACGTGCCGTCGTCCTCATCCCCCAACACGAGGCCGAGCTGATCGCCGGGGTCGAAGCTTCCACTCCCGCCATTGAGGCGCACGCGTAGCCCGACACCCTCAGATATACGAAGTGTCAGCGCACCGGACCCGCCATCGATCCGGCCGTCCAACCTACCGGACGTGGGCAACAGCACCTCTGTGGCGCCGGATGATGCATCAAGCTCAAGGCTCCTGACGCTCAGGCCGCGGAGGTCGAACGTTGCCGAGCCCGAACTTGCGTCGAGCACGAGGTCGAGGATCACATCGGGGGAGAGTAGTACGTTCCAGCGGTGCTGTTCATCGCCGAAGTCCAGATCCCCATATGAAATCCCCTGCAGCACCGTGTCGAGTGTCACCGTCGCGCGTGATGCGGTAGTCGCGACATTGAACACGCGTTCGCCACGATAGGCTATGTCGGCCTCAAGCAGGTTGCCCGAATCCTCTAGCGTGCCCAGATGCGCGGGGGCACTTGTCCAGTCGATCGTGACAGCTGCTTCCTCGATCTGGCCCAGCGGGTGCTCCAGATGCTCGACCTTCAGCGTCGCCGGGCGGGCTAGCTCCACGAGGTAGGGCACCTGTTCGGCAAAGAACGCGATTCCGATGGCAATGCCGACGAGCACCAGCGTCAGCACGCCGCTCGCGATCGCGCCGGCGACCGACCGGCGTCCGATCAGCACGTCGATGCCTAACGCCACAAGCGCGATCGGCCAGAACCGCCAGAGGACAGCCCAGCCGGTCGCGGGAATCACCCCCAGGTTCGAAAGCAGCAGCAGCCCACCGAAGGCAATCAGCGCGATGGGCCAGAATAGCGACCGGCGGCGTGAGGACGCGGCGGGCGATGTGGGCCGGGTGGGCGGCTGACCGTCGGGTCGCCGAACTTCAGAAGACACTTCGATTGGCTCGTGCATTGGGTACGCCTCCGTGAACTGATGTGTTGCCGTAGTCTCTATACGGTTTCATCAGTTCCGGGTTGCACGTCCCCCGGGACTTGCTGCCCACCCAAGGCCCAAGGAAGGCCCTTTGGCACGGGCGATCGTCGTGCAGGCAGAAGCGCTCGAGGCCCCAACAAGGCCGTTGGGCGCGGGGGGAGCTAGGGGCGCTGCGCTTCAGGCAGGTCGCAGCTAAGCTCGGGGCCCTCGGGATGCATCGCCAGATACACCTTCTCACTGCTTAGAGGGAGGTCGTTGAAGCGGACGCCCGTAGCGGCGAAGAGGGCGTTGGCGATGGCAGGCGCCGTCTGAACCATCACGTGCTCGCCGACACCACGTGCGCCCCAGGGGCCATCCTCGAGGGGCGTCTCGACGATGTCGCCA
>JALOOJ010000345.1 GCA_025454475.1 Anaerolineae bacterium
GTGCCTGCAACGGCCGAGGGCATTCCGGCGATTGAGGTGCTCATCAACGAGGGCATCAACGTCAATGTGACGCTGATGTTCTCGTTAACGCAGTACGATGCGGTGGCTGAGGCCTATATCGCCGGGCTCGAGCACCGCGCCGCGGCAGGTCTCGGCCTCTCGCGAATCGCCTCGGTGGCCTCGTTCTTCGTGAGCCGCGTCGATACCAAGGTGGATGGGCTGCTGGATGCTCTCGGCACGGCTGAGGCGCGGAGTCTGCGAGGGACGACGGGCATCGCCAACGCCAAGATGGCGTATCAGCGATTCAGGGAGGCCTTCAGTGGCGAGCGTTGGGAGCGACTGGCTGCCCTTGGGGCGCGTGTGCAACGCCCTCTCTGGGCGAGTACGGGTACAAAGGATCCCGCCTATCCCGACACGCTCTATGCCGACGCGCTGATTGGTGCACATACTGTCAACACGTTGCCGCCGGACACGCTTGCGGCTGTTCTCGACCACGGCGCGATCTCGCCAGAGGTTGAGGCTGACTTGTCCAAGGCCCGTGCACAGCTCGAGAAGCTTACTGCGCTGGGGATTGACCTGGATGCTGTGACCGATGTGCTGCTGGATGAGGGGATCGACAAGTTCGTGCAGCCTTTCGGGGAGCTCCTGCGGAGCGTGAGCCAGAAGTGCCGAATGCTCGGGTTGCCTCGGTTCGAGGCGCGCCTGGGAGCTGCGCAGCCCGCGGTCGATGCCGCGGTCGATGAGATCGCGCAGGACGACGTGATGGCGCGGCTCTGGGATCTCGACTATCACCTATGGGCCGATACCCCCACTGAGATCTCCAACCGGCTCGGGTGGCTGACGTCGCCGGCTGTGATGCGGCGCCACCTTGAGCCCATCACAGACTTCGTCGACGAGGTCCGTCAAGCCGGGTACACCGACGCCGTGCTTCTTGGGATGGGGGGATCGAGCCTGGGTCCGGACATGTTCAGCGCCGTTTTTGGACCGGCCGAGGGATACCTACGTCTGATGGTCATCGACAGTACGGATCCAGGCGCTGTGTTGACCTGTGAGAGGCGCCTCGATCTGGCGAAGACGTTGTTCATTGCGTCAAGCAAATCGGGCACGACAGTCGAGACGTTGTCGGGGCTGCGTTACTACTACAATGCGGTGCAGCGGGTAGTGGGCTCCAATGCCGCTGGCGAGCACTTCATCGCCATCACCGACCCGGGCACGCCGCTGGTCGCCGAGGCCAGGTCGCTTGGGTTCCGAACCGTTTTCGAGAACATCCCCACGATCGGTGGGCGCTACTCCGCGCTGTCTTTCTTCGGGCTGGTTCCTGCCGGGTTACTGGGGATCAACCTCGATAGGCTCCTGGACCGCGCGTTGGGTTTTGCCGACATCGCCCCTGATAGCGAGCCCCTGGGCGATACGGCGGCGGTCGAGTTGGGTGCGATTCTGGCTGAACTGACCAAGGCGGGTCGTGACAAACTCACGTTGGTCGCATCGCTCGGCGTCGAGGCGTTCGGTGACTGGGTCGAGCAGCTTGTCGCCGAAAGTACGGGAAAGGGTGGGGTGGGTGTTCTACCCGTGGTCGGCGAGTCCTTGGGCAGCCCGGCGGTGTACGGTGCGGATCGCCTCTTCGTGCATCTGCGTCTCGATGGTGCGGCCCAGTCCGCCGATGACAGTGCGGACGCCGGGCGTCAGAACGCCTTAGCCGCGCTAGCTGAGGCGGGACACCCAGTTATCACTATGCACCTGCGCGACATCTATGACATAGGCGAGCAGATCTTCCTCTGGGAGATGGCGGTGGCTGTCGCCGGGCATCTCTTGGGCATTCAGCCCTTCGATCAACCCAACGTGGAGGCGGCAAAGATCCTGGCCCGGAAGATGACTGCTACCTACCAGGAGACCGGCTCGCTGCCGGCAGCCGCGATGGTCGAGGCCAGCGGTAGTACGCTACGTGCCTTCCTGTCGCAGACGAAGCCAGGCGACTACGTTGCTCTCCAAGCCTACGTCGAGCCAACGGCAGCGACGACAGAGGCTCTTCAAGAGCTGCGAATCTGGATGCGTGACGCGTACCGCGTGGCCACGACGGTCGGGTATGGCCCACGTTATCTTCACTCGACAGGGCAGCTCCATAAGGGCGATGCTGGGAATGGGCTGTTCATCCAGTTCACGGCCAAACACGCTGAGGATGCGGCGATTCCTGACCGCGCGGGCGATGCCGCGTCGGTGCTGAGTTTCGGCGTGTTGGAGCACGCACAAGCCTTGGGCGACTACTGGGCTCTCGTAGAAAACCAGCGCCGCGTGATTCACTTCCGACTGGGAGTGGACGTGGCGGCGGAGCTCGCGCACCTGCTCACGGAGGTGTCGGGCTAACTGGAGCACTCTGCACCAGACGACAGGTTGGGCTGTGAGCTATAGCCCCAAGGCGATGTCTGCAAAGCTCTGTCTCGCATTGCGGAGAAGGGGCTTCGATGGCGCCCACGTCGCGCTGTGGGCTCTGCTGGGCTGCTACCTCGCGTTGGCGTGGATCTACGCGGTCAACACACCACTCTTTGAGTCGCCGGACGAGTCTTCGCATCTACAGGTCATCCGGTACATTGCGCGCGAGCACCGGCTTCCGCCATACCAGGTGCCCGAGGTGCGCGCAACGACTGGACCGGCGATGGCATGGCTGGTGAGCTATCACGATCCGCCGCTCTACTACGCGCCCCCTCTGTACCACATGTTGGCGGCGCTGCTCACCGCGTGGATCCCGATGGATGATCTGGACGATCGCCTGATCCCGAGCCCGAGTTGGGAGCGGGGCTTCTCGCCCGAGCGTGGCTCTGATCCCAGGAACAAGAACGTCTTCGTGCACTTGCGCGACGGCTCTGCTGCGTGCGGTGTCGATACTCCTGGGGGCTGTCGTTGTGGTCTGCACTCACGAAGCGGCCTGCACGATATGGCCTGACCCTGGCCGTCGGAACGGCTTGGGCCGTCGGAATGGCTTGGGCCGTCAGAACGGCTTGGCGTTGGGTGCCGCGGCGTGGTTGGTCCTCAACCCGCAGTTTGTCGCAAGCCACGCGGGCGTGAGCAATGATCCGCTGACGAACGCATTGTGCGCCGTGTTCATGCTGGGGCTGCTCAGGCTCGTGCGTGGTGAGGCGCCGTGGTGGCATTGGGCGGTCCTCGGCGTGGTCGTTGGACTGGGCGCGCTAACGAAGCAAAGTGCTCTGATGCTGTTGCCGCTGGGCGGGCTGGGTGCGCTGCTATCGGCGTCTGCGCGTCGGAATGCGTTCGGTGCTGGCAAGATGCGCCTGGGAAAGGCAGGGCTGCTAAGCGGCGTAGGACGAGCCGTAGCGTTTGGGGCGGTGGCTGTCCTGATCGGGGGCGGTTGGTATCTCGCGAACTCCGTCAGATATGGCGACCCGCTTGGTGTCGCCCCGCACTTCGGCATTCAAGTCGCGCTGGGTCGGTTCGGATGGCAGGCCAGCCTGAGCACGCTTCAGTCGTACTGGGGCGCCTTCGGGTGGGCGCTCATCACGGCACCTTGGTGGGCCTATCTACCGTTCGGTATGGCGGTGGGGTTGGGTCTAGCCGGCGGCGCCAAGGCGCTTGTGCCCGGAGGAGCCTTCTGGACTCAGTCAGGTCTCGTGCGCAGGGCCCTGGGGTTGCTGGGCTTGGCCCTCGCGATGAACCTGGTGGCGTTCGTGCGGTGGGCCACAGCCACGGGCGCACCCTACGGGCGGTTGCTGTTTCCCACTGCTGGCGCCGCTGGGATCATCCTCGCGTGGGGTCTGGCGCAGTGGCGGTCGGCGGGGTGCAGGTGTCTCGTCGTGGCTCTGTCGGGCTGCGCTTGTCTTGCTGTGGTGTTGCTGCCCTGGACTTTGCTGCGGCCTGCGCTTGGATCGCCCTATTTACCGCGGGGTGTGCCAGAGTCGGCGACGGTGGTGGCTGACGTTCGGACAGCGCATGTGCGCTTGGCTGGGTACGAGATCGCGGCGGAGACGTTTGAGCTCGGAGACCGGCTGAACGGGTCGCTCTACTGGCGAGCAGAAGCCGTCCAGAGTACAGGACCGGGCCGCTCTGAAGCGGGCCGCTCTGAAGCGGGCATCTCGGAAGCGGGGGGAGAGCGCCTGACCCTCTCTGCGCAGCTTCGGGGACTCGATCCGACCGCGCGGCTCGCCGACGACACGCGCTGGCTGGGCGGTACGCTCTATCCCAGTGATCGCTGGCAAGTCGGCGACGTGGTGGAGCATGAGGTGGCGCTACAGATCCCTGACTGGGCTCCGGTGCCGGCGCTGATATGGCTGGACCTCAAGTTACTGGCCGAAGATGGTGCGTTGCTCGCCTTTGAGCCGGGTGGGGGCGACACTACGACGCTGGGGCCGTGGCGAGTCCAAGGTGCGGTCGAGATCCCCAAGACTGCGACACACGTGGATGTGAGCCTGGGTACGGCGATCCGTCTGGAGGCCTACGAGGCGCGACAGGACGTCGAGGTGTTGTTAGTGGATCTGTACTGGCGTTCAGAGGCGGCGCCCGAGGCGAACTACACTGTCTTTCTCCATGGGGTCGATGCCGGGGGCGTGCTTGTTGCACAAGACGATGGGCCGCCGGCAGGGGGGGCGTATCCGACCTCGTGGTGGCTGACAGGCGACGTGATCCGCGACCGGCGCACCATTCCGATAGGTGCGCCGCTGGCAACACAGACGCTTCGCGTGGGGATGTACGTGCCAGCTACCGGTGAACGACTGCGCGCCGTCGATGCGAACGGGGTGCGTCTGCCGGACGACGCAGTCCCACTCCCGGTGCGGAAGTAGCTCGCACAGGCTGTGGATGAGCGGGTGTGCGCAGACGCGCATTGCCGCCGGAACCAGAGGCTGACGGTGTCTGGCTCCAGGGTCTACACGCGTTCGCGCGTCGGAACGC
>JALOOJ010000346.1 GCA_025454475.1 Anaerolineae bacterium
GATTCGAACCCCAACGGCATCCTCACTATGAATGCAAGAACGATGAGTTTGAATGCAGCCCCAGCCGCCTCAAGGACCGGAGTGTTCGCAAGGAACCTCATGACATACACAGCGAGGTCTATGCCGGCAAGCGCCAGGAATGCATTGGTCAGCAGCTGCGGCAGGTAGAATACCGTCAGATTCCCGGCCTTAGAGATGGTCTCCGCAATCTCCTTCTGGAAGCTTAACACCATCACAACCACGAGAAATCCTATGAGCCTTCCTCCGAGGCCTGCAAGGCTCGGCTTGCCGAACTCCTTGCCGGCGCTTTCGAATGCGCCACCCAGCCATGCAGGCTTCACCTGCCTGTACTTGGTCAGGATCATGAAGAACAGGCAGACTACGCCGAAGTAGAAGAAGAACGCAGCTGGAAGCCCTGTCACCAGCTCAAGCACATTTGATGTGGATGTGCTTAAGAACGGGATGAGCTGTATGCCCTTTCCTAGCACCGCAGACGCCACCGATAGCCCCGCATAGACTAGATGGCGGCGCCTCCCGTCGTGTTCCCAACGTTGGATCTGGTAACCAGCCAGGAGCACGAAGGTGCACATCGGCACTTCCATTCGAATATGGAAGGAGTACACCGCGTAGTACGGGCTTAGACTGAGGATCATCGCCGCCGTGCACGCTGCCAAGGGGTCCTTGTATGCAGACACGATTCTGTAGACCAAGGCAATCGACGCCAAGGAGAACAGACATGTGATTGAGCGCAGGAGAGCAACGTGGTCAAGGGACAGCTTCGCGAACAGGCCCAAGACGTAGACGTACATCGGTGTGTGATCGAAGAAGAAAGCGCCACTGAGCCCGATCGAGCGCTTTGGAGCCCCCGATCGAGCGATGTTCCGTGCCACATCGAGGAAGATCGCTTCGTCATACTCCACGAACCGAACAGACGCCGCCAGGAATCCCTGGACAACTATAGCGGTACACAGGGGCGGGAGAAGGTAGAGCCAAGAGGCTCTGGATGGGTGCTCTATGCACTTCACTCGATTGCCGCTCTCACGAACCTTGCGAATTGCTGGGCGACGAGTTCAGGGGTGCAACAATCCCGCATATAGCATCTAGCCGCTGACCCGATCCGCTCGCGGAGCCTCGCATCCTGCAAGAGCTGAGTGAGTTCGCGAACCATAGCATCGACTTCGCCTGCCCCACAGGGTATCTTCACCACAACACCCGCCGGCAGATCCCCGAACGAGCCAGCATCTGTCACCAGAACAGGCGTACCCATAGCCAGCAGCCTGGCTAGCGTTCCCGAGCTCTCGCCCCAGGTCGGCTGGCGTAGATTCACACCAACATCGATGGCGCTCAGATACGTCTGCAGTCGCTCCGCCGAGACATAGCCAGTGATCTCAACGCGATCGGCCAGATGCAGATCATCGATGGTCGCTTGAAGGCCGTTGTCTCCGACGGTCTCACCAACGCAGATGAGGCGCAGGCGCGGGAACAGCGGGCGCAGTTGACCCATCGCTCGCAACACGCTCCCGACGCGCTTGCTCGGGGCGATGTAACCGAAGACGCCCAGGATCTGGTCTTCTGGATCAAGGCCGAGCGACGTACGCGCCGCTTCGCGCGAAGGGGCCTCTGAAGTCCCGACCCCTAGGGCCAGGTGGGGGATGACGGCAACCACCGCACCATCCCAAGCCGACAGCACGCGGTCACGCATATAGGCGCTGTGCACCACAACGCCGAGGCTTGCGCGGGCCACGCGCTCAAGCATCCCTGTTTCCTGGGGATCGAGTGGCTGAACGATGCGCAGCGCGCGCCACGCGCGACGATGTCCGTCGCCACGCTCCAAGACGTAGCTCACCTCACGCACGAAGCCTGCGCGGTCGCCTCTCCCCAGTGTGACTGCATTATAGAAGGGCAGTAGATTGCCGTCATGCAGCACAGTAACCCCTGGGTACCTGACAAGCAGTTCGTACACGAACCCATGGTACCGAGGCTCACATCCCATGTGGTACAGCGGTATGGCACGTCCTGCTTGCCAGCCCCCGACCTCTGACGCAGCATATACCGCATCTGCGCCGCCAGGCGCGGCGTTGCACGAGCTGCCGCTCTGAGTCACGGCTACGACGCCGCCAAAGTAGGGCCGCAGGTACGGCAAGAGAGCCGCAGAATAGTCGGCGATGCCCGAGCGCTCAGGGGGCAGCGGACCGACTACAGCAAGGTTCATCCCTCGGACTCCCGATGAGTGGTCATCTTCTCGAGGTCCGCGACTCTCTGGTGCAGAGCCTGGATCTGTTCCGAAAGGGCGAACACTGTCCCAGACAACGCTCGCTGTGAGTCTTGGTGCTCGCGGTCCAGAGCGACCAGGATACTCTGCACGACGATCGCTTCATCACAGGCCTCCGCCTGTTGCCCCGACACCAGCCGCCGGAAGCTGTCGTCTGCTTCGTCTTTGCGAGCCAAGATGGATCGTATGTGAATGAGAGTCGCAAGCCAGTCGCGCAATCCCCGAAGTCCTGTAGACAACCGGCCGAGTATGGGTCGCCTGGAGGTCTCGGTGCTTCTGCGTTCCCCGACCCGCACGCTGGAGTCAGCCACGATCGACTCCCTCGATCTCACCTCTGACGACCGCCCAGTCGGTGGTATGGACCCACCGATTCGGAAAGGTAACGAGTCCTTCTGGCGCGTCATTGCCTGCTTCCACCTCAAGCGAATAGGCACGATGATGGTGAACATATGGGCTATACTCGGCAGCGCGCGGGTCGGACGCAGCCACGGTGAGGTCGTAACGGCCCGGGCGCAGGGACACGCCTTCGACAATCAGAAACACGGAACCTCGGGAATCCTCTCT
>JALOOJ010000153.1 GCA_025454475.1 Anaerolineae bacterium
GCCGGTCGGAACCGGACGGCTTGGCGGCAGAACGCCCGCAGCTCGACCGCAGTCAAGCGCCAGATCCACGGTGATGGCCCGCGGCATGCGTGGCGTGAGGCCCCGCATCCCTTGTGCCGTGACGATCACGCTTGCCACGCCAGCTCCACGCCCGAGTTGGAATCTGGGCGTGCCTGGTTGATGGGCAGCTTGATCGAGACCGTCGTCCCGAGCCCTTCGCCCGGGCTCTCGACCACGACCTCACCATGGTGGCGCTCGACAACTTCCTTCACCAAGGCAAGCCCGATGCCCAGCCCACCATAGCGACGCGTAGATTCGCCGTGAACCTGGTAGAAGCGGTCGTAGATCCGACCAAGCTCATCCGGAGGAATGCCGATGCCCTTGTCCTCGACCTGAATCCACACGTAAGCGCCACGCTCGAAGGCTCGGAAGTGGACCGTTGGACCTTCGCCCGGACGAGTCTCAGGCTGGCTGAACTTGATCGCGTTCTCCAGGACGTGGTTGAGTGCGCGCAGGAGACCCTGGGCGTCAGCTGCGACCAAGGGCAGGTCGGCGGGCAGGTCCGCGACAATGGATACATGCTGGCGCAGAGCCTGCTGCCAGTTCGCGCGCAGCGCAGCCTCGCAGATCTCGTGCAGTGGCTGGGGCGTGAGAGATAGCCGGCCCACATCGGCGTCGCCCAGAGTTGTGATCGTTTCAACGATGCGAATCAGGTTGTCCGTGTGTGTGTGGATGGCTCCCATTGCCGCAGCCAGACCCGGATTCGTTTCCTGGTCGAATATACCATCGTCGATTACCCCATCGACAATCAGGTCGACATAGCCCTTGACGATGGCCAGAGGCGTTCTGAGTTCATGGGACACGTTACGGATGAACTGCCCCTTGAGCTGGTCAAGCTGTTGCAGTTGTGTGACCACTTCCTCCGACGCCTGAAGCCGCTCCCGAAGCCTGTGGGCCAGAATCGCCTTGTCTATGGCGACCGTCGCTTGGCTCGCCAGTATCCTCAGGATGTGGATGTCGTCCTCGCTCCACGAACGCCTGTGAGTGTCCATAATCGCGATCAAGCCCACGAGCCTTCCCTGCAGCCACAGGGGTATCGTGAGCAGCGCTTGGACCTGTTCTCCCTCGAACCAGGGCGTGGTCTCCGATGCGGATGGTGCTTGATCTAGTGCGAGGATCCACCCCTCCCCATGGGTCTCGATAAGCTGCCGACCGCGGACCCAATTCGCTTGCACCAGCGTCCTGACGCCCCCAGGATCGCCAATCCCGACCATGTGCACCTGCGTCAGGGCCTCACCGTCCGATGGCAACACGCCTAGGCCCTTCGGTGCATCAAGAAGCTTGACGGCGTGCCGAAGGACAGTGCGAATCACAGTCTGAGGGGAGTCTGACATAGCGAGGATCTGCTGGTCGATGTTGGTAAGGGCCATCAGGCGGTCGCGATCTTGCTGCAACGATTCATAGAGGCGAGCGTTGTGCAACGCCACGGCGGCCAATGCCGCAACCCCCACCAATCCCTGGATGTCCTGGGCACTGAACGCATTCGCCTGAGCACTGCCGATGACTGCAAATCCCAGCAGTGCCTCGTCATAGATAAGCGGTACAGTCACGTGCGACAGGACGCCGACCGTGTTCTGGTGCGGGATCCTCGCCGCCTCAATGGTAGCCTCAAGGACCAGGACGGGGCGACGCTCCACGGCTGCTTGTGCGAGCACGCGCTGCTGCTGTACAGAGAAACGGAAGGGCTCGGTGGAGTCTGGACTACGTTCCCCAGCCTCAAACGACCGAACGACCCGGGCCTCGTCGCCATCAGCCAACAACACGGCTCCGCGATCGCACCGAGCCACATGTCGCAGTACTGCCAGGAGCCGATTGAGAACGGCCTCGACGCTTAGGTCTCGAGTCAGCGTCGTGGCAGCATGACACAGGGCCTTCCCCCAGGCCTCATTTCCGCCGCTAAGCAAGGGGGTCTTGCCCGCGACGGCGCAACGTTTTTTATCCTGTGCAGACTGCATCACCCGCCATTCTAGCATGGATTGCCGAGGTCGCCGCTCGGAAACGGGCGGCTGCCTCGCAGAGGTCGGATCTTAGCTCTGTCACGGCCGTCGGAACGGCTTGGGCCGTCGGAACGGCTTGGGCCGTTGGATTGGCTAGACGTGGTCCAGCGGCATCACAAAACACGGCACCGGAAGGAGCGCCAGCAAGGCGTGGGGTAGGTCAGCCGACCCTGGGATGGGTGGGCCGCCCAGGATCAGACGGGTGGCCTCAACCACAGGTAGCTCGACATAGGCCGCCGCGTGCCTGCCTTCCTCAACATATATCTGGCCATCCAGAACCGTCAGCGTCGTGTCGGATATGCGGTCGTGCTCCTTCACGCCGATGGCGATGGCGAAGTCCCGTAAGCTATGTGCTTTCTCTTGCAGGATCGGCCTAGCCGCCGTCAACACACTCGCTAGATCATTGACACGGTACTGAGCGCTGTGACCACTGCGCCAGTAGGATGCGCAACGCATCAGGCGCCCGAGCCGCTCACGGTCCCACATCGACAGCGACCAGTTGGCGCGTTCCCCGAAGTTCCAGTCAAGGAGTGCGCGGATCATACTGAGCTCGTTCCCGGATCGCGAGACTAGCTCCAGTATACGCAGCTCCCGGCGGATCTGTCCCTGGAGAATTGCGTACCCATCGTCGCCAACCCAAGTGCGCAGATCCATGGCGTGGATCTGATGCGCTAGATCGGGACGAATCGCGTGACAGGCCGGCAGTGACTGGAACGCCTCCACGACGGGCAGCGCCTCCTCGGGCATAACCTCCTCGATCTGGGCAGGCTCGATGCCATGCCACTTGAGGGAGCGTAAGGAGAACTCGAGGTCGTAAAGGGGCGAGGCTAACTCCCATCCGAAGCTGTTGTAGCGCTGGCGATCACCGCCGAGCCAGGAGATTGGATAGCCGATCCGCCGCATCTCAGCGACCACATAGTGCAACAGCTCGGTCATATAACCTTTGCCGCGGGCCTTCGGCGATGTCGAGACCGCGCCGATACCCCCCACTGAGAACCGCACTCCCGCCGTGCTCGTCTCGATGGGATAGACTCCCACGTGTGAGGCAATCTCGCCCTGCTCCTCGATCACGTAAGCCCACGACAGTGCCTTCTCGGTGGGCTGGTAGAGATGCGGGTAGGCGCGGGGGAAAAATCCCTTTGAATGGCCAAAGGCGCGCTCGACGAAACGCATCAAGGGTTCGAACTCCTCGACACGCGGGTGGCGAATCTCAATGGTCATGGAAACCTCCTTGAGCGGACTCAGGCTGTCTCGACTGCTGTGGACTCCCCGGGCAGGGCGCGTCGCATTTGCCAGAGGATCATTACACTGACCAGAGTAATAGCGGCTGTCAAGCCCTCAGCAGCTACCGGTCCCCAGGTCAAATTCGCATAGACGGCCACGGCGTTCGCGGTGGCATGCCACAGGATCGCGGCAAACACGGGCCAGATGTGTCGCGCGTGGAAGCTCCATGCTACCAGAGTCGATAGGCTCACGTGTAGGATCAGCGCCATCACCCGTTCGGCAACGGCAAGCAGCGGCATGTACGCCGGCATCGTCCAGTAGCTCTCTACCTGGGCCAGCGCCGTGGCTAACACCTCCTCCGACAATCCAAGGGTGGCGGGATCCGCAACTCGGGTGAACGCGATCACGTTCACGAACGTCAGCCCAGCGAGGAGCCCTGTGAGAATCGCCTCAATGCCGCCGTGGCCCAGGCCGAAGAAGACGGCGTCACGCCAGCTCCGAGCGTCCTTCTGCCAGAAACGATACACGAGGTAGCGCGCGATCTCCTCAAATATCCCAGCCGACAGTCCCAAGACGATCGTCTGGATGATGAGGGGCTGCGTCTCCATCTTGAGGACGCGGGCCAAGACCGAGTTCGCCGGGATGTGGAGAATCTGCGACGCCACGAACGTCGCCGCACCCGCCAGGGCAAGCCGCATCGTCAGCGACCACCGCTTCTTCACCAGGAGCACGGTAGCGATCGGTATCCCGATCATCAGAATCACTTCAAGTGTAACAAGCGCGGCAATCGCCGACGACATCGTGGTCTCCATTTCTTGCTGCCGGGAAGTGGTTGGAAATTGGGGACTACGGACTGGGCCAGAAGTCAGGACCCATCGCGCCCCAATCCCTGATCACCGGTTCCTAATCCCCATCCCATCGCATACGATAGTACGGCAATCCATCATCGCCCATAAACTCGCCATAGCGTTCGAATCCGTTCTTCTCGTAGAGACGCCAGGCGACGGCGTTATCCTGCACCACCGTCAGGAGCACCCGCGGCAGCCCCGCCGCGCGGGCCCACGACATCACGCGTGCGGTGAGTTGTGTTCCGAGTCCCTGTCTCTGAGCGCTATCGGCGACCCCAAGTCCAAACATCGGGTCGCAATCCGGGTTCCGCAGATCCAACCCCCAGATGAACCCCCATCCAACAATCTCGTTGCCATTAACGGCTACCAGGTCGACTTTCGTCGGCGGCGTGGACAGATTCGCGCTCGCGATCTCTGCGCAGGTCGCTGCTGTGGTTGCTTCACCTAATGGTCGAAAGGTCCGCTTTGAGGCTGCACTCAGGCCATTGTAGAATGCTGCAAGAGCGTTGGCATCGCCAGGTCCTAGCCGCCGGAAAACCACGCTCTGCCTTGGCGGGAGGGGAATGTCAGATCCGCACCCCTGCCGGTCGTGGGAGGGCTGGGGAAGATGTTCCTGGGCACTCGCCGCCGGTCGCCCTACTGCACTAAAGGTCAACACCGACTCCAGGAAGATGAGGTCCTCACTGCCGAGGGCGTCCTCCGCCTGTTCGCCGATCGCCGCCGTCGGATCGTGACCGTCGGAACCGTGGGGAACCGTATGGTCGGCCCGTACCGTCTGTACCTCAACCTGGTGCGCGCCGGCCTCTTCGGTCAGGGAGCGCAGTCGCTCCGGTACCACGCGCTCCGCGTGTGCAACTGCCTGGTCCAGAGTCTCGAAGTCCACCACGTTCTCGGCAAGGCCGAGATCCCCTGGAAGGTGCACGCGGTAGGCGCCGCCGAACTCAACTGGGCGGATCAACACTCTGGCGCGCTGCACAACGCTACCCACTACGGCGCCGATCGCATTTGCGAAGCCTGCATACGCCGGCAAGACGAGGTCCGTGTGTAGGTCGTTGATCGCCCGCGGCATAAAGGCGCTCACTGGCGCACCCACTGCCACCACAGGGTGGCGCAGTGTGAGTCGGCATGCGAGGTCCGTATCCGTCACGAGGTCGAGTGCACGTGCCAGCAGCCCTGCCGCCACTGGCTCTTCGGGCCAGTTGACTGGCGCGACCTCGTCACTCAGCACCTTCGTCACGAGCTCCGCCGCGATCCGGTCTGACACCGCCTCCACAACACGCTCGCAGAAGGTCTCAACTGAGAGCCCCGCTTGGGCCGCCAGCAGCTCGGCGCCCAGGAGAGAGGCACGGACGTTCCAGATAGCGAGCCGCCCGAGAACGTGCAGCGCGTCGGTGGGCGTGAAACCGGCACGCAGGACGAGCTGTTGCGCCGCCAGGCGTTCCACTCTATCCATCATGAACGACTGGTAGACAGGATCTTGGGCCAGTTCGACAAGTGAGACGGGTTCGACCTGCAGCCGCGCGAGCAATGCACGATCAGTCTCGTCCAACTCCGTGCCAGGCTGTCGCCGAGGCAGGATGAACTGCGCGACCAACGGCATTAGCGGGCGCTTCTTCACGTGCGCCTGCAGCGTCAGCGCACCCAGGATCTGCGGGTGCTCCGTTGCGAGGCGGCAGAGCGGCAGCACACGCTGGGGTCCCACGCTCATCGTATGGTGCCTATTCAGGAGCGGGCGTCTGGCGTGCCGAGGCGCCCCGCTATCTGCAGTCACTTGGTCATTTTGGTTCAACTGGACGTGGCTGTCGCCGCCTAGCCCGACGGTGTGGACATCCGCAGCCTCGATCATCGTCCGCCATCTGCCCACGCGCGCGCCCTCTTCGTTGAGGCGCGGGTGACCATTGTGCAGCGCGGCGATGTCCGTCGTGGTGCCACCTACGTCAACAACCCAGACATCTTCGCGCCCGGCGGTGTACCAAGCGCCTACTACGCTGGCGGCGGGGCCGGAGAGGATCGTCTCTATCGGTCGCCGAACCGCCCAGTCCGCCCGAACCAGAGACCCATCCCCTTTGACGACCATCAGCGGTGCACCCACGCCCGCTTCGCCCAGTTTGGCGCGAACTGTGATGACCAGATCGCGCAACGTCGGGATCAGCCGCGCGTTTAGAGCGACTGTCGTGGCGCGCCGGATAGCATTGAGCTTGCTCGTCAGCTCGTGGCCACACGTGACCGGCAGCGGCATGCCGTTCCCTTCGGCTGTTAGCTCCTCCACCAACGCCCTGACGCGCAGTTCGTGCGCCGGATTGCGGACGCTGAAGTAGCCGGAAATGGCAAACGCAGCGACTCTACCTCGTCGCGCCAGAATCGCCTCGCGCACCGTTGACTCATCCAGCGGCGCCCGTTCCTCACCGTCGATGGTGTGCCCTCCCTGAATGTAGACGACGTCCTGAGTGACAAGCTCCTCTGTGAATTCGCGCTCGCGTATCAGGTCGGCGTCATACCCGATCAGGATAAGGCAGGCCGGACTGCCCTGCCCCTCTACGATGGCATTCGTGGCCAGCGTCGTGGACAAGCCCACCAATCCCACAGTCTCGGGACCAACGGCCTGCTCTGATCCGTGGCTCAGTCGCGCTTCGGGTAGAAAAACCCTTTGGATGGCATCGCCAATGCCAATGGCCAGGTCACGGTGCGTCGTCAACGCCTTCGTTGCCGCCAATACCGCCCCGGTGTCCTGGTCCACCAGGACGGCGTCCGTGTAGGTGCCGCCCGTGTCAATGCCTAATGCGATAGTCATAGATGTCGATGGAATCCTTATGGTCCAGTCTTGGGGTGAACAGCCAGGTTGCGATGGTCCTGTGCATCTGGCTTAGCCAGCGACCTATCTTACTACGGTATCAGCCCAGCACCAGGGTTGCGATTCCGGTGTGTTGACCTATACGTATGCACAGGGCTCTGTCAACCACGGAGAGGAAGATCGTATCACGATGAACGCAAATCTAGTTCCTGCCTTGTTCGCTATGGTGTGCGGAGGTATCTTCACATTGGCCCTTGTCGGGCTCGGGATCTTTCTTGTGCTTCAGGGGGTCCGCAGTCGCAGCAAGGCTGCCGACAGCCAGACGTGGCCGAGTGTGGTGGGTATGGTCGAGGAGGTGGAGGTGCGTGAGAGCCGGAGCAGAGACGAGGACGGTCACATCGACATCGCGTACTATCCTCACGTGGGCTACGCCTACGATGTGGCGGGGCAGTCGTACCGAGCACACCGGGTCACGTTTGGCGCTATCAAGCCGGTCAAGCAGGCGGCGATCGTGAAGACCGCGCTGGAAAGGTATCCGCTAGGTAGCCAGGTCACCGTATACTACAACCCGCAGAAGCCCTCCGAGGCGGTGCTCGAGCGAGATGCGACGCACACCCAGGCCCTTCTCGTCATTGGCATCGTCTGTTTGGGGCTGGCGCTATGCGGAGGCGGAGCGCTCATCTTGGGCGTGGTCCGCAACCTGCGCTAGAGCGTCACTCGTCACCAAGTGCCGGGGGCTTTCCGACGCCTTCTGAGGCGCGTCCCCGGCACTTGGCAGACAAAGCGCACCTTCTTCCTCTTACCCCGCGACGATAGCGTCAATCGTCGCCGCTATCCTCTCAGCCTCTGCTCCGGACAGCGCGCCAATCCGAAAGTCCGCACGGAAGGTGCTGCCTGGCGCGAGGTATTTCACGTTTCCCTTCTCAAGCTCGGTCAGGAACCCTTCCGGCTCGCACGTCCCCGCCTCGACGATCGCAATAGCGTCTTGGTCCGCTGTCCGTGAGATCCAACGTGTTCCCTTGGGCAACTGATCGGGCCGGTGGCCGATGTAGTCCACGTTCCCATCCGGGTGAAGCTGCATCGAGTGGGCCCAGCCGGCGGCGTCTGCCAGATAGTCGATGAAGAACACTGCTTCGGGGTCGAACGCCATGCCCGGTGTGAGCACGTGATGCGCTTCAGGATGGCGGCCCAGCTCCTGGATGAACTCGACATAGCCGGGGCCGGGCGTGATGTGCGAGGGGATGCTGGACCGAACCCGCACGTGTTCCGACGTCGGCTTTGCCGCGTAAACGAGTCTGCCGTTGTCCACGGGCCTGAAGTTCACGTGGGCCAGGTACATCAGCACCTGATCCGAGCGCTTCAGATTGCTGATGGACATCGACACGTTGAAGAGGGTCGAGCCCGCGTATAGCTTTGCCAGTGGCTCGGCGACATAGGCATGGGAGAATGCAACGGTGTGGCGGTACCGGCCTCCCAGCCCGATGTAGGCGCCGCCTTCGTCCTCACCTACAACCACATAGGCCTCGCCATAGGGTGCGTTGGGCAGCTCTCCGTGCAGTGGGTGCGTATCCTTGGGACCGGGCGACCCGACGCCGGTGATGCCGCAGTGCTGCATGAAGCCCCCGAACGTGTCGAGGAAGACACGTGTTGGATACGGCTGGTCGAACATCGACCGCATCGTCAGATCACGGTCGTTGAACACGACGGACCAGACCTGCTGTCCCTGAAAGGGCAGGAGCACAAGCTCGCCAGTCTTATGTGACGCCGCGTCACCTCGCGCGCTCCTCAGCCGCAGGCCACACACGCCACTGTCGAATCGGAATGTCGACGCGACCAGTCGCGCCTTGGTCGACTCGACCAGCACGCGCTCGCGCTCGGTGAACATCGCCGGCGTCAGGTGAACTATGCTCTCTATGATGGGCATTGTGCTTGCTCCCTAGCTCCAGAGCCGATCGTGCGATCGTTCTCTATCCCAAGCATCCGTGGGCTCGAAATAACCGGGGTGTTCGGGATCGATGTGCTCGCGGACCATGGCCTCGTTCAGATCCTCGAAACCCAGGCCCGGCGTCTCGGGCACGGCGATATAGCCGTCCTGGATCAGGGGATTGGGGAGGCCCGTGACCAGCTCGTTCCACTTGGGCTCATCCACCGAGTGGTTCTCCAACACGAGGAAGTTCTCGGTTGCGGCAGCGCAGTGGACACTGGCCAGGGCTGCGATCGGAGAGCCCGCCATATGCATCGCCATCGCGATGCCGTGCTCCTGAGCCGCGTCGCCGATCTTCTTGGTCTCCAGGATGCCGCCAGAAGATGCCAGGTCGGGATGGATGATTGAGACGGCGCGCTTCTCAAAGAGCGGCATGAAGCCCTCCTTGAGGTAGATGTCCTCGCCGGTGCAGATCGGTGTCGTGACGGCCCGCGAGAGGGTCACGTACTGGTCGGCGAATTGCCAGGGCAGCAGATCTTCTAGCCACGCGAGCGTGAACTGATCGAGCGCCTTGCCCAGCCTGATGCACGACTCGAGCCCGATATGCCCGATGTGATCCACCGCCAACGGCACCTCGTAGCCGATGACGCTGCGTACGTCGTCGACATACCTGCAGAGATAGTCAATGCCCTTGTCGGTGAGCTGAATCCCGGTGAATGGATGCATGACGGTCTGGCTGCGCAGCGTATCCGGGAACCCGATAACTGTATCGGGTACGTTACGCAGGAAGTAGATACCAAGATCCATCTTGAGGAACTTGAAGCCCTGTTCCAT
>JALOOJ010000347.1 GCA_025454475.1 Anaerolineae bacterium
GTCGAAGCGGTCGTCGACGATCTGGCGCCAGGCCGAGGGAGGCTGCGGGGCGGAAGCGCGCCCAATCGGCAACACGGGAGGCGGGGTGCGCGTTGGTTCCGCGGTAGCGCTGGGAGGTGCCGGGAGGGCCGCTGCGACCGTCGGCTCGGGAGATGGTGTGCCCCCCGAAGTACCCAGTCTCAGATCCCCCGCGCCTCCGCCGAGGGCGCCGGCTGCCTCCCGGGTAGCACGGGCGAAGAGGCGCGGGACATCCACGACCTGGTTCACCCAGAGGCCCAGAAGACCGGCAGAGAACAGAACCAGGATTGAGACGAGAAGTCCCCAGACTCGCGACCAGGCAAATGCGCGGCGACGTGGGAGGAACGGCGCAGGTAGGGGCCAGTGCTCTCGGCTCTCACGATGCTCCGGCTCCAGAGCACTGCGCATCTCGGCTGCCGTCTGGTAGCGCTTGTCCGGCGGCAGTTCCATAGCCTTCAGGATCACGGCCTTCGTCTGGGCGCGCACGCGCGGAGCAAGCGCCTTCACCTGGAGGAACTGGTACGGGTTAGATGTGCGCTCGCCTGCAGTGAGAGGCTGTTCGCCCGTGAGAGCGTGATAGAGCGTCGCTCCCAGGCTGTAGATGTCACTACGGGCATCGATCTGGTTGAGGCGCATACCCCAAGACTCAGGCGGCGCATACTGGGGCACCCCCATCACCCGCTTGGCCGTCCACGTGTGCGGGTCGCCGGGATTCCAGAGCGCCGTGATCTCGAAGTTGGTCAGGAGCGCGCGATCGTCAGAGGTGATCAGGATTGCCTCAGGCCTCAAGTCCTTGTGGATCACCCCTCGTCCGTGCGCGTAGCTTAGGGCATCCAGGAGGTCTCGCGCCCAGACCACAACGCGCGCTTCCCTGAGCGTGCCCTCGCGCGCGATCAGGTCCGCCAGACCCTGGCCCGCAACCGCCTGCTGGATGAGGTAAGCGTGCGTGATAGGCGCTCCGTGTAGTGTAGGCCTGACGTCCCCATCAGAACAGATGAAGGCGTCGATGACTCGTACGATGTGGGGGTGGTCCAGCGCGACAAGCGCCGCGGCGTCTTCGGTGAAAGCGGTTCTCAGGGATGCTTCTAGCTCAGGCTCAAGGTCGGGCTGTGGCGATAGCTCTCTGATGAAGATCGGCTCGCCTCTCTGTTGGTCCCAGCCGCGGTAGCGTGCCTCCATCGCGCCGATGTCGAGCATCCGGTCGACGCGATAGCGACCCTGTAACGTCGCGCCTAAGCTAAGCATAGGCCGGACACGGATGCTTGGGCACCGTCAGGAAGCGCACCGGTGCGGGGACGTCTGGAGGAGTTCGGGTCAGCCACGCTCGCGCCTGACGTTCAGCCGCCGTTGGCGAACAGGCGCCCCTGGGCGAGACGATCATCGGTTCGGCCCAGGTGCTCGTAAGCAAGCCGGGTCGCCATCCGCCCGCGTGGGGTTCGATCGATGAACCCAAGTTGCAGCAGATAGGGCTCGACTACATCCATGATCGTGTCTGCAGCCTCGCCTATCGAAGCGGCAATGGTGTCCAGCCCGACGGGACCCCCATCGAATTTCGCGATGATCGCGTCGAGGACCCTGCGGTCCAGGTCGTCCAGCCCGCGTTCGTCGATCTCAAGCAAGGTGAGGGCCTCGCTGGCGATGGTCCCGGTGATGGTGCCGCCCGCACGGACTTGCGCGTAGTCACGGACGCGTCGAAGCACCCGAAGCGCCACGCGGGGCGTGCCGCGCCCGCGCCGAGCGATTTCTGATCGTCCCTCGGGCTCAAGCCTAACGCTGATCGCCCGCGCCGCACGCTCGACGATGTCCTCGAGCGATGACTGGTCATAGAAGTCCAGTCGGTAGACCGCACCGAAGCGTGTTCTGAGAGGTGCCGAAAGGAGGGCCAGTCTCGTCGTGGCACCCACCACCGTGAAGCGAGGGAGGCCAAGCCGGACCGTTCGTGCACCAGGGCCCTGCCCGATGACCAGATCCAGGGCGAACTCTTCCATTGCTGGGTAGAGGATCTCCTCGACGACTTTCCCAAGCCGGTGGCATTCGTCGATGAAGAGAACTTCACCCTCGTGCAGATTGCTAAGAATCGCCGCCAGATCGCCGGCGCGCTCGATCGAGGGGCCTGCCGTGATACGCAGGTTGGCGTCCATCTCGCGCGCGATGATGTGCGCCAGCGTCGTCTTGCCCAGCCCTGGCGGGCCGTAGAAAAGAACATGTTCCAGCGGCTCAGACCGTCCACGCGCTGCTTCGATCAGGATGCGGAGATTCTCACGGACACGGTCTTGCCCGATGAGATCATCGAGCCGCTGGGGCCGCAGCGCCCGGTCGAGCACAACCTCCTCGGGTTCGGTCTCCGGAGATAGGATGCGTTGGTTATCCATGAGCGTGTCTGTACCTTGGGTGGCGTGCCATCCGCTCCTTTATGCCACGATTCACCGGATTGGCAACACGCACGCAGGTAACCGCAGCGGTGGGCGCCCGGCTCGCGCCGGCTGCACCGCCAGCCTCCGAGTCCTCATTCACCGCGGCACTATGGTTCGAGCAGCGCCGGCTGCCCGTTCACCGTGATGATGACGCTGTTGACGGTAGCGAACTGTCGGAGTGTGGCCTCGATCTGCTGCCGGATGTGTACGACCTGTTCGGCGCCACCTGCGTGGGCATTGAGCTCAATCGAGAAGTCGGCACGGGCCACACCGTTCGTGATCGTGAGTTGGCGCAGGCTCACGCGCTCACCCCATGCAGCATCGCGTCCGGGATAGGACAGCACGCCGGCGGGGGAGGGGATCGCGGAGGTGAAGCCATCAACGGTCCCGGGACTA
>JALOOJ010000024.1 GCA_025454475.1 Anaerolineae bacterium
GAGGAACCAGCCCCCCATGATGTGCCAGCGCCCTTCGCGAACCAGGCGCTGGATTCGCGCGAACAGCTCAGGCTCATAGGTCTCGACCCATTGGTAGAGTACCGCCTCGTTGTGGTTGAAGACGAAGCCGTCGAAGGCCTCACACAGATCCGCGGCCGTGCGGAACGTGGAGATCGCCTCCGCCGCTCCTTCCTCCCACTCCCACATCCAGACGGGGTCGATGTGCGCGTTGCACAGCAGGTGCACACGCGGCCTCATGTGCGTCATCTCGCTCATCCTGTCTCCTCACTACCTATTAGGCTTCCGCCAGGCTTCCGGGCTGCACAACATGGAAGACTCCGAACCAGTTATGCCAGCAACGCCTCCGCGATGGCCGTCGGCTCACCGTGCATATCGACGATGCCGAAGGAGCCCTTGTAGTCCCAGTTTGCCCAGCTGATGTTGTACTCATCGAAGACGGACAGAACATCCCTGAACCATGCCAAGCGCAGCGTGTCAGGCGTTCGATCGAAGCACCCGAACTCGCCGCAGTAGAGGGGCAGTTCTCGTTCTCGTGCAACGCCCATCGGCTCTGCCACGTCCGCGACGATGCTGTCACGGTTGAAGGGGCGGTTCCAACCGCGTTTGTCGACCATCTCGCGAAGCGTTGGGTCCATCGCTGCAAGGTCCTCGTCGGCAATAGGCCGCCCGGGGTAGTGGATGGGTCCGGCGTAGGTGCCTCCGCCGGCCCACCACCGAGCCGTATAGTGCGTCACGAACATCGGCGAGTAGTAGTGGAACGTCAGGATGGTGTCGTCATCCTCCGGCACACGGAGCTGATGGAATGTCTGATACTGGTTGAACCAGTTCGAGCCGAGAACTACCATGCGGTCCGGTTCGCGATCTCGGATAACCTGATACGCTGCGCTGGCTACCCGGTTCCAGTCTTCTGGATCGCGCGCCACGGCCTCGTTCAACAACTCATACGCCACCAGATCCGTCGACCGCCAGTCAAGGTGATCCGAAATCTGCTCCCACAACCCTGCAAATCGCCCTTCCTCGGCCGGGTCCGCAAACAGCGGGGGATCATTCTCGTCGAGGAAGTGATGCGTCCGCAGAATATGCAGATCCACGATGGCGCGCAGGCCTGCATCCTCGCACCAATCCAGCGCCGACTCCAGCAACTCGAAGGCTTCGGCGTCCTTCTCACCATCCTTGTCCCAGAGCTGTTCCTCATCAACAGGCAGCCGGATATGATCGAGCTTTCCGCCGCCCATCTCGGCGATTCGTTGTACATCGCGCTCCGTAAAGAACGCCAGTCGCTCATCGCCGCGTCGCTCGCTCTGACTGAGCCAATGGGAGATGTTCGTCCCGCGCGCCAAGGTAAAAGCCATCACCTGTTCCTTTCCTCATCGTAGGGATCGGAAATAAGGCACCAAGGGATAGGGTCCGGACCAACCCCTAATGTCTTGTCTCCGTATCCCTTCCACCGCTACACCACCACAGCCTCGATGCCCAGGAACTTGCACACCTGTAACAGTGGTCGGGTGTAGTCACCGTGGATCATGCTAGCGTGGTGCACGAATCCCTCCTCCACCAAGGTCCGGTAGAGTTGATCGTGGTCTTTCACCGTCACCCATGACCAGGTGCCCGCCAGGACCTCATCGCTGGGAACGATCTCGCCCGTCGCGATGAGCATCTTCCACGCGTTGTCGTACTCCGCCAGACGACAGAAGGTCACTGTGCCAGGCTTGATCTGGAACTGGCTCAGGCCTTCCTGCGCGTCCCCCTCGGCAATGGGCAGTTCACCCGTCATGTCCCGGCGCGACCGTAGAGCTTTTTCGCTCGAATCGCACGCCAGGCACGTCGGCGCGTTGCCGCAGTGCCACGCCAGCAGTTGGTCCGGGTTCTCGCGGTGGCGGATCGTCCAATCGATGAAGTGTGGCACCGTCTGCCCCAGCGCCACGCGATGGCACACCAGCATCGACAGCGCTCCCAGCACATCAGCCTCGCACGCCGTCAGCATCCCTTGCCCGGTCAGACGCCCGTACGTCGTGCACACCGAGATGCCCATCAATCGCTGGATCGACGGCCAGCACTGCATTGCCATGGCTGAGAGCGCGTGCTTCTTCCAGAACTCGATCAGGGCCACCTCCAATTTGGAGGCGTTCACAAGGTAGGTTTCACTCACCGTGATCTCGTCATAGGACGCGCGAAAGTCAGCAAGCACAGAGGCGACTGCAGGATCATCATCCGCCAGCGCCGTCGCGCGATCGACGATGTCGGATAGCTCGGCATAAATCATGTTCTGTCCGAACTTGGTGATCATGGCGACTTCATCGTAACCTACGGTCTCGAACGTCGGTGGTCGTACGCCCACCTGCCCAATGCGCGCTCCTTTCAGCCCCTTGATTGCCGCCACGGCGCGCACAAAGTCCTGCACCTCTGGGAGGAATGCCGGCTCATCGGGGAAGAACAGCCCCGCGTAGCGGAAGGCGATCTTGCGCCGGTAAAGCCCCGACGCCATTGACAGGTTTCCGCAATAGGAGTCCGACACCCGCGTCATCCCCGCATCGTCGCGCCCAGCCGGTTCCTTCGTCGCGTAGAGCAGCACCGGCACACCGAGCAGCTCGGCCACCTTCACCGCCGACCGCTCATCGCCAAAGTCGAGCGGGCACAGGATCACACCATCCACCTTCTGCCGGCGGAAGTACTCGGCGATGGCCTCCGCCTCATCCAACGTCGACACCGTGCCGTGGGGTGTCAGTCCCCTCGCGGCATCCAGCGTCGTGCCATCTGGCGAAGGCTGGGGCACTACCACGTCCATACCCTCAACCTGCGCAAAAGCTGCCAAACTGTCGGCTCGCATCTTCTCACACCACGGCGTGAATCGGAAGCGGTACGACGGTACAAACCCGATCTTTGCTTCAACGCTACCCATGCCTGCACCTCACTGGAAGTGTGTTGAGAAGTCTCCCGCAGCTATACGTCCAGGAACCGCTTCACCACCTTAATGTATGCTGCGGTCGCTTCGCGCCGAATGTTGTGCCCGGCATCGTTTATCAGCACCACCTCGATCTTGGGGTTCAGCGCCTTGGCTGCCGCCGCGATCTCCGGTGTCACAATGCCGCCCTTCTCATTGCTCGCTGTGATCAACAGCGTGGGTACGGTGATGGCTGCCGCGATCTCCTGCCAGGGTCTCGGCTTGCTCTCCGTGCCTCCGACGACATGGGGGCTCAGCTGCTGTTTGGACTCCGCCCACGCATCCAGCTCGGCCTCCTGCCAGGTGGGCGAGTTCTGCCGGCACATAGCGATCAGCGCCTCTTTGGTCATCTGTTTCTGTTCGATGATGCGATCGTGCCGCTCCTTGTTCCAGGCTGCACGCTCCTCATCGGTCGTTGCCTGTCGCCTGGATCCCTCGGCGAACCAGGCGGGATCTTCCAGCAAAACCTTCCCGAACAGATCCGGGTATTGCGCTGCAGCCGCCGCTGCAGTGGAAGCTCCCATCGAGTGGCCCAGGATTGCGGGCTTCGCCAGCCCTAACGCCTTGACGACGCCAGCTACATCATCAGCGCGGTCCGCGGTCGTGTAACCGGTCTCCGGCGCATCCGACAGCCCGTGTCCCCGGGCATCGACCATCACGATGTCGAAGTCGTCCTCCAGCATCTGCGCGATCGGTCGCCAGCACAAGCCGTTGTCGCTGAACCCGTGACAGAGCACCAGCGCCGGCTTGCCCCCTTCTGGACTCACGGGGGCCTTTCTCCCATCACCCGTGCGCCAGTAATGCATCCGAATGCCATTCGCCTCGACATAGCCCTCAGGCCAGACCTTGTTCACAATCGTAGTCATCTTGCGTCTCCCATTGATCTGTGTCGTTGTAGTGCGTTTGAACGTTCGCAGGTTGGTAAGTGATAACTCCACAGCTTCTCAGCGTCATAACTCCTGTCGTGTGATGCGCGCCTCGTCGAGCACCAGGCCAAGGCCGGGGAGGTCGGGAAGTGTGACGCTGCCGTTCTCGGGGGTGTACTGTTGTGCGAACAGCGCTTGCTTTCGCGCCTGATGCCGGAACAGGTATTCCACATACGGCACTGTGCCGGGTGATTGCGCCCCCGCCACATGTAGCGCTGCCAGAAGCGAGTGCCCATGCGCAACCACGGGCACCTCGAACGTTGACCCCAGCGTACAGATCTTGACCAGCTCGGTGATGCCGCCGGTCCAGTCGGGATCTGTCTGGATCACGTCGATCGCCCCTGCGACTAGCAGCTCCTTGACCTGCCACCGTGTGTAGACGTGCTCCCCTGTCGCTAGCGGCACCTGCGAAGCGTCGCTTAGCTGTTTGAAAGCCCCCACCCGTTCGGGGGCCAGCGGCTCCTCAAGCCATGTGAGGTTGTAGGGTTCCATCGCCCGCACCATCTCTGATGCATAGTGTAGATCCCACCCCATATAGGCATCAAACATCAAGGGGTAGAAAGGTCCCAGCGCATCGCGCAGTGCCTTCACCAGGGCCAGATTCCGCAGCTTGCCTGCCTCGCCATCGCCCGGGCCGTAGCGGAAGAACCATTTCTGGGCTGCGAAGCCCTGAGCCTTGAAATCCAGGGCCACCGCCGTCGCGGCTTCGGGCTCGATTGCGTAGCCCAGCATACTGGCATAGGCTGGTACAGCGGGCCGCGTCGGTCCCCCTAACAACCGGAAGATGGGCTGGTCCCATGCCTTTCCTTTCAGATCCCAGAGCGCACAGTCGATCGGGCTCAGGCCGGTCATAAAAATCCCCGACCGTCCGTGCCGGTGAAGCCTCAGCATCTGGTCGTGCAGCAGCTCCGTAGCCAGCGGATCTCGCCCGATCAGGTACGGACGCAGGAGCGAGCGGATCACGTCGGCTTGGTAGTCCTCGATGGGGCCGAAGATACCTGTGATTCCCTCGTCGGTTTCGATCTCGACGTAGATCTCGCTGATCTGATGTGGGCTCGGGTGTTCGGTAGCCCAATGGCGGGCGTTGAACTCAGGGTAGATGTCGGTTGCTTGAGACTGCCGGTCGCCGGGCGGGAAGGGAGGGCTCTGCCACGTACCGGAGGCCCTGAAAAGCACAACATCCGTAATCTTCATCGTGACTCCTCTGTTTGCTTATCTCGCGTTGTAGGTGGGGGGCGGGCTCCACGTCAGGTCGACGTTGTCGGCGCGGAGCCTTGCCTGAAGTGTCCGGACGTCCAGGTCGCGAGGCATACAGCCTTGGGCAACGGCTAAGGCGGCCGCCAGTCCCGCCGCGTGTCCTGTGGCGACGCAGTTACCCATGCTCTTGCCAGCAGATGCGGCCACATGCGTCGCCGAGATACAGCGCCCCGCCGTCAACAGCCCATCCATCTTCTCCGGAATCAGCGCCCCATACGGCACATCGTGCACTTTCATCGGCTCGTACCGCGTGAAGCCAATATCCAGCATGCCACTGCGCCAGGCGATGGTATCGCCAAACCGGCGCCCCGATAGTGCGTCATCCTCTGTGAGCGTGTAGAGGCCCTTCACGCGCCGGGTCTCGCGCACGCCCACCTGCGGTCCAGTCGCAGCGAGCTGGACCTTTGCGAAGGCTTGGCCGCCGAATTCCCGCAGGGCCTGCACGATCTGGATTGCCTGATGGCGGCTGTACCGCTCCGCCTCAGTCAGGTCCTCCACCCTTGTCCCGTCGAGCACGCCGCGCAGCTTTGTCCCGCTGTGGTTGAGCACCAGCGCGTTCTGGATTGGGAACGGTGCGCGCTCCAGCCCCATGCTCTCCGGTAACAGTGGATAGCGCTCTCTGGCTTCGTCGAGCAGACGCTTCAGCCCGCCGTGACGCTGGAATTCACGCGCCGCTGGGACATCGATATTCGTGATGATCATGTTGAGCGTCGTAGGTGAGAGGAAGCCATCAGGCTCACGGCCCTTCATCGTCTCAGCACCGGCATAGGCGGCGATGTCCGCGTCGCCCGTTGCATCGATCACGATGCCGGCCGCGATCTCGACGAAGCCCGTCTTCGTAGCGAGCACCACCCCGCTGATGCACTCCTGGGTGACCCTGGCATCTACGACCCGGCTGTGCAGCCAGTACCTGCACTCCACCTGGTCGAGTGCGTCCATCACCGCGACCTTGAGGTACTCGACGTTGCAGACAAGTGCGTGGTCGGAGATGCGCACGGCCTCCTCGCCATAGGCAAGCAGCCGATCGATGAGTAGCTCGTGAACGGCGCCCCGCGGAATCCCCGCGGGACGCATCTGGTTGATCGGCATGCCGCAGCCATAGGCCCCCACGCCCCCAAAGAACCCGTAGCGCTCCAGCAGCAGCGTATCGGCGCCCGTGCGGGCTGCGGCTATCGCGGCCCCGATTCCCGCCGGCCCGCCCCCAACGACCAACACATCCGCCCGCGTTACCTTGTTCACCTCTCCCTCAACCCTTCTCACTTTTCGCTAATCCCCAAAACCCAGCATGAACACCTTCCGCTCGCCTTCGTGGATCGTGTCCACCGTGAGCAACCGCCCATCCGCCGACCAGCGAGGGTGCAGGTCACAGCGCACGTCGCCGGTTGCCCCAGGCGTCCGGTGGACGAACTGCCCCAACTCGGTGATGTCGCCGCTTGCCACGTCGACCAGGGCAAGGCGCTGCACGCCCTCTTCATTCGGATAGGTATCCGCGACCATCCGGCGTCCGTCGGGGGAGAAGTTCAGGTGTCCGGCAGGACCCATCCCCCGCGAAATCCGGTGCGCCTGAAACGGATGGTGCGATTCATCGAATATCACATATTCGTGCCCGCGTCCGCACCAGTCCGCGTCCACGAGGATCTCGCCGGGCGTTCGCCCCCAGATCTGGTGTGAGATTGCGCCGTGGCGCCAGTAGATATCGGAGAGGCTACACCGCAGGTCGCTGCCATCCAGCGCCATCGTCATCATATGCGTCCGCCATGGCACCGGCGGCACCATCTGGGGCGCAGTTCGGAACAGCACCATAACGCGGCTGGAATCACTGTTGAAGATCGCGTGGTTTAGCCACATATAGGCGCCCGGATTCGGAGAAGCCAGGTCGTAGGGGTACGGGTGACAACTGATCATCTGGCGGTAGCTGGCGATAAGCCGTGTTGAGCCTGACTGCATATCCACCAAGAAGAGACCATCGCTGTCCAGGTCTGGGTTGGGATCCTCCTGCGGCAGTGGGGCAAGGGCGTAGGAATAGCCCCTGCGCGGGATGCGCCCGAAGTTCAGCGTCACGCCCCATCGCCCATCGCCTGATATCGTGTACAGCGGCACGTTGAATCGTCCGATATCACCCCGGTCGAGGCTGTGGATTCGAGTGACCGGGCGCCAGCGTCCGCCGTCCTGGACGAAGTCGTTGTAGACGAAGCTACGGGACTCGTGCTTAAGCCATAGGGTCATCGCACCCTGTTGGTGACACCAGGCGCGGGTCTCCGTAAGCTTGTGGAAGGTGCACGTCCGGCGTTCCACCACGCCGACATCGGCTAACTCTCCGGGCGCAGGTAGATGGTCCTGCTGTGGGATTCGTAGCGCAAGATGCAGTGCTTGCGTGGAATCCCAGGGACAGCGATCGTAATAGCCGAAGGTGTAGTGGCCGGGTTCGGGAGTGAGGTTAATCCAATCGTACTGCGACGATATGCGCATGCAGGGTCCTCCTGCGGGGATTGTACTACTGCTTGGAAACCCTCACAAAGAAGCGAAGCATGGGTGTCGGGGACCGTGCATGGGTTAAGACGTCCAAGTTCCCGGGACTGCGAGAGCACTCCGTCCCCACGCCTGTTGACTTACCGGTATGATGTGGGTACAACATGCGTGCTGGGGCGCGTTCGGACTTGGGTGGCTTCGCTGGCATTGGGAATCGCCTTTTCGGGCACGGAACGATGGAGGTGCCGCATGGCTGTTATCACCATATCGCGGGAACTTGGTAGCCTTGGCGACGTCATCTGCGACCTTATCTGCGAAGACCTAGGGTTCTGCCGTGTCGATAAGGCCCTGCTTCTGCAGATCGCCGAGGAGGCCGGCATCGATGTTGATGCTATGCTCGAGCTGGAACGAGGCTTTACCCAACGCTCGCGCCTGGTCAGCGGTGAGATGACATCGCTCTATCGCAAGCAGATGACGGCTTTCGACAAGCAGGGCGTGATCGATGATATCACCTATGCCAGTGTTCTGAAAGAGACCATGGAGCGGTACGCCCGTGAGGGCAACGCCGTCATCGTCGGGCGCGGCAGCCAGATGATTCTGCACGATTGGCCCGGCGCCCTGCACGTCAGGTTGTACGCGCCTGAGGCGGTACGGGCACAACGTCTGATGGTCCGCGAGGGTATCTCCGAGGCCGAAGCCACCCGTCAGATCGAGCAATCCGACGAACAGAAGCGCCAGCTCATTCGCGTCATGCACAATAACGCTGACTGGCGTAACCTGAAGTACTATAACCTCGCCATCGACACATCGGCGATTGGGCCTGAGATCGCGGCCAAGATCATCGCATTAGCTGCCCGAGCGAAGGACGCTGAAGCCGCTGCAACGGGAAGCTAAGTGCCGGGTACCTTCCGGGATGCCCGGCACTTTTTGCGGTCCCTAGCCCTAGAGAGCCTGAGCCAGGAGTCGCTTCGCTTCGATGGCGGCCTCATGGCCGGGCTCAAGCGCGAGGACCTGTTCAAAGGCTTCTCGTGCGGCTTGATGCTCGCCTAGCCCCAGATGGGCCAGGCCGATGATGTATGTGAGGTGGATCCGGCGGCGCGTTTCCATGTCGACCTCGGTAAACACGAACTCCGGCACCGAGGTCGCGAATCCCTGCTTCACCTGCTCATCCAGCCGTTCTCGCGCGGTCGAGAGCATGGACTCGAGCTTCTCTTGGGCCTCTGACGTTCGCCCCATTGCCCGCAGCGCTAACGCCTGGTAGTAGGTCACTTCCGAAACATCCCACGCCCGGGCAGAAAGCACCCCCTCAAAGCTCGCTGCTGCACCCTCATCATCACCCAGCACCCGCTTCGCCAGCCCGGTGGTGTACAGTATGTCGACGTCAGGCCAGAAGCTGTGCTTGCGCTCGCCAAGGCTGGCAGGATAGGTCGCTTGGGTCACGTCCAGATGGGCCAGCGCTGATTTGGCATCTCCGGCATCCAGTGCCGTGCGGCCCAACTGGAGGTGCGCCTTGACGTACTGGCGCGAGATTCGGCCTGTGCCGCCCTCCCAGGGATGGAACCGTCGCGAGAGCATGTAGTCGAGCGCGGCCTGTGGCTGTCCCGTCAGGTTGTAGAGGGTCGCCATCTCCACTGAGAGATCGTCCCGATCGCGCACGAGGCTGATATGCCGCTCGAGCATAGCCAGCCGATCCTCAGGCGAGACGCCGGTGCGGCGGCGGAGCTGATCCAGCTCGGAGAGTACCCGATCGTCGGCGGGATTGAGTGAGAACGCGCGCTCGTAGAGAGTGATGGCTTTCTGTGGGTTGTGCTGGACGTTGTAGGCCGCGATCCCCAGGTTGCGCCAAGGTGTGGCGAAAACTGAATCGAGCTGTGTGGCGCGCTCCCAGTGAGCGATCGCCTCGGCATAGCGCTTCTTGTCATAGGTGAGGTTGCCCAGATAGTAGAGTACCCGGGCGTCCTCCGGGTTGATCTGCGCGGCGTGCTCGAGGATCAGCATCTCCTCCAGTCGAACCGGGAAGCAGTAATCCGTGGGCATCTGCGCTGCCCGGTCGTAGAGGACACGCATCTGTGTCTCGTCGCGGAGCTGATGTGCGCAATAGCCCAGGGCGTAGAGCACCATCGGATAGGCGCTGCCATCCAGGGGGTCGACCAATCGCCGCAGGACGTCCGCGGCCTCCTCCCAGAGCGCGGCGTTCACATAATCGAAGGCCAGGTCAAAGTGTGCCTGGATTTTCGACAGTGGGTTCGGCACATTCATCAACGCATCGAGTTCTGCCAGTTGGCTCTCAGCGACTAGGGAGTCGTTCTTGGCGCGGCTGATCCATATTGCCTCATTTCGCGATCCCGTGTCGAGCGGGTCGAGCCCAACCGCCTCGCATGTCATCTGGGCCGCTTCGTTCAGGCGCCCCAGGTGCCGCAGGACCGCGGTCTTGAGCATACGTGCTTTCATCGCCAGCGCGTTGGTCTGCAGCGAACGGTTCAGGTGCTCAAGCGCACGGTCAAAGTCCAGCCTGCTGCAGTCGATCTCGGCCAACGCATAGTAGGCCGGCGTCTGCCATGCGTAGCTCCAGATGGCCTTGTAGAGGGCGGCGTACGCGCCATCCAGGTCGCCCGCCATCTTGAGCGCCATCCCCAGATTGTAGAAGGCTTCACCATCGCGAGGGTTGGGGTTGCGGCGGGTCAGCTTGTCGATGGCAGTCCGGAAGTGCTTGGCTGCCTTCTCAAACTGCCCGCGGTGGAGCGCAACCAGGCCCAGCGCGTTGTTGCAGCGCACGTCCGTCGGATCCTTGGCCAGTGCCGCCTCCCAATAGGGCTCCGGCTCAATGGTGGGGTGGCGGTATTGCTCAAGGTGCAGGCCTGTGAGATAGAGCGCTTCGATGGAGTCGAAGGTCTCCGGAGGCGGGGGCGGCGTCAGTGACTCCGGCAGAGCCGGCTGCTCGATGGCCTGTGGTGCGTAGCGGATCACCTCGTTGCCCGAGCCATCACAGACGCGCAGAAGTAGGTCTGTCTCCACCAGGTTGTCAGAGAGTGAGATGTGCTCGACAAAGGGCTCCCCGGGCACCAAGTTCAGCGTTCGCTTGAACAGTGTCTGCTGCGCTGCCGTGAGGGCCACCGTCGCAGCAGTCATGGCCTCGGTTACCGCGACGCCGACCTTGACCCGGCCCTCGACTAGCTCCAGGTTTAGCGCCACGCGCCGGTTGGCGTTCTTCGCCGGACCGATCTTCTGCACAGGGTACCAGAACTGGCTGAAGGTCTTCGTCTCATAGGGCTGCATCCACGAGAAATCAGGCTGGTTGTCGGTGTAGACGCCGGCCATCAGCTCGATGTAGGGGCCGTCCGTGTCGGTGAGGTTAGCCTCCCAGCCCTTAGCAAACTCGCTCGCACCCCAGGTGAACATCTTCTTGCCCGGCGCGATGTAGCGATTCGCCACGTGAATGATCCCGGCATCGGCTCGATGGTCATAGCCGCCGAAGTAGTCGTAGTGCGTATTCCAGACGAAATAGGACGTCGATGTTGGGACATTCTTGTACCAGCCGATGTCCGTACCCTTGCCGCCATTGCTGTAGTCTACGCCGTAGTAGGTACCCTTCGCGATCGGATAGTGCGACATCGAGCGCTTGGAGTGATCCGTCACGACTGTGACGTCGGGAGGGAAGACGACCTGGTAGTCCTCGTGAACGTGGACGCCGGCGTTGATCCACCAGAGGAAGGTCTGCGCTTCGGGTGTGCGGTTGTGGAGCTGCACCTTCATCTCGAAGAAGGCTTTGCCCGGATACAGGCAGACGCCCACCATACCCTTCATACGCTGGAGCGGGTCATTTTCACTGCACCAGATGGTGACGCTGCCATCGGGGTGCTCCTCGATCAAATGCTGCGTCGGCATAAAGGTCGAGGGGCGATGGTGCTGCGGCCAGTTGTACTCCATCCCGCCCGAAATCCATGAACCGAAGAGCCCAATCAGCGCCGGCTTGATCACGTGCTGGCGGTAGATGAAGTGGTAGCCGCTGGTTTTGTCAAGCGCCTCGTGGATGCGGCCCCCAATCTCGGGTAACAGCATCAGACGAATGTACTCGTTCTCGAGATAGACGGCGGTGTAGTCCTTGGGCGCGCTCTCATTGGACAGCTTATCCAGGAACGGGTTTGGGTACACGCGCCCGCTCGTGCCCTGGTTGACACGCTTCTCCAGGAACATCGGGTTCATGTCGGGCGCAGGTGGGGTATAGGTGGGAAGCGAAACGGTCTCTTCCCAGGCACATACGCTATTGGTCATTTCGTTACACTCCTAGGGATTGGGGACGGCTGAACAGAGATAGAGGTACCCGACCAGGCACCCCCAGTCCGTTCATCATGATGCTTGGTGCTACCTTCCGGAAGCTCAGCAGACACTCATTCCGTCAGATCTTCGCAACTGCGTCTTGGTACACTCCGGAGGCCCCGGCGTTCTACCCGCGCTCCCTCATCGGACCGGCGTGCTGGTCGGCGCGCCCATCGACATAGCACGCCACCCATTGCGAAAGGCGCTTGCCCAGCCGGCGACACGCCTCGATTGCGGCCTCGTCGCGTGGTTTTCCCGCGGTGACGGCACCGTAGTGCAGTGTGAACTGGTGACCCGTGTAGTCGGTCACACCAAAGGTAGGCATGCCGACGTTCATCATCTATCCTTCCCATCATCCTGTATTCTCGACCCCTAATCCCCTATCCCTCGTCGCTTATCCCGTGCATGACATACCACGCTGCCACGAGCGGATCCTCGACCGAGCTGCGTGTGTGGTGGTCCTCGCCGGCCTCGACGATCACGACGTCGCCGGTCTCGACCGGGTAGTCGACGCCATCGATGGGGAGGATGCCCTGGCCCTGGACAAAGATGAAGACCTCGGCGGTGTCGTGAATGTGGACGGCCTCCGGATGCGCCGTCTCGCCGGGTTTGAAGACGTAGACGCCGCCGTGGCTGATCGTCGCCTCGCCAAACTCGGCGGGTATCAAGCGGGACGTGCCTGGGACTAGATCCGTGACTCGCATTCGCTTCATCTCAGAGATTTCCTTTCGTGTCGGACTATGAGGGACACCTCTCAGGCAAGCCGTTCCGCGTTGGGCCAGATGTCGGGGTCGTAGTCGACGCCCAGCCCGGGGCCATCCGGGACGGCGACCGCGCCGTCCTGGATCTCAAACGTGGGCGTATACCAGGACTCCGGATGGACCGTCTTGGCGCTCCATTCCTGGTGTGGTCCGAGGTTGGGTGCGAGGGATCCAAAGTGAAGCACGGCAGCCGCCTCAGCCCCCGCTTTCGGGCTGTGGGGCATGATCGGCACCCTGGCCTCAGTCGCCATCTCAGCGACGCGCAGGCAGCGGAGCAGCCCTCCGTTGTAGTTCATATCGGGCTGCACCACGTCCACCACGCGATCGCGGATCATCCACTCGAAGGTAGGCAGGCTGGAGTCCTGCTCGCCGCCCGCCACAGGCAGCGCAAGTGCATCGGCAACCCGCTTGGTCTCCCAGTACTCCTGCCAGGGACATGGCTCCTCGAGAAAAGCGACGCCGTAGTCCGCCAGCAACGCAGCGACCTCGATGGCGTGGACTGCATCATAGGAGCCGTTCGCGTCCACGTAGATGGTTACGTCGTCTCCGAACGATTTACGGGCGAGGGGAATCAGGCGATCGGTTCTGCCAGGGAGGGAATCGGCGTTGTGGCTCATCCGTCCGCCGATCTTGAGCTTTACAGCCGTCGCGTGCGTCTCAGTGAGCCGCTCACCTAGCCACGCGACCTCTTCCTCGGGCGTTGTGTCGCGGGCGCCGCTGGAAAGGTAGATGGGGATCCGATGCCGCATTACGGTGCCCAGAAGTTCGCCTACGGACCGGTTGGCCAGCCGCCCGAGCATATCCAACAGGCTCAGCTCGATGTATGCTACGGGACTCCAGAGTGCGATCCCTGCGAGCTTGTAGGCGCTGCGAAAGGCGTAGACCCCATCGACAAGGCTGGGGAGCTCGCGGGCGTCCTTCCCGACGAAATAGGGAAGCACAAACTGATCGACGATGGGCCAGAGATAGCGCAGCCGGTCGTTAACTGCGGCGACGCCGGTGGCACCGTTCTCCGCCGTGGCACGAACCAACCTGTGCCCCCGATACTGGAACGGTTCGATGGAGGCAAGGATGATGGGATCGGGAAGGATGCTGTGGAAGGACCGCATGGCTCACCTCCTGCGAATGCTATCCGCCTAAGTGCCGGGCACATGCGCCTCAGAAGGCGTGCGCGCCCGGCACTGGAGACGCACCGACCAGTGACTCCGGCTCAGCCGAGCGATGATTTGCTACGGGTCCGCTGCAGCTCGTTCTCCGGTAACCGCTTGTCCAGCAGGTCCAACGAGATCTCGACGGCCTCACGCGCCTCGTCCGGCGTGGTTGTGCCGATCGTGACCATGTCGCAGTCGCGAATCGTGTTCCACACGAAGGCCAGACCCACCACCGGGAGCAGCCGACCGGCTGCCAGGGGTTTGATGGTCATCACGGGCTTCTTCGCGTTCTTGATAATGCGCATCACCCAATCCGTCTCGACTTGCAGCAGGAACCCGGCAGCGTTGTAGAGCTGGATATAGGTCTCGACGTCGGCCCCCTGCTTGTCGGCATAGACCGGGGTCTCAGGCATGTGGGTCGAGAGCCCGGGAACCATCCCGCGTTCGCGAATCAGGCGGGTGTATACGTCGATATCGCGGATCTTCATCGTCATCCGGTCGACGAGCGCGTCGGTGATCGCCTGATGTGGCATGCAGAACGTCGCATTGAGCGCCTTGCACTCATCGAAGACGCGCTCAGGTGCCATCTCCGCCGGCCCGCCAGGCATGATGTTGAAGTGCGGGGTGAGGATCCGGATCATGGTCTTGCCTGACCGCTGCTCAGCCTCCTGGATCGCCTCCTCGAGCTTGGGCGACATCGGCCCCATGACCGCATCGACGCCGTATTCCAGGAACGTGGTCAGGATCTTGGCGACGCCGTCGCGGTCCTGATACGCCTTGATGAACTTATCCTTCGCCGAGCTGGTGTGTGAATAGCCTAGGAACCAGTTCGATCCAATCAGCAGTCGCGGCAGCGAGACGCCGCCCACCATCGTTCGCGGAAACATCGTCACAGTCTAGCCTCCATTGCCCAGAAGTTGGGGTTGGTCCGGATCGGGCACCAACTAGCATCAGACCTCTTCCTTAGTCCCTTGTCCCCAGTCACCAATCACTGATCACAGATCTCAAACGCACGCGCCAACGCCTGATACACATCCCCCTTGGGCCTGAACTCGTGACCAACGTAGAGATTGTACCCCGTTTCGGCGATGGCGCGACAGATTCCGCGGTAGTTGAGCTCCTGGGTGTCGTCGAAGTCGCGACGCCCGGGAACGCCAGCGGTGTGGAAGTGACCGATCCACTGGATGTTTTCACGGACGGTGCTGATGATATTGCCCTCCATGATTTGCATATGGTAGATGTCAAAGAGCAGTTTTACATTAGGGCTGTTGACCTGCTTGCAGACGGCAGCCCCCCAGGCGCTGTGGTTGCACTCGTAGCCAGGATGATCCACCAGGCTGTTGAGCAACTCCAAGTTGAGGTTGACGCCCTTGGCCTCGGCATAGGGGGCGACGCGCCGCAGCCCATCGGCCGTAATCGCGATCGACGTCTCCGCGCTGGTACCCTCGCGGCGGCTGCCGCTGAAGCAGATCACGCCGGGGATGCCCAGATCCGCGGCGATATCGATTGACTGGCGGAGCTCAGCCTCGATCCGGTCGTGCTGTGTGGGGTCGTTGAGTCCAATGGTAAGATCGGCATGGCCATTCATCGTTGCGACGGCAAGGCCGTGTTTCCGCGCCAGGGCCACTGCCTCCACGAAGTACTCATCGCGCGTCCATAGCTCGATGGCGGAATAGCCCATCTCCGCCACCTTCGGAACGAACGTTGCTAACGGCACATCCGCGGGCTTGACCATCGGGTAGCAGACTGATTGGTTGATACGCATCGTTTTCTCCTTTCTAGTCCTTCGCTGCGAGCAAGCTGGTGCCTCCAAGGCCCAGCACAAGGCAGACCGCGGCTGTGATACCGAACATCGGTTGAATCCCCATCACGTCGGCCAGGATGCCGCTCAGCCACGGGCCTGCGAACATGCCGATGGCGTAGACGGCTTGATAGAGACCCATTGCCGTCGCTCGCTGCCCGTCTTCCACGTAGCGGATGCTCAGGCCCATCATCACCGGATAGCCAACGCCGCTCGCCAGCCCCATCAGGATCTGACCAGCAAAGATCATCGGCATCCCCTTGGCCACAGCCAGTGCGCCAAGGCCCAGGGCCACGAAGATGAAGCTAAGCGCCACCATCCAGCGCGAGCTGACCCTCCTGGCGACGATCGACATCGCCAGGTTGCCCAAGAACACCAACCCGATGTTCATGCTGATCAGCAAGCTCAGTGTGACATCACTGGCGCCAAGGTTCTTGGCGAGGTTCGTAGCAAAGCCGAAGGTGGAGGCCCAGATAGCATACTGCGCCACGATGCCCAGCAGTGAGGGCAACAGCACGTCCCTGCGGGTGATTAGCGTACCGAGTTGCCGCAGCGTTGGCTGCTTGGCTTCACGACGCGGTTCCCGGACGAGCATCATCGAGACCATCGCGAGCGCTGCCATGACGGCGGCGACGTAGAACGCCAGTGGATAGCCTCCCAGAGCATTCAGCGTACCGGTGACCCCTGTCGCTGCCATCCGGGCGACGGAGTTGATGGCTGAGAGAATGGCTGAGGCGCGCACGGCATCCTCCGGCGGGAAAAGGGCGCTGAAAGCAACCACCAATAGCACCCACGAGCCCGCCGCAAAGCCGGTGAGAGCCCGCCCAAGCGTCAGACCGGGGATGCCGTTGGCTATGCCCATCGTCATCGCGCCGAGGCCGGCGAGACCAAAGCCGACGATCATGAAGGGTTTTCGACGGCCCACCCAGTCGGCTGCGATTCCCAGCGGCAGCCGGATGACCGCCTGCCAAAGCCCATACATCGAGAGTACGACCCCGACGGAGGCCAGGGTCTCGGCCTTGGATTCCACATAGACCGAGAGCGTGGGAACGTAAAGATACAGTGCCGCCCAGTAGAAACAGACAGCGGCGATGTAGAGGACGAAGAGGCGACGGTTGGACGATGGTGCAGCAGATGACATGAACGACGCTCCTGGGATTCTCTCGACGTAACCAGTGCTATGTGACGGCGGCAGTGGCTTCCTGCCTCGACAACGCTCCGGGGTCCAATCCACAGCCACACTCAGGATGTCTCGGACCGTGCCGCTCAGATGCAGAGGCATCCCTACCCGTATCCGGAGCGGGTAGGGATGCCCGCTCTCCCCCTAGCCCATTGCATCTCATCCCCTATCACCGGTCACTTCCTGCCCCATTATATCCGATGCTTGGAACGGTATCCCCTTGTGACGCAGCACCTGCTGCACATCCGCCGCGTCGACAGCATCGGGCGTGGTGCCCTGCCAAACGGCCAGGGCGGCGGCGACGCCTGCGACCTGACCGGTCAGCGCAGCCGGGGGAATGACGCGCGAGACCTCCCACGCCTCGCCCTCGGCGGAGCAGCAACGGCCTGCGGCGAGCAGCCCCTGGACACCACGGGCGACAAGCGCGCCGTACGGCACCTCCCACACCGGTCCGGGGCGCCGCCAGTCGGGTACGAGGGCGATGGACGTGGGCAGGTGCGTGTTGGGATGGTCGGTCGTCATAGTCTCCAGCCCGTCAATCCGACGCGTCGTGCGGAACTGAGCCATCGCGGGGAGCGTGACGGGGAAGAGCTGGGTGCGTCCCCTCTCACCGAGCTCGGCTTGGCGGGCCTGATAGCGCTCGCGGAGCAGGCGCCGTCCCTCGAGCACAAACCGCGTCACCTCCTCGCCGTTCGTCCCGTGGACCTTGGGCTGGTCGGGAGGATGGTTGCGCCCATTGGCATCGCCGCCGACAGTGACCCTCTCGAGAAGCGATGTGTGTTCCGGATCCGCGGCAGCCGCACGGGCGCGCGCGAGCGACGATTCCAATGCCCACAGCGAGAGCCAGTTGTCGGACTCCACGCAAGGCGCGCCGGCCCGGTAGGCGACGTCGGCGTCGCCAGTGGCGTCAATCACAACCGCGGCGCGTAGCACGCCGCGCCCGCTTTTGTTCTCGACCTCAAGTCCCGTGATGCGCCGCCCGACGCCCATCATTGGCGCACAGACCAAAGTGTCAAGCCAGAGTACCACCTCTGAGTTCTGTAATGCCTCGTCAATCGCCAGCACGAAGCTCGCCGGCGAGAAGGGCGTCATATAGCGTGGGCCCTGGACAGGGCTTCGCCGGTCTTGCTGCATCCAGGCGTCCGGCACATCGCCCGGGCCATACTTCAAGCTCAGATGCAGGAGCTCCTCGGCGATCCCGAAGATTGCCTGGTGGCCGTTGCCGTCGCACAGCGGCAGGTAGATATTGATCAAGCCGGTCGTTGCCAACCCGCCGAGCAGCACCGTCTTCTCGACCAGGGCTGTCTGGAGCCCTGCACGCGCGCACTCCAGTGCCGCCGCGATTCCCGCTACTCCGGCGCCGGCAATCACTACATCATAGGTCTTCTCGAAGTCCATCGTGCCTCCCTTCGGCGATGCTAGCCCCGACCAACCATACACGCTTTGTCCCTTTTTGCACGATGGCGTCGATCGCCGCCGGATCGTCGTCCGTTCTGGATGTGGGGCGAACTGTCTTGTTCGCCCATGGGCGAGAAGGTGCCTTGCGACGCCGCAGACGTCGCAAGTCGGTTGGCGCCTTGCCGTGGGCGCACAAGGCAATACCCCTCACGTTCGAGAGCGCGACGCCTGTCCCGGCCCCGCGAACTGGTCTATACTGACCCAAGACAGCGTGCAGGGAGGAGTCACAGTGAGAACTCTCATCATCGGTGGAACCGGCAACATCAGCACAGCAACGGCACGCATTCTCGCGGACCGGGGCGAGGACGTCACGCTCTACAATCGTGGCAGGACAGGCGCCCCCGCTGGCTGTAAGACGATCATCGGCGACCGTTACGATCACGCGGCCTTTGAGGCACAGGTGGCTGAGGCGGGCACGTTCGACTGTGTTATCGACATGATCGGCTACGATCCCGAGGACGTACGGAGCCTTGTCCGCGCTTTCTCCGGGCGCACTGAGCACTTGATCTTCTGCAGCACCGTTGACGTGTACACGAAGCCGGCGAAGGTCTACCCCATCGTGGAGAGTGCCGAGCGGGCTCCGTCGCCTGCCTTCCCCTATGCATACAAGAAGGCGCTCTGTGAGCACATCCTCGAGGATGCTCACGCGGGCGGCGACTTCGCCGTTACGATCATCCGCCCGGCACACACCTACCAAGACAGCGGGAGCCCCATCCCCCTGATCGGCGGTGGGACGCACTTCTTCAAGCGGATCCGTCAAGGCAAGCCCATCATCGTGCTGGGCGATGGCACATCCTTCTGGGGCTCGGCGCATCGCGACGATGTAGGTGCGACATTTGCCGTGGCTGCGGGCAAGCGTGAGACCTACGGCAAGGCTTACCACGTGACGGCTGAGGAGATCTTCACCTGGGAGCAGCTCTACCAGACCGTCGCCGATGTGATGGGCGCGCCGCCGATCAGCTTCGTCCACATACCCACCGACCTGCTCGGGCGGATAGCGCCCAAAGCTGCCGCATGGAGTGTGGTCAATTTCCACTACAACAACATCTTCGACAACAGCGCGGCAAGAGTGGACCTCGATTATCGCTACACGATCCCCTGGGCGGAGGGTGTCCGCAGGATGATTGCGTGGCACGACGCCCGCGGAGATGTTGACAGCAGCCCGGATGACCCGCTCTACAACAAGATCGTGGACGTATGGCGGACGCTGGGTGAGTCCGCCGTCCGCGAGATGGCGTCGTTGGACGCGTAAGCAGGGGGCGCAGCATGCTGCGCCTCTACCAGTGATCAGGAGATGCGGCAAGCCCGCCGGCAGGCAACAGGACATGGTCATCTCGGAGGACACAGTATGCGAAATCTGAAAGTCAGCGACAACCGACGTTTCCTGGTCTATGAAGACGGGGAGCCGTTCTTCTACCTGGGCGACACAGCCTGGGAGCTGTTCCATCGCCTGAACCGGGAGGACGCCGCGTTGCTCCTCCAGGACCGGGCCGTCAAGCGATTCACCGTGATCCAGGCCGTGGTATTGGCTGAGTATGAGGGCCTGACGGTCCCCAACGCCTATGGCCACCTTCCCCTGATCGACAACGACCCCACCCGGCCTAACGAGCCCTACTTCGAGCACGTGGATGCGATCGTCTCGCAGGCTGAGGCGCTCGGGCTTATGATCGGCATGCTGCCGACGTGGGGCGACAAGTGGAACAAGAGATGGGGCGTAGGGCCCGAGATCTTCACACCCGAGAACGCCCGGCTATATGGGCGCTGGCTTGGCGCGCGGTACGCCGAGGCGCCGATCATCTGGATCCTCGGCGGCGACCGGCCCGTCGAGACGGAGACCCACCGGGCGGTGATCCGTGCGATGGCGCAGGGGCTCGACGAGGGCGATGGCGGCGCTCACCTGATGAGCTTCCACCCCTGCGGCGGGCGCACCTCCTCCGAGTGGTGGCAGGACGATGACTGGCTCGACTTCAACATGCTCCAGTCGGGCCACACCCGCAACCGCGACAACTACGCCATGATCGCCGCGGACTACGCCCGCACGCCGGTCAAACCGTGTATCGACGCCGAGCCGGGCTACGAGGACCACCCATCCGCGTTCGACCTCAACAACGGCTACCTCGACGACTACGACGTTCGCAAGGAGCTCTATTGGGCGCTCTTCTCGGGCGCGTGCGGGCACACCTACGGCTGCCATGACATCTGGCAGATGTGGGAGGAAGGGCGAAAGCCTGCGACGTTCACCCGCACGCCGTGGAAGAAGGCGCTGCACTTCCCGGGATCGGGTCAGGTTCAGCACGCTCGTGCGCTGATGGAGAGCCGTCCGGTTCTGACGCGGGTACCGGACCAGAGTCTGATCACCTCCGATCCCGGTATAGGGACGCACCACGTCGTCGCGACGCGCGATAGCGCCGGCACATATGCGCTGGTCTATCTGCCCTCGTGTAAGCCGGTGACAGTGGACCTGAGCAAGCTGTCAGGCATCCGCATCGCGGTCACTTGGTACGATCCGCGCACGGGCGAGCCGAGGCCTGCCGACGAGGTGCCCGGGGGTGGACCACGCGAGTTCACGCCGCCGCCGGTGTGGCCCGACTGGGTGCTGGTGCTGGATAGCGTTTCGTAGCAGAAGACCTTTGAGCTCTTCTGAAGAGCTCAAAGGTCTTGACGTATGAGGAGGTATCGCCATGAAGCTGGCCCTGAACACATTCGTCTATGAAGTGGCGAGCACGCCCATCGAGCAGACGCTGCTGAGCGCGGCAAAACTCGGCTTCAGGTACGTCGAATACGCGGCCTACCGCGCGGGCGACCCTACCTTGATGAGCCCTGAGCAACGCAAGCGCGTGCTCCAGCTCTTCAGGGACAACGGCCTGGCCTCCTCGCAGCTCCTTCTGGCCAACACCGAGCATCTTGCCGCGTCCGATCCAGCAAAGCGCCGTGCGACGCTGGAATATATGAAGGCCTCCGGTGACTTCCAACTCGAGCTGGGCGGGCGGCAGGTCCTGGTCTGCTGGGGCTGCGGCGTGCACGAGACGGAGATGATGCCGGAGCAGGCATGGCTCAACACCGTGGCGTCGCTCCGCGAGTATGCCGAATGGGCGCTTGGGAGGGGCATCCTGATCGACCTCGAGCTCGATCCCCATGTCTACTTCGTGGTGAACAATATGGTCAAGATGGCGCAGGTCATCGAGGACGTCGGCATGCCCAACGTGTTCCCCAACGTCGACATCGGGCACCTGTGCATCACGCGGGAGGGGCCGCAGAGGCTTGAGAAGCTACGCGACCGCATCCTTCACGTCCACCTGAGCGAGACCGACACCTATGCTCACACCAACAGCATCCTGGGCACGGGGAAGGCGGATTTCCGCGCCTACGTCGACAAGGTCATCGCGCTGGGCATCGAGGAGAACTGCGCGCGCCTCGGCGAGCCGTGCGTGGCGGGCATCGAGATGGGTGAGCCTGGCGGGAGCGTCGATGATGCTGAGCGCTGGGTCACGGAGAGCCTTGTGTACCTGGCCCGCGTGCTCCCCGAGGTGACGCGCTAGCCCACCGCTTCTTCCCCACCGGGAAAGATCGAGAGGAGGAGCTCGCCGCAATGCGACCCGGCGTCGCAGCTGAGGCTGGTACCTATCCCCGGCTCTCCCCCGCCAGGGGAGGGTGCAAGCGCCTGCGCTGAACGTGATTACCCTACTCTGAGGAGGTGAAGATGGCCACCAAGATTGCCCTGATCGGCGCCGGAAGCGTGAGTTTTGGTACCGGCACACTCTGCGACCTATTCGGCGCACACGAGGTACTGCGGGGAAGCACCGTGGCCCTGGTTGACACCGACCCCACGGCGCTGGAGCGTATGATGCGGGTGGCACGGAGGATGAACGAGGCCCTGGGCGGGCCCTTCATCCTCCAGGCGGCGACCGACCGCACCGAGGTCCTAGCTGGCGCCGCGTTCGTCATCATCGCCGTTGCCGTGCAGCGCAACGCGCGCTGGCGCCTGGACTTCGCGATCCCGCTCAAGCACGGGGCCAAGCAGGTGCTGGGTGAGAACGGCGGGCCGGGTGGCCTGTTCCACGCGATGCGCAACATTCCCATCATCCTGGACATCTGCCGCGACATCGAGCGCCTGTGTCCCGACGCCCTGGTGCTCAACTTCAGCAACCCCGAGGGGCGGCTGTGTCTGGCAGCCACGCGCTATTCGACCCTGCAGGTTGTGGGGCTGTGCCACGGCATCGGGATGGCGCAGCACGCGATCAGCGAGGCACTGGGGCTGCCCATCGCCGACATCGACCCCAAGGCTGCTGGGCTCAACCACTTTACGTGGATCCTTGATCTGCGGCACGCAAAGACCGGCGAGGATCTCTATCCTGCCCTCAGGCAGGCGGTCGCGCAGTGGCAGCCCGAATTCTTCAGGTCAGGCGATGACCTGCGTCTGACCCGTTTTATGATGGACAGCTTCGGCTACTGGCCCTCCTGTTCGGATGACCACATCGGCGAGTACCTGTCGTATGCATGGGAGTACTGTGGTCTGGAGGGCTATGACTTCGACGCCGCGGACCGCCACGCGGCTGAACTCGCCGCAGAACTGGACCGCTGGGGACGCGGCGAAGCGCCCATCGACGAGCTGCTGCAGCGGCGCTCAGGCGAGACCGCGGTAGAGATCATTACCGGGGTTCTGGGCAACACCCATCAATATGAGCTGGCGGTCAATGTGCCCAACCGTGGCCTGATCCCCAACCTGCCTGACTGGGCTGTCGTCGAGGTACCTGCGACCGTGGACGCGAGCGGTGTGCACGGCGTGGCGGTAGGGCCGCTGCCCGAGCCGATTGCGGCGTTGTGCCGCACCCAGATCGCCGTCATCGACCGCGTGGTCGAGGCCGGCGTCCACGGCGACCGCACCGCGGCGCTGCAGGCGCTGCTACTTGACCCGGTGATCAGCTCGATCTCGCAGGCCGAGGCGATCCTGGAGGAGTTGCTGGACGTGCACAAGGACCTGTTACCTCAGTTTGCCTCGCTCGGCTAGGACCTCGGCAAGCTCTGCGAAAGGATAACCACCAATGATCGATCTGGAACACTCGAAGCTGTTCACCCGCTGGACGCACCCTATGACGGGTGTCACACTGTACCTGCTCACGCAGAAGGTGGCGCCGGTGCAGGAGGCGTTCTACTTCGTCAACGCCAGTATGACCCAAGACGGACGCTATCTCTGGTTCTACTGCGCCCACCCGCCGTCGGGGTCCTCCGGGCAGGGTCGGACGCTCGGCGTCGTCGACTTCGAGAAGGACGAGGTGCGCGCCTTTCCTGAGACGCAATTCCACGGTGCCTCTCCCTACGTCGACACTGATGATGGCACGGCGTATTGGGGCATGGGGCGGTGGCTCTGGCGGCGCGGGCCCGAGCCCGGCGACGCAGCGGAGATGGTCAACGCGCTGCCGGAGGAACTCGTCAAGAATCGGACAGTGAGCCGGATCGCGACGCACCTCACGCGGTCGGCGGACGGGCGTGCGTTCTTCATCGACGCCGCCTTCGGCCTTCAGTGGGTCTTTGGCAGCCTGCCGGTCGACGGCGGGGACTTCCAGGTCTGGCAGCGCTTCGACCGTAACTACAACCACGCGCAGTTCAGCCCCACTGATCCCGACCTCGTGCTCTTTGCCCAGGAGAACCACCCTGATCCGATCACGGGACTAACCTTCCCTATCGTGGACCGGATGTGGTTGATCCGGCGCGGCGAACCTGCGCGACCGGTCTTCTCCTCGCCCATACGGCTCACGCACGAGTGGTGGGATTCCGGCGGCGAGCACGTCTGGTGCGTCTGGGGCAATGAGGCGTGGCGGACGAATATCGCGACGCAAGAGGTCGAGAAGATCCAGTGGCCCAGCCACTGTTGGCACGCACACACCTCGCAGGACCTGCGCTACGTTGTGGCTGACTCGAATGAGCGCTTCTACCGCGGCTGTCCCTCGAGAGTGGGGTTTCTCAACCGGGACAGTGGTGTCTACGTGGAGATCGCCGATAACCCCGAGATGAAGGGGATTGTGGGTAGCCAGTACCATATTGACCCGCATCCGCGGTTTTGCTCACAGGATCGCTATATTGTGTTCACCACCACGGTGCGTGGTCAGGTGGATCTGGCGATCATGCAGGTGGATGATCTGATCCGGCGAACGTCGTAGGCAGTGTTCGGGGAAGACCTTTGAGCTCGCGGAAGAGCTCAAAGGTCAGGGGGAGAGCCACGATTCTTGTCTGTACGAGGGCGCTTGATACACTGTGTGCAGGACGGCGATGGAGGTGAGGCGATGAGCCCGTTGGTAAGGAAGCTACGGCTGCAGCAGGGGCAGCGCGCCCTGATCCTGAATGCGCCCGAAGGCTATGTTGAGGGCCTTGGTGAGCTACCCGAAGGTGTTATCGTGACTCAGGAGTCTGCTGGCGAAACCTTCGACTTCGTCCACCTGTTCGCAAAGAACAGTGCGGAGTTCGCGGCGTTCGGCCCAGCCGCGCAGCAGGCGGTCAGGTATGACGGCGTACTGTGGATCTCCTATCCCAAGGGGAGCGCGAAGGTGGAGACAGATCTCAGTCGTGATGCGATGTGGGGATTGCTGTCGGACGCCGGCATGCGCCCGGTGTCACAGATCTCGATCGACGACACCTGGTCCGCGGTGCGCTTCCGACCCGGGGAGTTGGTGAACGCGAAAGGGTGATCCCTCCGCGTTCCAGGTGCCGGGCACTTTCTGCAGTGCCCGGCACCTGGGCCTTCAACCGCCAGCCACTGTCTTGCTGGCGATCCCATGTCGCAGGGTCCACGCCAGGGCGAAGCCGGCGACGGCGAGCAGGCTCGCGCCGCCGAAGAGTATCTCGGGCTGAAGCGCCTCAAACAGCGCGCCGGCGATGACCGGATTGAGCGCCGTCACACTGGCGAGGATACCGTTGGTCGCCAGGTAGATGGGGCGCTTGGCCTCCGGCGCCAGATCGAGCAGATAGGCGCTGAAGCTCCACCACGAAGCGCCGTTGACGAACCCCATCAGGAAGAAGGCGGCGAAGTAGAACGGAAGCGCGGCGGCGGTCACGCCGCCCAGCGTGACCGCTGCCAGCGCCAGCACCTCGACCGCGGCAGCCACGCGGATCGTGGCCCAGCTTCCCACGCGGTCGATCAGCGTCCCGCCGATCAGCGCCGCAGCCGCGCTTCCCACGCTCTGCAGCATGACAAACGTGCCGATCATTGTGGCGGCATCGGGGATGGTCTGGCGCGCCCTGACCACGAAGAAGGCAAAGGTCGCGGCAGGCGTCGAGATCACCAACTGGACGAGGATCACCCGCCGCAGCCAGCGGTCCTCGCGCAGGTAGATCCAGGCCTTCCGCAGGCTCTCGCGGATGTCCGGCTTGCCTGGTCCCTTCCGGGCTTCAGAGACATGGGGGGTGGGCTTTTCACGGATGAAGACCATGCTGAGCACAGAGATCATCAGCCACACGAAACCGACGAAGAAGAGCAAGGACCAGCGGCCGGACCGTCCTAGCGACTGCAGGTCGAGGATGCGGTTCACGAAGAAGCCGGCTGTAAGGGATCCGAAGCTGGCAAGCAGTTGCCCCAGACCGAAGAAGCGCCCCCGGAACCCCTCGGGGACGACCTTCCCCACCAGGGCGGGCCATGAGACGCCGTTCAGCCCCTCCGACGTAAAGAAGAGCATTACCGCCAGCGCCAGGACCAGCGTCACCAGTTCCATTTGCGTGTCCGCCCACAGGAGGACGGCGATCGACAGAAGTAGGATCGGCACGCGTCCTCCAATGCTCGACGCGATCAGGAGCGGCTTGGCCCGTGGTCGGGCCTCCAGGACGCTCGCAGCCCAGATCTGTGGCACGGTGATCATCAGCACGCGCAGCGTGGACAGCAATCCCACCAGCAGCGCAGAACCGGTGAACTCATTGGCAAAGGCGGGGACAACGACCAGCGGATCGTAGAACGCGAACCCGATCGAAAAGAAAACGAAGTCGCCCACTAGTGCCAGGACGTTGGTGCGCGTGGTACGGCGCTCAGTGGCATCTGAGCCAACTGCAGAAGCGTCATTGGCCATAGATTCTCTATCAGTTGAGCAGGGACTAGGGCAGCGCAGGAAAGGTCGACTCCTCAGTATGAGACAAGGTCCTTTCCCCGTCCCTACTTCGGAGACACACTGTCGATACTGAGTTCCCGGCCGATCTGTGATCTGCCGTCTGGTGCGACCCATAGCGACGGATCATAGATCCGTCGCCAACGTATGAGCTCGCACGGTTCGCACCCTTCATAGAGTACGTAGCAGATGGCGTGATGTCCTTACCCCAAGTCGCGACGCGCCGCCGACAGCACCTTGCCGAGCTCGCGGAGTGTGTCGTCGTCCAATGGGACCGGCTCGTGCTCGCGCAGCAGCCGGTCCTTCATCTCGGCGCAGCGCTCCTGCATCGACGTCGCGCCCTCCTCCACCCAGTTGGACCAGTACGCGCGGTCCAGGAGCTTGGGAAACCAGAGCTCGCGCCGGAAGTGGCGCACTGTGTGCATCGTATCCAGGAACGTGCCGTCATGCCCCACGCTGCGGACCACGTCTAGCCCGAGCGCCTCATCATCGATCTCGAAACCGCGCAGCAGGCGTTCTACGTAGGCGATGATCTCGTGCTGGAGCACGAGCATGGTCAGCGATGAGGCCTGATCCACGCCTGCGATCCCCAGATGCCCGAAGATGTCGGCGCCCGCCAGGGCACCGCATATCAGCGTGATCCCCGCCTCCAGACCGGCCTGTGCGTCGGGGAGTTTGCTGTCGGTGAGGCCGACGTTGATATAGACCGGCAGGCCGTAGTGCTTGCCCATCTGTGTCATCGCGATGGCCATCAGCGCCTGCTCCGGGCCGGCGAAGATCAGCTGCGTCGTGCGCATATCGAAGGCGTGCGGGATGCCGCCATAGCAGACCGGCAGACCGGGTTTGATCAACTGGGTGATGCAGATACCCGCCAGGATCTCGGCGTTCTCCTGGGCTAGGGTCCCCGCCAGCGTCCCGGGTGCTGTTGCGCCGACTTGCGCCATTGGGCCGATGGGCACTGGAAGTGAGAGGCGCGAGGTCTCGAAGAGCAGGTCGATCCCGTCGTGAGGGAACTTGAGCGGGCTGATCGGCTCCAAGAAGGGGTAGGCGAGTGGATACTGCGCCGCCGCTTCCTCACTCCCCGAGACCACCGCCATCACCTCGAGCACCCATCGTGCCGAGGCGCGACCGCTGAACCAGAAGTGGATGGGCTTGGTGGTGTGCTTGAGCTGTTCTGCAGCCACGGCGACGCAGCGGTACGCCGGCGGCAGGTCCTGGGGATCAGCCATCGCCCCGACCAACGTGATGCGCGGAAGAGCATCGCCCAGCCGCGTGGCGGTCGCGACGTCAGCCAGGGTTGCATAGCGTCGCTGGGTGCAACGCCCACCCGGGCAAGCGTCCTCGGTCACCCACGACGCCTCGCCGGCGACAGAGTTGTACGTACGCTCGCCCACGCCAAACCGCGCCTGGCGGGTGCGGTCGCGCCCGTAGAGTGTGAAGTGCTTTCCGGCGCTTTCGAGCGCTGCCATCACCAACTGCTCCGGGATGCGCACCACCTCGGCAGCATCATCGACGTCGGCGCCCGCTGCCCTGAAGCGCGCGCGCATCTCCCTGTGGGGAATGCGCACGCCCGGCGACAGGAGCAGGCTCAGGGCTGCGTCGTGGAGCCGCGCGATTTGCGATTCAGATAGGATTCTCAGTTCCATTATGTGCCTTCTCGGCCCGCACTGGGATTTGTCCCCGTGCTATGTAGCAGCCTCGATGCTTTGGGTTTCCAGCCGCTCAGAACCGGTCTCAGCCCCATTCATGGAGCGCCACCTTGTAGCCCGGCGGTTCACCGCCGGGCGGGTCGAACTTTCGCGAAAGGCTGACCTACGCTGCCACGCACACAGTCGTGGTGCCGAAGGCGGGCACGCGCACAGTCAGTGTTTCACCCTCTATCCTGGCCGAGTTCTCACTCAGTGGGCGCTCCAAGATGTCGACTTCGGTCCCGCTGGCAGCGTCGCCAAGTAGATCTGCAGCGATATGCACTTTCGCCTCGACCGCCACGCCTTCCACCTCGACCAGGCGCATGATCATGCCGTTGCCGTTCTCGGCGCGCTTTAGCGACGCCAGACGAACGCTCTTCGGCTCTACCGACACCAGGGACTTCGCGGCCGGCAGATCGCCTGCGTGGAAGTCCACGCTGGATACCACCAGCGGGATGTTCAGATCTTCGCCGGCCTGCGTAGCGTCGCCCTCTCCCCAGCCGGCCGCGTGTGGGAGCAGCGCGTAGCGGATGACATGGTCACCCAGGTCGGGCAGCGGATCCGGATCGATGCTCGCGCGAAGGAGTGTCATGTTGAGCGAAGTCCCTTCGACGTTGTAGCCGTATTTCGACGTGTTCACCAGCGTGATGCCCACGCCGTCGCTGCCGAACAGATCGACCCAGCGTTGGGCAGGAACCTCCTCGCCGTTGAAAAGGTCGCGCTCGATGGAACCGAAGGGGATCTCGTACTTGGCAACCGGACCGCTCGATCCGACCGCCAGGTCGACAGGGAAACGTATCTTCAGATGGGGGATGCCGATCTCGCGGCTGCCGACCTCCCTCCAGTCGACGCGCAACTCGAAGTCGATGCGCCGCATACCCTGAGACAGGCTTATGTCCAGCACCACCGTCGTGTCGCCAACTTTGCGGCGCCAACGATAGGTCTGGACGTGTGGGCCACTGTCGACTTTGACCAGTTGCCCGCCTTGCAGAAGGTCCTCGCGGCTCTTGAACCGTCCGATCACCCACGCGGACATCCCCTCGTAGGTCTCAACGCAGTATTGCAGGACGCCGAGATGCTCGCCGGGATGCACATACTCTCGCTTCGCGCGCTTGTCGACGAGACTGACGATGCTCCCCGACGCCGGGTCGAGGCGAACTGCAAGGAACTCATTTTCGAGGACGGCTTGTGAGGGCTCACGCGTGCGCAGCGCGCCGCCGACACCATCCCACAGGCTGTTTTCCTCGGGCACAGGTAGCCCGAGTTCGACCCGTCGGTCGGAGACGCAGACGGTGCGATAGCCCAATGCGGGCACCTCTACCGGGAAGGCGACCTCAAGGAAGTCGTGCCCGGCGTAGGTGCCCGTGCCCATCACCTGAACGGGCTGCGGCGCCGCGGCTTCACTCGTCGCGACGAGCAGCGCGTGATCCAGCGTGGTGTCCCACAGCTTCACCCGGACAACCTCGGTGCGGGGATGGGCCAGCGGGTTGAAGACGAGATAGGCACGGTCGCTCGTGCGCGTCACACTGAACGCCGACTCGCCGCCTGTGGCGGTGGCATTGCCGACGCCTGCGCCCAGCGCGACACCCGACTCGACCTCGTCCTTGTGCGCGCGGAGGGCACCTCCTGGCGCGAACTCACAGCGCAACGCATCCGTATTGACGCGCTGTCCGAGCGCACGCAGGGCATTCGTGCGCGCCATCATGGCTGTAGCCTGGACATCCTGCGCGTGACCGAGGGTGTAATGGCGGGTCGCGCGGACGCCGGAGCCGGGCAGGATGTCGTGAAACTGGTCGAAGAGCAGCGAGTGCCAGGCCTCTACCAGATTGTCCTGTGGATAGGCCACGCCCGCCAAGCGCTCACCCAGGACTGCGGCAGCTTCCGCAGCGAACATCAAGTTCTCACTGTGACGGTTGGCTTCTTTCTGGCGTGCCTGCGACGTGTAGCAGCCCTCAAAGACGAAGTTCCGCTCTCCTTTGATCACCGGGAGCCCTTCGACCTGCTCGGCAAGGGCGAAGAAGTGCCGCAACGTGGAGAACTCGACGCGCGGGTAGACGGGCCACGCGTCCATCTCCTGCAGCTTGCGCAGGTCCTTGCGGGTTGGGCCGCCGCCGTGGTCCCCCACGCCATATAGGACGGGCATTGCCCGAAGCCCGGTGGCCTGTGCAAACTCCATCAGCGGATCCGCCATG
>JALOOJ010000348.1 GCA_025454475.1 Anaerolineae bacterium
CTTCTCGAGCCTCAGCGGGCTCCTGGGCGTGGTCCTGTTGGTCGGTGCGCTGCAGTACCGGATTCGCGCCGAGGAAGCGATGTTGGTGCAGGCCTTCGGACAGGAGTACACTGACTATGTGATGCGCACACACCGCCTGATCCCAGGGGTGTGGTGAGGGGGAAAGGATGAAGGTTGAGGGATGAAGGCAGAGGCAGCCGATGCGATGCTGAGGGCTGAGCCGTGACCAAAGTGGCGGACTGCCGCGCCAGGCTGCGCACGCTGGACCGATGGGACGCGTACCTCCTCGCCGAGTCCGGGCTGCCCGGGCCGCGCGGCAATCTCGAGCTGGCTCAGGCCGTCGCCGACGAGGGCGACCGGTCGCTGTTCGAGCGCTATGCCGCCTTCACAGCCGATCGCGCGCCGGTGAACTCGCCGCACGAGTTCCTGGCGTTCTGCGGCGTCGTGGGCTATGGGCGCCTGCTCGCCGAAGGCCAGAGTGACCTGCTGCCGGTCCTGCGGGTCCACGCCTCGGACCCTCGGTGGCGAACCCGCGAGGCGGTCGCGATGGGACTCCAGCGCTATGGCGAGGCGGACATGAAGGGCCTGATCGCAGCGATGCGAGAATGGGCCACGGGCACGCCACTCGAGCAGCGTGCCGCTGCCGCCGCACTGTGTGAGCCCCGGCTGCTCGCACCGCCCGAGCACGCCCGCGCGGTGCTGCAGATCCTGGATGCCATCACAGCCTCGGTCGAGCACGCCACCGACCGGCGCAGTGAGGGCTTCATAGCGCTGCGCAAGGGCCTCGGCTACTGCTGGAGCGTCGCGGTCGCTGCCCTGCCTGACGAGGGCAAGGCCTTCATGGAGAAGTGGTTCACCTCGACAGACAAGGATATCCGCTGGATCATGCGCGAGAACCTGAGGAAGGCGCGTCTGCAGCGACTGGACAGCGCGTGGGTCGCGGAGTGGCTCGAGCGTCTGGTGTCGTAGAAATGCAGCGGCGCCGCGTTCCCGCACGCACATCGCTCTCGTAGGGACGGCGCGGTGCGCCATCTCCCGGAGGCTAGAGTAGACCTTGTCATTGACGATTCAGCTCCACCAACGCCCAGCGACGCTGGCCGGCAACCCTGTGGTCGACCAGATCGTTGGAGTTGCAGAGCAGCTGACCGAGCAATGGTTCACCCCCAACGTACCCGATGATGCGCGGCGGGACCTTCTGTTCCACGATGCCCTGTGCCTCTACGAGGATGGTCAGATGCGTGGGTTCCTCATGTTCACGAGCCGTGATGGGCGCATCGAGGTTACGCTAATGGGCATCGATCCCGCATGCCGCGCCCGGGGCTACGGGTCAATGCTGATGGACCGTCTCTTCGAGCACGCCCGCAAGCTGGGCTTCACGCAGGTCGTCGCGATGACCGTGCCGCCCGACAGGAAACCTACCTATGCGGCGACTGTAGCCTTCTACGAGAGCCACGGCTTCGCCGTGACCCGTCGCTATGACGAGCTCTGGGAGGACGGAGCTCTGGAGCTGGTCAAGGATCTGCAGGCTGAGTAGAGAAGCAGGAGGTCTCAGTGTCTAGAATCGCCGTGCTGGCTGAGGCTGCGTCAGGTGCCCAACCGGAAACGCCCAAGGCGCCCGGACCCAAGTCTGGCCCTTGGGCGCGGGCGGTGCTGTGATGGCACGCGCTGCGGAGCTTCACGGCTCACCGCTCAGGATTCACATCGCCCTTGCCTGGACGGTCGCGCTTCTCGCGTCTTCCTTGGGCGACATCGTGGCCTACGAGCTGACTGGCGGCGTGCCGCTGTGGCTTTCGTGGGCCAAGGCGGGACTGCTCGTGGCCTTGATCACGCTGGGCTCGTTCTGGCGGGCTATAAAGCCCCTGCGTCCCTTCTTCGTCATCCTTCTCGCGCTCGCGATCCTCATGGGCGCGCACGGTTGGCTGCTCGCGCAACCGGCCGTCGTCGCGTGGCAGGGGCGGCAGTCGTTCGCCATCGCAGCCTTGTCGCTTCAGGTGCTCGAAATGGGCGTCGCACTGCTCCTGATCGGCGTCCTGTTCGTACTCCGCAGGCGCCGGGAGGCGTTCTTCCTCGTCCGGGGCGACCTCGACGCGGTGGCCCAGCCCGTTCGGTGGCTCGGCCAGAAGACGCCGGGCCCGCTCTCGAGCTTCGGGCTCCTGTTCACGCTCGTCGTCGTTGTGGCCCAGGTCCTCATATTCATCGTGCCCCTGTCGCCCTCAGCGGGTACGCTCAGGCGCCTGCTGCCGCTCGCCCCTGTGATCGTGCTCCTGGCCATCTCCAACGGGTTCAACGAGGAGGTGATGCTCCGCGCCGCGCCGGTCGGCCCGGTCTTTGAGGTCGTGGGCACCCAGAACGCGATCTGGATGGCCGCCGTGCTCTTCGGCCTCTCCCACTACATCGGGGGCATCCCTTCGGGCATTCCCGGCGTCGTGATCACTACCTTCCTCGGATGGTTCTTCGGCAAGTGCATGGTGGACTCGAAGGGGTTGTTCTGGCCGTGGCTGTTTCACGCCGTCCAGGATATACTGCCCTTCACGTTTGCAGCGCTCGTGGCGCTGTCGGCCCAAGGGCGCTAGCGGAGCTTCTGGAGGTATCTGTGAGCTGTGAAGGAAAGGTTGCGCTGGTGACGGGAGCCGCAGGCAGCGGTCTGGGCCGCAGCATCGCCCTGACGCTGGCACGCGAGGGCGCCCGGGTCGTCGTCAACTACCGCACGAGCGATGGGAGCGCCTATGCCATCGTCGAACACATCGAACGGAACGGCGGCCAAGCCGTCGCGGTGGCGGCGGACGTC
>JALOOJ010000349.1 GCA_025454475.1 Anaerolineae bacterium
TCCGCGCGGGCGGCGTTGGCCAAAAACGCCGCGTCGCTGGCGCACCCCAAGAACTGGAACCCTTGGCGGATGCGCATCGATACCTCGGCACCACTGAAGCAGTACTTGCCAGCTGCTTTGCCCACCTTCTTCGCCGCCCGGAGCACCTCCAACATTGCCGCTTCGTGCTCGGTCCCGGGTCCCATCTCCTTGGTCCCCATCGACAACGCCAGATCCGCCGGGCCGATGAAACCGCCGACCACGCCCTCGACCGAGAGGATCGCCTCCGCGCGCTCGACGGCCTGGACGGTCTCGATCATCACCATGATCGCGAGGTTATCCTCGGTCCATATCTGGTAGTCGCCGTCGACATACGGAGCCACCCGGCTGCTTGCCCAACTGCGAAGACCCCGGGTCGCGTATAGCGTGTTGGCGACCGCCGACTCCGCCTCCTCAACGGAGTTGATCATCGGCACAATCAGGCCCAGAGCCCCCGCATCGAGGGTGCGCTGGATCCAGATCGTGTCGTTCCAGGGCACGCGCGCCATCGGCACGGCGCCGCCGAGCTGGATCGCGCGGAAGCAGCTCACCATCGTGTCAAAGCCCACCGGACTATGCTCAACATCCACCACCAACCAATCCCACCCAATCAGTGCCATGTTCTCCGCGACAACCGGCGAGCAGAGCGACAGCCAGGATCCCACACTCGGTTGCCCACTGCGCAGCTTGTCCGTCACCGGGTTCGTCGCGAACCTCGTGATGCCGATACCGTTCACACATTGCCTCCTGTAGAAGCCCACAGAACCAGCCAGACAGAGCGTAAGTCTACTTCAGAAAGGCCACACAACCACTCCTAGGCACGAAGCAGGGCAGGTGCTGTTGGCACAGGATTGTGCCAACGGCACCTGCCCTGATCGGTACAACCGCAGCTAGCTCGCGCGCACCCTCAAGTAGCGTCTTCGAAGCTCATCCAAGCCGAATACGCCCGATGCCACGAGTATTAAGGAACCAACAACCTGAAGCGAGGCGCTATGGGTCCCGCCGGTGAAGCCCGCCAGACGTATTGCGGTTGGCGAGAAGGTCCACGTGTAGTCTTCCACCTCGCCATTGCTCACGCCCCCGATGGGATAGACGGTCGCTAGATCGCCCGCATACAGACGGAATCGGGCATTGAGGGCGCCATCATTGTCGAAAGCGATCGGACAGACCACGGTCACGACATTCGCCCCTGCTACCACCGATTGGCGAATCCCCTCACCCGTGTCCCAGTCGCCGTCTTGATTCCAGTCAAACCAGGCCCCGAGTGTGCCCGAACCGCCGGTCACAGTCACTGTGAACTGCAACGTAACTCCAGCACACTCGACGGGCGGTATGAAGTCGACACCGTCCTCATCGTCAGGGCTCCCAGCAGTATCGTCACCCAGGGCAGTATCGGTAGGTGCCCCGTCATACTCCCAGTCGAAGACCGCACCCAAGCGCAGGCTCCCCTGATTGTGGTAGGGACCGTTAGCGGCATGTGTCGTACCGTAGGAATCGGGCAGATCGCCGAAATCCGCATTAAAAGGGTTGGGGATATATACCGATGATCTCGGAACCTCCCCCGCCGCCAGGACAGCCTGTGGCAGGACAGACCCAATCAGACCAACAAGAAGAGCAATACGCCAGGCCGACTTGCTGCGATGTTCCACTGGGACCTCCTTGTGTGGGGCGAAGAACTCGGCTTCGTGGCTAGATAGGACGCTCGATCATTCGAGACGTGATGGTTCGCCTATACTCAGTATACTCAGATACTCCGCGGACACAATACGCAATGGCAACTGTTCCCGCAAGTGCAAATTAACTGAATTCTCACTTCTGTACAACCCAGGGTTATAGGCGCCCAGACATAGGTGATGGATCATATACCCAGCAACAACGAAGCGAGCCAAGCTGTGGGGGCAGCGTATCGAGGTCGGCAGCGTTCGATCTATAGGGGTTTTCGCGTCCCAACAACATTAGTGCGCAACTGGAGACTCCGGCACATCGACCCGGGTACAAGGATCTCTTGCTAGCTGGAGGCGCTGGCGTAGCGGCGCAGGCCCGTACGGAAGAGGAGCGACGCTCCCGCGAATGCCAGAATAGCGAGCACCACGCTCCCCGCCAGCACCCCCGCCGGGAGCGTGCCGCTGAGGGCTTGTGCCGGCACTGTGGTCATCACCCCCACCGGGATCACCCAGGTCAGCACCAGGCGCAGCCAGCCCGGATAGAGACCCACCGGGTAGCGCGCCATCTGGAGGAACGCGTCGAAGAGCCACGTGAAGAGAAACCCCGGGCTCCAGAAGATGAGCGCGGAGAAGGCCAGCAGAATGGCGTAGAGGATCACCAACCCGGCGACCAGCGCTACCAGAAACGCGCCCACGTCCGCAAACGCCAGCGTCGCTCCCATCTGCACGGCAGCCGTGACGAGCACGCCGAGCCCCAGAACGAGGTCGAGCAACGCCAGGGGGCGCCAGTGACGCACGCTGGCCATGAACTGCACGTCGACAGGCCGGAGCAGCGTGAAGTCGAACGTGCCCTGCCAGATCTCGCCGTCCATCCCTGCCAGCGCCTCAAGGCTGGGGCCGAGGAACAGCCCACGGAGCGCACCGAGCGTGAGATAGCTTCCCAGGAGCGCCAGCGTCGAGGGCAGTGTCCACCCACGGATCGCCTCGACCTGGCTAAAGAGTACCACCACCGCCAGCACCCCTGTGCCCAGGTTGAGCACCGAGTAGAGCAAGCTGATCCAGAAGTTGAGCTTGTAGGCCAGCACGTTCTGGAACGCCACGGT
>JALOOJ010000350.1 GCA_025454475.1 Anaerolineae bacterium
CGATGGCGCCGAACTGGCAGCGCTCCTCACAGGCGCCGCAGCCGATGCAGAGCGCTTCGTCGACGACGGCGAGGAACGCGGAGCGCGCGATGGCGGTGGGGACGCTGAACTCGGCGACGCGGCGGAGCACACCGCAGCAGCATGTGCAGCAGTTGCAGATGTAGTACTGCCCCGACCGGTGGTTACTTACGCTGTGGACGAGCCCGGCCTGCTCTGCCTCGCGCAGGATGCGCAGGGCCTCATCCTTGGTGATCGCGCGGTCCACGGGATTGCCGTCGAAGGCGCCCTCGACCGGGGCGAAGACCATGCAGTTCTCGATGGGCGCGTCACACCCCTTGCCCAGCAGGTGTTGCTGCGTGCGGCAGATACACGGACGGACACCCCAGGACTTGGCAGCCTCGACCAGCGCCGCGGCCTGCTCGTAGGGATGGATCTCCACATTGTTAGCCACCGCTTCGCCCACTGGGAGAACCCGGTGCACCGAGGGACCGGGTACGGACGCCATCCCTTTCGATGCAAGGAAGTACTCCTCGAAGAGCGCCGCCATCTGTGCATCCATCCGCGGAAGCTGTGCCTCATAGGAGCCGACGACGAAGGGCAGCAGCGCGAAGAGCATAGCCCTCTCCCCGCGGCTCACTGAGACGAGGCCGTGGCGGGCCATGTCCTTGAGCGTGCGCGCGGCCAGCTTCGGGTCGACACCCGCCCGCTCGGCGATCAGCTCAGCCGGATCGGACTCCATCGTCATCACGCTGCCCAGGAGTGCCTCCTCAGGCGTGAACATCCACGCCAGCAGCCGAAGCTCCTTTCCGTCGCAGGGAAGCCGTTCGGCATCTCGTCCAGACGCTGGGCCAGTGCCCGGTAGATGGGTTGGGTTGTGGGATCGATGCTTGTCATTGTGCTGCTCCTCTCCAACGTCTCAACGGTCATACGTTCTAGCCCTCGAACGTGTCGGGCGGCCCGATGTCCACCGGCGGTACCTGCTCGAAGGACAGGGGCTCGTCGGGCGACGGCATAGGGGCATAGTCCGGCAGGCCGATGTCGTGGACAAGATCAGCGATGCGGATGAGCGTGTTCGTGCGCATCGAGGTGTTCGCGGCGACGCCGGTGAGGATGGAGTAAGCGCCGGCGCGCTGATCGGCGGCGGTCAGGTAGGGGTCGGCGGGGGGGGTCTCACTGAAGAGGTCCTCCAGGATCCGGCTGTCGCCGCCGCCGTGGCCCCCGCGGGACGTCCAGACGTCCACGTCGTAGGATGGGCTGAAGCTCGGGATGATGCGGATCGTCGTGCCGCGCTCCACCGTCTGCCCCGGCACCGTGCCGTCGGCGTTGATGTAGGAGGACTCGATCGTGGTATGCTCGATCCGACCCTTTGTGCCGTTGATCGCGACGGTGTAGCCCTCCCAGGGCATGAAAGCGTTCAGCGAGTAGCTCATCTTGGCGCCGTTGGCGTAGTCCACGACGAGGGCCATCGTGTCCTCGATGTCGATCAGCTCGCTGAAGACGCAGCGGTCGCGGAAGTAGCCGTCATAGACCTCGTTGTCCAGGTAAAGGCGCTTCATCCCCTCGTGCTCAGCCATATCGAGGCGGAACCGGCAGCCAGTCTCGGGACAGGTATGGCAGCGCTCGGTGCGGGCCGTGAGGCCGAAGCGGTCCGCCGTCTGCGGCGTGTAGAAACGCCGCTGGCCCTGCGCGAAGACCGCCTCGGGCACGGACGCGAGCCACCAGTTGATCAGGTCGAAGTGGTGCGTGGCCTTGTGGACCATCAACCCGCCTGAGTTCTCCTTGTTACGGTGCCAGCGCCGGAAGTAGTCGGCGCCGTGGCGGGTGTCAAGCATCCAGTGGAAGTCGAGCGACAGCACCTCGCCGATCACGCCCGACATCAGGAGCGCCTTCATCTGGGTGCGCGGCGGCGAGTAGCGATAGTTGAAGGTCACGCGGCAGCGCCTCCCGGTGGCGCGCTGGGTGTCGATGATGTGCTGGCACTTCTCGGCATCGGTGGTCATAGGCTTCTCGGTGATCACATCACAGCCCAGCTCCATCGCGCGGACGATGTAGACGTCGTGGAAGCAGTCCTTCGTCGTCACGATCACCGTGTCGGGCTTCTATCCGGCTTCGTTTCGGCGATCATCCGGTCGAACTGGTGCGCCGGGTAGCCTTTGACCGCTGCCCCCGCCTCGTGAGCTTCCTCGACTGCCAGAGCCACGCGGCCCTCGTTGATGTCACACACCGCAGCCATCTCCGACGTGTCCGCATACATCTGGAGGATGCCGTGAAGGTACATCCGCGAGCGTCCGCCCAACCCCACCTGTACGTAGCGTTTTCGAGTCATCCCAGGTCCTTTCGAGGCTCGGTTCTCACTTCATCCTTCATCCCTCACCCTTCATCCTTTCGCTCGCCATCAGGCGCCCTTCAGTTTCCGTTTCGCCTCGTCCAGGCGCGCCTTCTCGGGCCGCTGCTTGTAGAAATCGTCCAGCGGGTAGCAGCCCGACGGGAGCGCCGAGCGTGGGGCCGTGGTACAGTCGCTGAAGGTGCGGCAGATGCGACGACGATCCAGCGTTCGCCCGTCGAGGGCGTCAGCCGCGATGTCGGGGTACGGGAGCACCATACGCCCCAGCCCCACGAAGTCCGCCTGGCCTGTGCGCACGATAGCCTGCGCCACGTTGGGCAGCCACTCCTGCAAGTAGGAATAGGCGGACCCCACGAAGCATAGGTCGGGGCGGTGCTGCTTGAGCTGGGCCGTGACCCACACCTGGCGCGCGACGCCGGCAAGCGGATCCTCGGGCGGCCCATAGCCGTCCGACGGTGGGAAGAGCGCCGGGCGCTGGATGTGCGGCACGTAGTAGGGGCTGCCGCCCGTCACGCACACGAGCTCGATCCCCAGCTCCGCCAGCAGGTCCACGAAGGCGAACGGCTCGGTCAGGTCAATGCCGGTGCCCGTACCGTCGCCGCCGAAGGCGTAGTCATAGGTCTCGCCCGCGAATGGCGTCGGCACCCCGATACCGTCGGGGCCCGGCTGGAAGGGCACGAAGTCAAACGCGCTCACGCGCACGCCGATCCCAAGCCCCGGCACCTCGGTGCGGATGCCGTCGACGATCTCGCGCAGGTAGCGGGTGCGGTTCTCGAAGCTGCCGCCGTAGGGGCCCGGCCGGGTCCTGGCGCTGAGCAGCTCGTGGCCCAGGTAACCGTGGCAGTGTTTTACATCGACGAAGGCAAAGCCCGCCTGCTGCGCCAGCTTTGCCGCCACGACGAAGCGCTCGATCAGGCGTCGAATGTAGTCGTCGCTGATGGGCGGGGTGTCGGCGGCGATACCGAACTTCGCGTCGAGCAGCGGGTGATGATAGGCGATTCGCGGTTCGAGCCTGGTCCACGAGGTGGGCTTGCAGAAGCGCCCCGAGTGCGTGAGCTGCAGGCCGACGAGCAGATCGTCGGTCGCGCCAAAGCGCTCACGGTGAGCATCGACCAGCGTCCGGCGCAGGGCCGCCAGGTCGCCCACGGTGGCGGGCGTGATCATCAGTTGGTTTGGATTCGCACGGCCATCGGGCTGGACCGCTGTCGCCTCGCCACCCCAGATCAGCTTGCTGCCGCTCAGGCCGAAGTTGCGCCAGCGGCGCTCCGTCAGCTCCGTGGGGCGACCCTCCTGGGTCCCGTCCCAGCCCTCCATCGCCAGGACGCAGAACCGGTTGCCGATGCCTGTCCCATCGCGGAGGGTATAGGGCTGCGCCAGCGGCGCCTCAGCCCCGCTCACCATCTCGGCGTCGAAGCCAAGGTCAAGCCCAAGCGCTCTCAGCCGTGCAGCGAAGGCCTCTGGCGTCCGCAATGCGGCGATACGTGGGTAATCAGGCATAAGTTCTGGGCTCCTGATGGGTGTGCACTTGGCGAAGAGACTGGTGATCAGGGATCGGGCCGGATCAGCGCCCGAGCGCTGATTTTCTCATTCCGGACCCCAATCCCCAGTCGCCAATCCCCAGTTCCTGTCTAGAGCGTCCCCGCCACCCGCCGCACGGTCTCGATCATCGCGTCCAGGTCCTCGCGCGAGCGCGTGGGGTCGGTATGGAGATAGGCGGTGCGTGAGAGGACATCGAGGGTGCGCGGGCACATATCCTTGGTGTAGGTGACGGGCTCCGGCGCGAGCTTGTAGGCGTCAAAGGCCGGATTGTGCGAGCCTTGCTGGTCGAAGATGGGCTCCCAGTTGGTATACACATGGCGTCCGCTATCGATGGGCGTGTCGGCACTCACCCCGGCGGCGTGGGCGCCGTCCAGGAAGCGCCGCATCGTCGACTCGCTGTCAAACAGCAGTGCCACCGTGGTCCCGCAGTCGCCCTCGACATCGTGAATGGGGTTGAACGTGAACGGGCCGGCGCCGTTGAGCCCGTCGATGATGGCCCGCTTCTCCGTCAGCATCGCGTCGAGCATCCCATCGAGGCGCGTGAGCTGCACGCGAAGGATCGCGCTCAGGATTTCGTTGATGCGGAAATTCCACCCGGCGAAAATCGGCGTCTGAAGGCTTGCGGCGTGGTTCCTGAACGAGCTGCCCCCGTCGTGGAAGATCAGCGCCCGCTCGTAGATCTCGCGGTCATTGGTGACCAATGCGCCGCCCTCGCCGCAGGTGATGATCTTGAAGTGGTTGAACGAGAAGGCGCCGGCGTGACCGATGGCGCCCAG
>JALOOJ010000154.1 GCA_025454475.1 Anaerolineae bacterium
GTAACCGCTTCAGCGGTTCTGGAGGCGGCGCCAGGCCTCGGCGAGGGCGTGTGCGACGTCGCTTGCGGCTGTGCCGGCTGCGCCCACTCGCTGAGTAACGATCTCGCCGGCGAGTCCGTGCAGATAGGCCCCAGCGATCGCCGCCCTGAAGGCGCTCAGCCCTTGGGCGCGCAGAGCGACGATGGCTCCTGCCAGCACATCGCCGGTCCCGGCCTTCGCCAGGCCGGCGTTGGCGAAGGGGAGCAGCATTGGCTGCTCGCCAGGCGCAGCGACGACTGTAAAAGCGCCCTTCAAAACGACGATCTGCTGCCAGGCGTTAGCCCACGTCTGCGCCGTTTCGATACGCGCACTCTGAATCTCGTCAATGCTCAGACCTGTCAAACGTGCCATCTCGCCCGGGTGGGGAGTGAGAATCGTGTCCGGTGGGAGCAGCTCAGGCCATGCGGCTGCCGTGCTCAGGATGTTGAGCCCATCAGCATCGATCACAAGCGCAGGCAGATCGAGTGGCGCTGACGCGGGAACATCGCTTTTGACGAACCCGGTCGGCCGTATTGCGCCACCGGACCGCAGGAGCGTGCGGAGGAAGGCGCGCGACTCAACAGTGTTGCCCAAGCCCGGGCCGACCAGGAGCGCTGTGTAGCCTTCGACACCGTCGCGCAGGACCGGGACGGCGCGCTCGTTGACGACGCCGAGGGTGTGCGGCAGGAGCAGATATGTCGCTTCCGGGATCGCGGCGACGACGGCGGTGTGGAGTATGCCTGGCAGTGCTAGCGTCACAAGGCCCGCCCCCGCTCGCACCGCCGCCGAGGCTGACAGGATAGCAGCGCCCGTGTAGTTGGAGGACCCGGCGACGATCATTGCCCGGCCAAAGGTGCCTTTGTTCGCGCCAGCGGGACGAGGGGGCAGCCACCCCGCAACCACATCGGGCGTCGCCAGGGCCGGTCCTGCCGGTACGATCACGCTCTCGGGGATGCCGATGTCGGCCACAAGCAGCTCGCCGACTTTGGCCGCGCCGGGTAGGCGAACATGCCCCCATTTTGGCGCCGCAAACGTGATCGTCAGTGATGCGTCGAGCGCCAGCGGGTCTGCCTCGCCGGTATCGAAGTCCAGGCCTGAAGGACCGTCAACGGCGACGATGCGTGGCCTGGGGCGCCAGGCCGGTGCGACGGCATGTACCGGCGCAAGCGTCGGCGGAGCGGGCGCCAGGGCTATCCTTACATTCTCCAGGATCGCGGCGATCGCACCACGCAACGGTGGCTTCGCGCCCGTGCCCAGGAGAGCGTCGACTAGCACGTCGGCCTGTAACACGGCACGCCGGAGCGCATCCTGGTTATCGACCAGAATCTCGACACCCGCGGCGATGGCCTGGCGATAGACCTCGTCCGTGGCCTCATCACGCACCGCAGACAGGTAGGCCTGCACCTTGGCGCCGCGCTCCCGCAGCAGCCGAGCCACGACAAGGCCATCGCCGCCGTTATTGCCGGGGCCCACGAGGACCACAATCGCTCGCTCCGCGATGGGCTCGCGTTCCTCGATCGCCTGTGCGACGGCGGCCCCCGCCTGGGCCATCATTCGGGCGTAGCCGTGTCCGGCTGCATCGGCGTCGGCCTCAAGCGCACGCATCTCGGCGACGGATAGAAGTCGCATCAGACGGTTCTTTGTGGCAGCCGATGGCCATGGTGCGCGCTGTCCGAAGGCTCACCGCGCAGCAGGGCTATGGCATGAGGCAACACGGGCAGCACGGCCCGCAAGCTCTCGATCGCACCATCTGGGCTCCCCGGCAGCGTGATGATCAGCGTCTGACCGCGGATACCGGCAACGCCTCTCGAGAGCACCGCGTACGGCGTGGATTGCAGCGAGGTCGCACGGATTGCCTCAGCCAATCCTGGCGCGGAACGCTCGATGACGTCGAGCGCGGCCTCGGGCGTGACGTCGGTGGCGGTGAAACCCGTGCCGCCGGTAGTCAAGATAAGGTCCACGGCCAGCTCATCGGACCACTCGCGCAGCCTGGCAGCTATGGCGCCGCGGTGATCGGGCAGGATAGCTGTATCAACGATCTCAGCACCCAGCGCTTCGCGGACCAACGCCGCGAGAGGAGGGCCGCTGCGGTCTTCATAGATGCCCGCAGCCGCGCGATTGCTCGCTGTGAGCACCGCGACCCTAATCGCCCGAGGTTCCATCGGGCTACTCCTCCTCCACGAGAACCGCCCACCTATCGTGGATGCCCTCTTCAGCGACGCCGTAGTACACGCGCAGCGTGCCGTTGTCCCTCTGCACTAGATCCCACCGCACTCTCCCGCGGTACTCGCGTTGCTTCCAGATGCCAATGTCGTCGAGCCAACGGATCTGGTTGGGGTCGACGGGATTGGTCTCGGCCTCCTCGATGGCATAGCGCCAGAGATGGCGAGCAGAGCGTTTCGTGACGTTGTTGACCAGGCTGCCGTTGCGCAGATCGCGCATCGTGTAGTACTGCGTGCCGTTACGCTCAACCACCTCGGCAATCTCGACGCCCGTTCGGGGTGGCGCAAGCGTCGACGAGTCCGCCTCCATTGAGGGTGCGACCTCCGCAAACTCCTCTATCTCGGGCTCCATCGCTATCGATGAGGTGTCGCGACCGAGGCCGCGGCGGGTCAGCTCGACGATCTCATCACGAACGGCCATCGTCGTCTCCGCCTCACTGCGGATGTAGATCCCACTTTCGTCGAGCGCGTAAGGTGGGTTGGGGCCACGGGGCACGACGATGCGCACCACTTTCTGGCCCGCCGTGTCCATGATATCAGCCGTGATCTGGAGCTCCGGCGTGACACGCTGTTGTACCTCTTGCTGGAAGAGGTTGACCACGCGCGTCGGCGAAGCGCCCACGCCCGTGGGTGGCTTCTTGGCGTCGGGTGGAACCCCGATGTATAGCGTTCCCCCATTCGTGTTGGCGAACGCGCAAATATCAGCAATGATCGCGTCGCGGTACCCGCCGCGGGTGCTGTAGCGTTCGTGGAAGTCCTGTACGATGTTCGGGCCCTCCTCGCGGGCAGTCTGAACGAAGTCGACAGGAAGCGACTGCGGGCGGTAGGGGCGTGTGCGGGCGAAATCGTCGCCGAGGAACACCTCCCGCAGCGCGGCGAAACTGCGTTGCTTGAGCAGGACCTCCGTCACACGATCGCCGACGCCGAGATTGCGCGGCTTGTCCGTCTGGCGCGTCAAGCGGTGCGCGTCGGAGCCCTGGATACAGCGCATACGACGGGGATACTCGGGCTTGGAGCCGTCGAAGAAGCGGGCTGTCGTCTTGCCGGTCTTCCGTTCCAGGTCGGTCACTTCGAGGGCGTGCAGGTTCGGGTCCTGTGTGAAAGCAATCCGCGTCTGTCCACCAAACTGCAGGCCGTGAAGCGCGACGCCGTTGGAGGAGTTGGCGTGGGCCGCAATCACAATGCCCCCGGCCCGGGCGATCATCTGGTAGGCGGTCAACACATCGGACGTCGCGCCCATGTCGGTCGCCCCGTCGTCGAGCTTGTCCGGTGGGAGGTTCAGTCTAAGGAGCAGAAACTCGAGGTCGCGCAGCGGTGTGTCGGGATCGAAGATCCCCAGGATATGGAACCCAAACGTCGCTGTGAACTCGAATCCCTTGAGGAGCAGCACACGGTCCAACAGCCGGCGATACTCCTGAAGCCTCTGGCGTTCCTGGTTGTTGAGGCGGCCCACGCGCTCGAGGAGCTCGAGGTCGTCGATCTCCTCCTGCATCGCCCGGTAACCTGCCACCGTGTTGTGGTCGGTGAAGGCCATTATGTCGATTCCCTTGCGCTCCGCCTCGCGCAGAATGTCCAGGAAGGTAACCCCCTCCTGCTGGAAGTCGGCTGAACCGGGTGTGTGAATGTGCAGCTCGGCCTTGTACCACTGCTCCTGGGACTGGGCCATTCTGCTTTTCCTTCTTCTCGTCATCCTATGCCTCGCAACCCTCGTCACGCCTTGCGTTGAGCAACTCGCCCATCCGCTCGATCAGCTCGACAGGCCGGAATGGCTTCAGCACAAAGCCGTCGGCGCCATCGCTCAGGCATTCGGCCTGGCGATCCATGCCAGAAACCACCAAGATCGGCACGTCGCGTGTGTCCTCGCGGGACTTCAGCTCGATCAGTGTTGCCCTGGCATCACCGCCGGCGAGGTAGTAATCCAACAGCACAATATCGGGCCGGTCGCGCTTGACAGCCGGGATAACCTGAACCGGCTTGGTGACCGTTGTCACCTGGTTACCCTCCAACTCCATCAGCGTTGTGAGCAGTCGCAGCACCATAGGGTCATCGTCTGCTACAAGGACACGCGCCATCTGGCTGCACTCCTTTCGAGGACTTCACTATGGCCACCAGCGCCTCCACAGACGACGGCCTCCTTACGGCCACAACGGTTGGCCATTCGCAGCCAGTCAAGTCCGAATTCCATGCTATAGTATTCTACCACAGCTCGGAAAAAGCGATATGCCATCGACATTGCGGAAGTCGATGGAGGGGATCTTGCCTGTGCCGCGGGAACGCGGCGCCATGTACCACGGAGGGCGCTATGCAGCAACCGCATCTGACCTTTTTCTGTGAGCTTGAGCCGGACGCTCTGACTGCATTGTTCTCCGACGCAAGTGTCGTCGAGACGCTCCTCGAGCTTCAGGCCGCCGTGAGCCTCGGCCTGATCGACCTATGCCCCGAGCGCGCTGCCGTGGTCCAGGCGCTCAATAGGGTGGGTATCCCGGTGGTGGCCTGGCTGCTGCTGCCAAAAGCCGAGGGGTACTGGGCCAATGCCGACAACGCGCCGCAGATGGTGACCCGGTATGCGGAGTTCCGCGTGTGGACAGCGCGATACGCTCTGAGGTGGGCGGGCGTCGCGATCGACGTCGAGCCCCCGTATGCCGAAGTGCGGGCGGCGATGCAAGGTCACGTGGCTGGCCTGTTGCCCAGATGGGGCCGGCGTGCGCTGGACGGCGAGCGCCACGACCGCGCGACCTCCATCTACGCCACGTTGATCGATCAGATGCGCCTTGACGGTCATACGGTGGAGAGCTACCAACTGCCCTTCATCGTCGATGAGCGCAGAGCCGGCGCGCGTCTTCTCCAACGGCTCCTGGGCCTGGTCGACCTTCGCGTCGACCGCGAGGTGCTGATGCTCTACACGAGCGTCATGCCGTCGGTCGGTCCCGGTCTCTTGTGGAGCTACGCGCGCGATGCTCAGGGGATTGGGGTGGGGAGCACCGGCGGCGGCGTCGATGATTTCGCGCCGCTCGACTGGGAGGCGTTGGCCCGCGATCTGCGGCTGGCGTGTCGGTGGTCCGCGGCTCTCTACGTGTTCAGCCTGGAAGGTTGCGTGCGTCAGGGATTCCTGGGACGTCTGGTGAACTTCGACTGGGAAACGCCGGAGCCAGTGCCCGAACTGGCTGCGCGCCGGGTGCTGTGGGCCCGTCGGGTGTGGCGCGCGGTCCTCTGGGGAGGCGCGCACCCGGCGGTGCCGTTGGCGGGTCTGCTGGGTGTGGTCTGGATCTGCCGGTGGCTCACGCGGCCTCTGCGGCGGCGCACAAGACGGTGACCTCTGGCCCTTACGATCACGCGGGGGCTGGGGTCTACGCGCGTCACCGTGGCCTGCAGCGGGGCGTGCTCGAGGCCGTGTTGGCACAGTGCCGTGAGAGCTGCGCCGACACGGTGCTCGAGGTCGGGTGCGGTACGGCGATGCACTTGCGAGCGGTCCGCGAGGCGACCGGGTGCACCTGCTGGGGTGTCGACCCTTCGCCCGCGATGTTAGGTGGGTGCGCGGCGGGGTCTGCGGGCCTTCACCTGTGTCGAGCGCGTGCGGAAGACCTTCCGTTGCGGGCGGCGTGGATCGACCTGGTGTACAGCGTCGACGTCGTCCACCACCTGCGCGACCTCGACACTGCCTTTGACGAGATGGCGCGGGTTCTGCGTCCTGGGGGCGTGCTCCTCACCGCCACCGACTCGGAGGCCACCATCCGCGCCCGCCCACTCCTGTCGGGTTACTTTCCAGAGACGGTACCGCACGAGCTGGCGCGTTATCCAGCGATAGGCCGACTCGAGAGCGCGCATGCCCAGCACGGGCTAGAGATCGTGGATGCGTTCGTGGTCGAGCACCCATACGTCCTGACGGACGTCCGCCCGTTCCGTGAGCGCGCCTACTCGTGCCTGCACCTGATCAGTGCCGATGCGTTGGCAGTGGGCGTAGCGCGCCTGGAGCGCGATCTGCCGCTGGCGACGGTGTCTCGGAATTACGTGATCGTGGCGAGACGGCAAGGGGCGAATAGGGGCCGCTTGTAAAAACGGTGCCCTGCACCGTCCTCAGGCGGACGCAGAAGACGGCCCGCCAACTCGATCTGACGCGCGCCGTCTCTACGGCGGAGGGGGAGGAGCTTGGACCATTCGTTCGGCGCGCGGCTGAGAACGCGTGCGCGCACGCTCAGGGCTGAGGTCGACGCGCTTGCGTTGGCCTACCGCGACCCACGCACGCCCTGGTGTGCCAAGGTGCTTGTGGCGCTCGTGGTCGCGTATGCCTTCAGCCCGCTTGACCTGATCCCGGACTTCGTGCCGGTCCTTGGCTACCTAGATGACCTGATCTTGGTCCCGTTGGGTATCGCGTTGGCGCTACGGATGATACCGCCGGATGTGATGGCGGCCGCGCGGAGACAGGCTACTGCGTCCCAGCGCGGTGGCAAGCCCCGCAGTTGGGCGGGAGGGGTTGTGGTCGCCATAATCTGGTTGTTGCTCCTCGCGCTGTCGATTGCGCTGGTGAGTCGAGTGGCTAGCCTTACCGGTTAGGCCGCCGGAAATCCTGTCTTTAGGAGTGACGATGGATTCCTACCTGATCGCGTACATAGGGCTGGTCCTGCTCTACCGGTTCGCGGAGACTGCGGTGATGATCCGGACGGGGACGGTGACCCGGAGACCGGTCAAAGACTTAACGGCCTGGATGATCGTGATTCCCTACTGGCTGGTGATCGCGAGCACGGCGATCGAGTATACGTCCGGTCGCCACGAACAGCCTCCGCTGGTCGCCGTTGTTGTCGGAGCGATCCTGTTCGCGGCGGCGACGCTCGTTCGCGTGCGGGCGCACCTCGATCTTGGCGCGCAGTTCTCGATGTTCATCGAGGAGGGCAAAGAGGGTGGCTTGGTGACCACGGGGCTCTACAGTAGGATCCGCCATCCACTGTATCTGGCCAACATCCTGCTTTTTCTCGCCTGCCCGACCTTTCTGGCGGTTGTCTGGGCCTGGGGCGCTGCGTTGATGGGCATCATCGGCGTAGTGACGCGCATCGAGATCGAGGAACAGCATCTCACACGGACTTTCGAGGGCTATGCGGCGTACGCAAAGACGACGTGGAAGCTGGTGCCGCGTATCTACTAGGATTTGTGAACGGTTAGAAGACCTTTGGGCTCTGAGGCAGGAAGAGCCCAAAGGTCTCGGAATGCGTTAGCCTACCAGGAGCCTGAGTGCTCCGCGTGCTCGTTGCGCTCGATCTCCTCGGCCTGGCGCTCAGCCTCGTCGGCGGCTGCCTCGGCCTGCTCAACGGCGGCTTCGGCTTGGCGGATCGCTTCCTCAGCCACCTCGTCGGCGGCCGCCTCAGCCTCGGCAGCTGCCGCCTCCACCTCGGCGGTCCAATCCTCGTCGTCGGAGGTGGGACCGCCCTCCGCCACCGAGTAGTGGAGTCCGGGCATCGAGACGCCGCGCATGGACAGGCCCTTCTCATGCACTCCCCTAAATGAGGCGTCGGACAGATTGCTCATGCTGAGGTCGGCGCCGCGTAGGTCGCAGTCGCGGAAGTCGGCGTCCGAGTAGTTGCCCATGCTCAAGTTCGCGCCCCGCAGATCCGCGTTCTGCAGTTTGGCATCGCCGAAGTTGGCGTAGCTCAGGTTGGCCCCGCGCAGGTCGGCGCCGCGCAGATCGGCATCAGCGAACGATGCATAGGACAGGTTAGCGCCCTCGAGCCGCGTCCTATTGTCGATCTTGGCATCGGATAGGTCTGTGTGCTGTAAGTTGGCACCCCCGAAGTTTGCGCCCTTGTAGATGACGGCTCCGCGAGGACCTGAACCGACCTGCCCCGGAGCTCCCTCGCCAAACGCATTGCGCATGGCGTCGTTGACGATCTTGCCCACATCGGGCATCGGCGGAATCGGTGGGATGGGCGGGATCGGGACATTGGGAACGTGGAACTGATGCGGTTGGTGCCTGGGGCCTCTCGACTCCTTATCCTCGAGTTGCTGCACCTTCGACAGTAGTTCGTTGGCCTGTTCTGCCGTGATCTTGCCATCCTCCAGCATCTGGAGGATCTTCATCGTCTGCTCACTCATAGGTCTCCTTTGCTGTTGCTGCCTGTGACTCTAGGCCATCTTGAGCTCGCCCAGCAGGGCCGTGGCCTCGTCGGCGCTGATCTCGCCGCTGCTTAGCTGCTCGAGAATTTCCATCTGCCGCTGGGCGGTATCCTCGGGGGCGGGCGGCGCAGGCTCGTAGCCCAGCGCCTCGATCAGCTCATCCACTTGCTTGCGGACGGTCCAGTAGGAGATGTCGAGCTCGCGAGCCATCTCCTTGACGTTGCCGCGAGAGCGGACGAAGGACTCCAATAGCCGTGTGTGCTCGGGTGAGAGCTGACAGAAGTGACACGGCGCCCAGGCGCCTTTGACCACCGTGCCACAGGATGGACAAGCCATCCGGGTTACTGCGAGATCGCCGCCGCACGACGGGCACTTCTCCAGGATCTTGCGCATGATCCACCTCCTCGACTCATTTGCATGCTAGCACAATAGTTGCGGAATGTCAAGCATTGAGACCTCACTATTTATGTCTTTCGGCAAAATAGTGGGTGACTCAGGATCTGGCCCGAGGCTGCCCGTGGAAAGCGTAGGGAAGCCGCTGTGAAGAGCAGACTCCCTCCCCCCGGGTCGTTCTCACGAGCCGGGGGGAGGGTTGGGGAGGGGGGCTAGGCGTCGACGGCTTCGAGTTGCAGCATGATCACGTTATTCGGCGAGGTGTCCCCCTCAAAGTGTAGGTGCCACTCGCGGCCTTCGCCCCGGTTGGTCAGGCCCGCTTCAGCGATGCCCTTGATCAACGCGCCATAGGCGTCTCCAATGTACGCGAGGCTACCCCAGAATAGCAGTGCACCGCAGCGGATTGAGGGGAGCACCTCGATTTCGGCGTCTCCCGCTGCGGCGACATCGTCTCTCACCGGCACGCCGATATCCATCCGGTGCATACCCGGTTCGCCCGTCTGGAAGTAGCGGACGATCACGGGTCCGAGCGCGGCGATCCCTGCGGCGCCCTGCGCCTGCTCCAGCTTGACGATGAGGGGGTCGAGGACCTCATCCAGCTTGTCGAAGGGGGCGTTGACCGTCACGCGGAAGTAGCGCACCTCGGGGACCGTCATGATGCGGGTCTCCCCGATCGCGTGATCGGCATCGACGTGATCGGGACTTGGGACGGACAGCGTAGGATCATCTGGTGTCAT
>JALOOJ010000351.1 GCA_025454475.1 Anaerolineae bacterium
GTTACTCAGCGAGTGGGCGCAGCCGGCACAGCCGCAAGCGACGTCGCACACGCCCTCGCCGAGGCCTGGCGCCGCCTCCAGAACCGCTGAAGCGGTTACCACGATCCTAGACCCGCTTGCGGGAGCAGCCTCGAGCTAACGACTTCAGCCGTTATGGTTGCCGTGATCCCCGACCCGCGCCCAAGGCTCGGGCCCAAGTCCGCTCGGGCGATAGCCGCTGGGCGCTCGGCGGCAACGTAAGCCTTACTTCAGCGCGGTCGCGAAGCGGAACCCCAACTCCTCACCCTGCGCGAGTGTCTCGCGGGTTGGCCCGCCCTGGAACTCCCACGACTCAGTCAGGTCCCACTTAAGCCTCTCCGCCAGCTCCGCGATCTCGCGGCGTGCGCCGCCGCTCCAGCCGAAGCTCCCGAAGTACGCTACCTTGCGGTTCTGGATACGCTTGCGCGCGGCCATGTCCAGCACATGCGCCATCGGTGGGAACAACTCACCCTCATAGGTCGGCGCCCCCACCAACACACCACTGCGTGTGTAGAGCGCTGAGAGGATGTAGCTCGCATGTATGTGCCGGACGTCGAAGATCTCCATCGGCACGCCTGCGCGCGCCACGCCGGCTGCAACTGCTTCGACCATCATCTCGGTGTTGCCGTACATCGTGCCGTAGAGCAGCGTCACGCCCACCTCGGGACCCTCGATCGCGTAGGTCGCCCACTGCTGGTAGAGCTCGACGATCCTTCCCGGGTTGTCCCGCCAGATGAGGCCATGCGACGGCGCAATCACCGAGATCGGAACGTCCTTCAGCTTGTCGATGGCCTTGAGCACGGGCCTGGCAAATAGCGCTACGATGTTGGCGTAATAGCGGAGCGCCTGCGCCTCGTAGTAGGGCAGCGAGCGGCACTGATCGTCGAACACTGCTCCCTGGAGCGCGCCATAGCCGCCGAAGGCGTCACACGAGAAGAGCACCTTCTGCGTGGTTTCATACGTGACCATGGTCTCCGGCCAGTGCACCATCGGTGCCATAGCGAACTGCAACGTGTGCGATCCGAGGTCGATCGTCTCGCCCTCGCCGACGACGTGGACACCCTCCGTGACCTGGTAATAATGCGCCAGCATCTCCTCAGCGCGCTTCGTACACAGCAGTGTGGCTTTGGGGAAATAGCGCCGGAGCGAGCACAGCACGCCGGTATGGTCGGGCTCCATATGGTTGACCACGATGTAATCAAGATCCGCGGGATCCACGACCTGCTCAATCTGGCCGATCAAAGCATTGCTCTTGATGTCCTTGGCCAGGTCAATCAGGGCGTTTCCCTTGGTGCCCTTCACCACATAGGAGTTGTACGAAACACCCTCACTCGTGATGGGCCAGAGGCCCTCGAAGAGGTCGGTCGTGCGATCGTTGACGCCGATCCAGTGTATTCCTGGCTTGACTTCGATAGCGGTCATATCTTCGAGTCCCTCCCGTCGCGTGAACTAGTGGCTCGGCGCCGTTGTCAGCACCGCGATCCCGGCGATGGTGAGCGCCATACCCACGGCCGTCTGCCAGGTCACCTTCTCCGTTCGGAAGGCGATGGCCATAAGCGCCCCGAACAACGGTGACGTGAAGGCAATCGGCATCACCTGGGTCAACCGGTCAGCGCCCTTCAGTGCGGCATAGAACGACAGCATACCGATAGCGCCGGCCACAACGCCTCCCCCGATCACCATCATCAGAAGCGGCTTCGTCCCTGCCGCCGGGATCGTCTTCCATTGCGGGAAACTGACCGCGCCGAGGATCAGAAAGGCGATTGCGGTGCGAATCGTGATGCCAACCTGGGGCGTGAGGTTTCCGGCATTGAGGCCGCGCTTCTCGAAGAAACCGCCGACGCCCCACGCTATGGCGGTCACAAGTGCAAGGACCTGAGGCTTCATCCGCACCTCCGTCGCATCATCGTGATGGGGATCAGTCGCTGAGCGTCCAGGTGAGGTCATCGGACAGATCGACCTCATACTCCTCAGTCAACGGCGCACCCTCGCAGTCCGCAGCCTGAAGGTCATAGGTGTTGGGAGACACGTAGAACACCCGCAGTTGGCCCGTCTGCACGGTCTCGTTCTGCCCCATCCGGTCCTCGCCCCAGTCATCCCCCGATGAAGGCGAGATAAAGACGTAGCAGATCTCGGTGCTTGATTCGTTGCTCATCAGCAGCCTGACCGTGGCCCGTGACTCACCCACCGTAAGTGTCGTATCGTTCGAGATCTCCCAGGCAGAGAGCATCGCGGCCTCGTCGCAGGTCTCGGCGCGCACGTCAAACGTGCCTTCGCCCATGCTGAAGGACGCGCTGTCGCCCGGCGCGATCCTGTCGTTCTCGCCGAGTTGATCATCTCCCCAGGCGTCCGAGTCGCTGGACGAGATGAACACGTAGCAGACGTCATCAGGGCTGCGGTTCACAATCTCGATGTCCACCCCGCTCGTAGACCCGCCTCCGCCGCCAATGCTCGCACAGGCCAATGAGAGAATCACAGCCAGACCTGCCAGACCAAGTAGACCAGAGCGTTTCATTGCTGACCCTCCTATCGAGCTTGGCGCCGGCTGGACCTCGACCGGCGCCGCTTCGGGATATCCTGACTACTCGCCATTATAGGCGAGAAAGCGAAAAGGCGAGTGAGCGGAGAGGCAAATGGCGACCAGTTGGCCAGCGAGCCTGCTCCTCCCCACCTTCGCGCCTCGGACCATTTGCCTGTTTGCCCATATGCCAGGTAGAATGACCTACAGAGCTCTGACACAGCAAGGGAGTCGAC
>JALOOJ010000025.1 GCA_025454475.1 Anaerolineae bacterium
CAGCAGGAGTGGGCCGCCTCTGCCGGGGCCGGGCGCGCCTTGCGGCAAGACGGCACTGACACGGTCCGCTCGCCGATGTATCTCGGCTGCAATAGCTTCGTCGATGCCGAGATCGGGCGCGTGGTTGATGCTGTGCATCAGTATGTTCCGGAGAACACCTGGATCATCTTCACGTCCGATCACGGTGAGATGCTGGGGGCACACCATCTCACAGGCAAGGGGCCGGTGATGTACGAGGAGATTGCGCATATTCCCCTCATCATCGAGTGCCCCAAAGTGAGCAGTGAATCCAGCTGGGGTGCCCCACGAAGCGTTGAGACGCTGGTGAGTCATATCGACCTGTTGCCTACTATGATGGACCTTGCGGGGATGGACGTCCCGCCGATACTTGAGGGCAGCAGCCTTGTGCCGGTGCTCGCGGGCGACGAAGACCTTGATCGCGGCGTGGTGGTGACGTTTCAGCGTTACGAGATCGAGCACGATTCCTGGGGCGGCTTTCAGCCGGTACGGGCGATCGTGAAGGGGCAGTACAAGCTGGTGCTGAACCTGCTTCATAGCGACGAGTTCTACAACCTTGAAAGCGACCCCGGCGAGGTGCAAAACCTGATTGATGACGCCAGATCGGCGACCCTGCGCGACCAGTTGCATGATTGTTTGCTGGACTGGATGTATGAGAAACGAGACCCCTTCCGTGGTCCGGTCTGGGAGCGGCGGTCCTGGCGCGGTAGCCGTCGACTGCAGTGGCGGGGCGAGTTCCGCCCGCGCCCCGCGGACGGCTACGCGCCGGAGGTGCGCGACTACGACACCGGTCTGCCGACGGAGGGCGTGAAGATCGAGTACGGCAGGAAGAAAGCCTGAGGGTCGGCGGGTCCGGGCGTCGGAACGCCTTGGTCGGTCAGCCAACTGAGCTCACAGATTCACCATATCACGGGAGGGAGTAGAGACGATGTCCGCCACATTCCGAGTCAGTGCCTTTGGTGATGAGATCGCGCCGGATCTGGACGAGCAACTGACCACGCTGCGTGACCTGAACATCGGCTGTCTGGATCTGAGAGGTGCGTGGGGCAAGAATGTGCTCCACATGGATGACGATGACCTTGCCCGGGTGGCGCAGGTCTCCAGGAACTATGGTGTCAAGGTGGCCTGTATCGGGAGCCCGATCGGAAAGTCACCGATCGAGGAACCCATCGACTTCGAGGTGGGCAACCTGCGCCGAATCTTCAAGGCCGGCGACGTCGTCGGCTGCCGCAACGTGCGGTTGTTCTCGTTCTACCCCCCCGATACTAGTACGAATGCGCTGTACGATCAGTACGTCGAGACCGCGATCGAGCGGTTGGCAGTTCTAACCGATATGGCCGCCAACGAGGGGTTCATGCTGCTGTTGGAGAACGAGAAAGGGATCGTGACCGACACGCTCTCACGTTGCGAGGCGGTGGTCAAGGCGATCAGCGCGGTCAGAACCGGCCGCCACTTCCGTTTCATCTGGGACTCCGCGAACTTCATCCAGGTCGGCGAGGAGCGCGTGGTCGAGCGCGGCTGGCCTATGCTGGGCGATGCCATCGGCTATGTGCACATCAAGGATGCCGTGCTGAGCGATGGTCACGTTGTGCCTGCTGGTGAGGGCGATGGGCAGTTGCCCCTGTTGCTCGCCCATCTTGTGGAGATCGGGTATCAGGGCACCGTGGCGTTGGAGCCGCACCTGAAAGTCGCGGGGCATAGCACGGGATTCAGTGGGGCCGATGGCATGCGTATGGCTGCCGATGCGTTGCGGAAGGTGATGGCTGAGGTTGGGTGCGTCGAGGTATGGTAGCACAGCGATGAGCCACTCTACTGCTCTGAAGGGTACAAGGAAGATCGTGCTCATCGGCGCCGGAAGCGCCGTCTTCACGAAGGGTCTGGTCGCCGATCTGATCCAGTCGCCGGGGCTTGGCCCCTGGGAGCTTGGGCTGGTGGATATCGACCCGGAAGCACTGGAGACGGCTGAGGGCCTAAGCCGACGGATGGTTGAGGCAATGGGGGCCGCGATCAAAGTGACGGCCTCTGTGGATCGCCGCGACGTGTTGCCTGAGGCGGACATAGTGGTCACGACGATCGGTGTGGGGAAGCGCCGGGCGTGGGAGGCCGATGTCTTCATCCCGAGGAAGCACGGGATCTATCAGCCCGTGGGCGACACAGTTATGCCAGGAGGTATCTCCCGCGCGATGCGTATGATCCCTGCGCTCGTCGCCATTGCCCGCGACATCGACGAGCTTTGCCCCGAGGCCTGGTTCTTCAACTACAGCAACCCAATGACGGCGAACTGCTGGGCGGTGCGCCAGGCTACGGGGGTGCCTGTGGTCGGTCTATGCCATGGGACCTTTGACGTGAGCCGGCAGTTGGCGCACTTTGTGGGAGCCCCGCCGGAGGAGACAACAACGCGTTTCGCGGGCCTGAATCACCTGACCTTTATCCATGATCTGCGGTGGCGGGGACGGGATATGTGGCCTGTTGCGCGCGAACGGCTGCGAGAGACACCACCCGATGCCTTTGCTTTGCACAATCCCTTCTCCTGGTCTCTCTTTGAAGCCTACGGGGCGTACCCGTCTGCCAACGATCGCCACGTGACCGAGTTTTTCCCCGAGCGGTTCCCCGGCGGGCAGTACTATGGGAAGACGCTGGGCGTGGATGCCTATTCGTTCGAGGACACGATCGCCTCGGGTGATCGCAGCTACGACCAGATGCGGGCGCAGGCGCTTGGCGAGGAGCCACTGGATGCATGGATCTTCCACCACAGCGTCGGCGAGCACGAGCAGCTCCTGAACATCATCCGGGCGCTGCGCTATGATACGCGTGAGGTGTTTGCCGTGAACCTGCCCAACGAGGGCACGGTCCGCAGCCTGCCTGACGACGCTGTCCTGGAGATTCCGGCTGTCGCGACAGCGGCGGGACTGATGCCGATGCAGACGCCGGATTTTTCCGATGAGTTGGCGGCGATCATCGCGCGCCGGTTAGCATCAACGCGGCTCACGGTGACGGCGGCCCTGAATGGCGACCGGAAGCTGTTTGTTGAAGCGCTGCTCCTGGATGGGGCGGTTAGTGACCGCGGTGTTGCCGAGGCGATGGTGGATGAGTACCTCGTAGCGCATCGGTCCAACTTGCCGAACTTCACCCATTCGGGTGAAGCGACTCACGGGTAGGGGCGACCATGAATGGGACAAGCCGAGACGTATGTGGCGTCCGGGCGCGATTGCTCAGAGCGCGCGCAGAACTGGAGCAGCACCTGACCCAGGGGATCATACCTTTCTGGACACAACGTGCCATCGACAGGATCTATGGCGGCTATCTGACGTGCTTCGATGCCGAAGGTCGCTTGCTTGAGACCGATACCGATAAGCATATCGTGACGCAGACGCGACTGATCTGGGGCTTCTCGACGTTCTACCAGATCGAGCGGCAGCGGACTGCCGAGCGGCAGCGGACTGCCGAGCGGCAGCGGACTGGCCAAGCCAACGAGAGTCGCCATCTGGAGTATGCGCGCCAAGGCGTTGACTTTTTCATCGAGCACTTCTGGGACGCGCTCCACGGGGGGTGGGCCTGGAAAGTGGCGCGCGATGGGACCATGCTCGACAACGGCAAGGTGGTTTACGGGCAGAGCTTCGCGATCTACGCGTTGGCGACATACACCCTGGCAACCGGTGACCCGCGAGGTCTGGACTATGCCGAGCGCACCTTTGATTTGCTGCAGAGGTACTGCGCGGATGTGGCGCGCGGCGGATACTACGAGAACCTCGAACCTGACTGGCAGCTCTCGCCAGACGGTTTCTGCGCTGGAGACCGCAAATCGCTGGACATCCATATGCACCTCCTGGAGTGTTTCACGGTGTTGGCGCAGGCGTCTGGGAAGGAAATCCATCGGCGGAGGCTTCAGGAGGTCATCGACGTCATCCACAAGCACATGATCGACCCTGAGAGCGGCTGCGGAGGGAACCAGTATGATCTAGCGTTTCGCCAGGTCCCGGCAATCGCGATTCACCGGACGTGGAACGCAGACAGGGAAGGCGAATCCGTCGAGACACCGACGGATACAACGTCCTACGGGCACAATGTTGAGTTGGCGTGGTTGTTGGTCCGCGCCGGCGAAATCCTGGGAAAAGCCCGCAACGCCTATGAGGATGTCGTGCGACGCCTGGTGGACCATTCGCTGAGATACGGCCTCGACCGCGTCAATGGTGGGTTGTTCCGCGATGGTCCTCACGCTGGGCCCGCACTGGTGCGTGACAAGGAGTTCTGGCAGAATGCCGAGGCGCTTGTGGGGTATCTCGACGCCTTCGAAGTCACAGGCGATCAGCAGTACTTCGAGGCGTTCGAGCTTGTCTGGGCTTTCGTGTGGCAGCATATGATCAACCATGGACTTGGCGAATGGATGACGCTCGTCAGCGAGTCGGGTGAGCCCCTGATCCCCGCCGTCGGCAACCCCTGGAAGGCGTGCTATCATTCGGGACGTGCGGTGTATGAATCGATCCGAAGGATCGATATGCTTATGTCGAATACTAGGGTGAGGTAACGTCGAGGTAGATTAGCCTGCTCGAACGGCGCCAGGCGGGGCGTGTGGGATGGCGCATCTCTCAAGAGTGCGTGACCCCACACGCTTGGCGTTTCGACGGGCGAAGATGGTACTGTAGGACTGTGGAGGGAGGTATCCATGTCTGACGATAAGCCGATTCGTGTTACGCGACGACGGCGCAGTAGCTCATCACAGCCGGGTGAGAGGGAACGCGCCACGGCCCCAAGCAGAAGGCAGCGCCCGGATCCTGCGCGACCTGAGCAGTCAAGACCGCTCAGTTCGTCCACGCAGCGGCCAGCAGATCAAGGCTACGGCGGGCAGGTTCCTATGGGGCAGTTTGGCGGTGGAGGTGTGCAGAACCCGCCGGGGTCAGCAGGATTGGGCGGGCTCCAGAACTTGCTCGGAGGGCGCAAGGTTCCTCCGCTGGTGCTCCTTGGCCTACTCGGGGTCGGAGTTCTGTGCGTCTGCGTGGTCATAGCGGTCGCCCTATCTTCGGGCGATGGTGGTGGCCTCGGGGGATTCGTCGACGTCTTCCCCACGCAAGTGGAGCCCCCCTATACCGAACCCGGCGGCAGTGGACTGCCGACGGCAGTGCCCGCGGCGACGCGGACGCCCCGGCCCTTTGTGCCACCCGCTTCGTTCTCGGGCAGTGACGATGATACCTGGCTAGTTATGCTCTACCAGGATGCTGATGACAAGGTGCTGGAGCAGGACATCTACCTGGACCTCAATGAGGCCGAACGTGTCGGCTCGGGGGATCAAGTACAGATCGTGACCCAGATCGATCGCTATCGGGGCGGCTATGCCGGAGACGGCGACTGGTCGTCCACGAAACGATTCCTCATCACGTTGGACCCGGACCTCAATCGGCTGCGCTCTCAGGAGATTGCGGATCTCGGCGAGGTCAACATGGCTGAAGGCGACACGTTGGTGGATTTCGCCTCGTGGGCCATCGAGACTTTCCCGGCGGATAGGTACGTGCTGATCCTGTCGGACCATGGTATGGGCTGGCCAGGGGGATGGTCGGACGGATCGACCTCCGGCAGGGGAGGAGACAATATCGCTCTGGCTGCGATGGGTGACTATCTGTTCCTGATGGAGCTCGATGAGGCATTGCAGAGGATCCGGGACGCTTCCGGAGTGGACCAGTTCGAGCTCATCGGCATGGACGCTTGTCTGATGGGACACCTCGAGGTGTACACGATGCTGGCCCACCACGCCCGGTACGCAGTGGCATCTCAGGAGACCGAGCCTGCCTTGGGGTGGGCCTATACGAAATTCCTGGGCCAACTTAGGGCGAACCCGGCGATGGACGGAGCGGAGTTGGGGCGCCTGATAGTTGATAGCTACATCGCAGATGATCAGCGCATCGTGGATGACCAGGCGCGAGCCGAGTGGCTGTCGCGCGGCTCGCCGATGGGCGGCACCTTCGGACTGCCGACGGCAGAGCAGTTGGCGCAGCAGTTAGAGGGGAGTGTCACGCTTGCCGCCATTGATCTGGGCGAGATCGCTCCACTGAATAATAGCTTCAATACCTTTGCACACACGCTTCAGGGGGCAAGCCAGACCCAGGTTGCTCGGGCACGGTCGTATGCACAGTCGTTCACGAGCATCTTTGGTCAGCAAGTGCCTCCCTCGTATCTCGATCTGGGCCATCTGACTCAGCTACTGCGCTCTGAGAGCGGCAGCAGAGCTGTCGCGGATTCGGCGGATGATGTGTTGGCGGCGCTGGATCGAGCCGTGATCGCGGAGAGGCACGGACGCAAGAAAGCCGGCGCGACGGGGATCTCTATCTACTTCCCCAACTCACAGGTTTTCCAGTCACCGTATGCGGGCGCCCAGTCCTACACAACGGTGGCGCGAGCGTTTGCTTCCGAGTCGCTTTGGGATGACTTCCTGATTTACCACTACACCGGTAGGCCATTCGAGTTAGGGTCGGGTGTGGTGGCGGTGCCGGATCGTGGCGCGACGATCGAGGGGCCGGGGGCTGGTACCATCTCGGTCTCGCCCGTTAGGCTGTCCTCAAGCACGGCCACGCCCGGGCGTCCGGTCGTGTTGAGCACCGATATCAGTGGCGAGACCATCGGCTACGTGCAGCTATTCGTGGGCTTCTTCGATCAGGCTGCCAACTCCATCTTCGTGGCCGATCAGGATTATCTGGAGAGCGCTGAGACCCGTGAGATCGACGGCGTGTACTATCCCGTTTGGCCAAGCGGCAGTTTCACGATGGAGTTTGAGTGGGAACCGATTGTCTTCGCGATCAGTGATGGCGTTGACTCGGTAGTGGCGCTCTTCAAGCCCGAATTGTACGGGGCCACGTTCGAGGATGCTGTCTATAGCGTCGATGGCACCTACACCTTCGCGAGCGGCGGTGAGTCGCGCTATGCCCGCCTTTATTTCAGCGACGGTGTCCTGCGGCAGGTGTTCGGCTTTACGGGTGAAGCCGGCGTCGGTGCACCTCGCGAGATCGCGCCGAGCGCCGGCGACACATTCACGGTCCTTGACAAGTGGCTGGACCTGGACGCTAGTGGGAATCCGGGTGGTACGGTGTCTCTTGCGGGTAGGACCCTCACGTTCGGAGACGCGATGTTCACCTGGGAGGAGCTCGATGCGGCCCAAGGTGTATACGTCGTTGGGTTCGTCGTGCAGGATCTGGACGGCAATGCCACTGAGACGCTGGATGTTGTGACTGTGGAGTGATCCAAAGGGGGGATGAATGAGGGACGTGACTGTGGCTATGGTAGCCCTTGGCGGGTACGGCAACACGTACTTGCGAGAGCTCTTTGGCGTCGGAGTGACCGTGCCTCGCGAGGGCTACCACCTGGTCGCCGGGATTGACCCCAACCCTGTGGGCTGCAGCCACATAGATCGGTTCAAGGAGGCGAGCATCCCGATATACCCGGACCTCGATGCCTTCTACGCCGAGGCCACGGCGGACCTAGTGGTCATTGCCGCGCCAATTCACCTTCATGCGCCCTTCACTATGAACGCTCTGGCGCATGGTTCCAACGTGCTGTGCGAGAAGCCAATTGCTGCCACGATTCAGGAAGTGCAGCAGATGGCTCAGGCCGAGGCTGAGGCGCCGGGTTTTGTCGGGATCGGGTATCAGTGGTCCTACTCCGAGACGATGCAAAGCCTAAAGGCTGACGTGATGGGAGGGCTGTTGGGTAAGCCTTTGCGCTGCCGCACCAAGGTGCTGTGGCCACGTCCTCTTTCCTACTACCACCGGAACAACTGGGCCGCCAAACTCAAGTCGCCTGATGGTCGCTGGATTCTGGACAGCCCGGTCAATAACGCCACGGCGCATTATCTGCACAATGCCCTGTACATCCTAGGCCCGACGCGCGAGACGAGCGCCCGCCCGCTTGATGTGCAGGCCGAGCTCTATCGCGCGAATGCCATCGAGAACTACGACACCGCCGCGATGCGGGTCCACGTCGTCTGGGGAGAGCACGGGGATGGCGTCGAGGTGTTGTTCTACACGTCGCATCCGGTGGATGAGAATATCGGTCCGGTGCTCGTCTATGAGTTCGAGGACGCGGTTGTAGAGTACGGTGCCTATGGCGGTCGTCGGAATGAGGATAACCCACTGATAGCGAGGTTCAGGGATGGTCGTGTGAAGGACTACGGCGATCCCTTCGCCGATGAGGTGGGCAAGCTGTGGCAGGCGGTAGATTCTGTGCGCAACGGGGCCCCGCTGGCTTGTGGAGTCAGTGCGGCGACGCCGCATACGCTCTGCGTGAATGGGGCTCAGGAATCGCCGCAAGAGATCGCGGCGTTCCCCCCCGACCTGGTGCATCACACCCCTCTAGGCGCTGACGACACGCTGGTCTGGGTCGCGGGGCTGCGTGAGACACTGGAGAGCTGCTATGACGCCGGTGTGCTCCCATCGGAACTTGGCGCTGTGGGCTGGGCGCGGGCTGGGCGCCGCGTCGATCTGCGCACCTACTCACATTATCCCTCCTCCGTGGTGTAGGTGCGCCGCGTGGCCCTGAGCCGAGTATGTGGACCCAGGGCAAGGCCGGTGTAGAGAAGGGGCAGGCGTTGGGTTCTCAGACAACCGCGCGTCACCAGGCCGACGGGTGTCAAGCGCGAGGGAACGCACCGGCGCAGGGCACGTACCTGGGGGTTCTGCTGCTTTCCGCGGCGACGCTGATGTTCGAGATCGCGCTGACGCGTCTGTTCTCCGTGGCGCAGTTCTACCACTTTGCATTCATGGTTGTCAGCCTCGCCATGCTTGGGTTTGGGGCCAGCGGCACGTGGCTGGCGCTCCGGGCACCGGTAGGCGGTTCAGTAGCGGATTCCGCTGCTCCAGGTGTTACCCGGGTGGCGCAAGGAGCCGGGGGGCACGCAGCGGGGTTGGCGCTCGGGTGTGGCCTAACGGCGGTCGGGGCCTATCTCATCGTCAACTGGGTCCCGTTTGACTCGTACAGCATCGCCTGGGACTGGCGTCAGGCGCTGCTGTTGAGTGTGCAGTACCTGGTGCTGTCATTCCCCTTTTTCCTTAGCGGCTCCGTTCTGAGCCTGCTCCTCGCTCGCCACTTGGCTTCAGTTGGCCCCATCTATGCCGTCAACCTTGCAGGATCAGCAGTAGGCTGTGTCCTGGCACTACTGCTGCCCGCGCTCGTGGGCGCCGAGGGCGTTGTCTGGCTGAGCGGAATGCTGAGCGGGTGCGCGGCGCTGCTGCTCGTAAGTGGAGCTGGGCCACCTACGAAGGATGACCTCGCCTGCGACAGGGCAAGACACAGCACCTGGTCGCACCCCATCGTTGCACTATCGCTGCCGTTCGTGCTGTGCTGTGCCGTAGTGGCCATTGTTTCCCCGGCAGAGCTCGCGCTGAGGCTGTCGCCGTATAAGGGGTTGAGCTACGCACTCCAGGTACCTGGATCGGTGTTGCTTTCCACTGACTGGAATGGTTACTCACGGGTGGACCTTGTGGCGAGCTCGGCTATTCGCTCGCTGCCGGGCCTTAGCTACCGTTACCCAGGTTCGCCTCCATCACAGCTCGGCGTCTTTGTTGACGGCGACGACATGAGCCCTGTTGTACAGGCGGCGCCTGGTGCTGCCAGTGGTAGCGATGGTGTGGGGGACTCTGGCGCGCCACCAGGTTTCGCCGGCTACCTGCCCTCTGCGGTGGCCTATGCGCTTAGGCCTGAGGCGCGGAGTCTCGTTATTGCGCCCGGCGGAGGCCTGGAGGTGTGGGTTGCACTGAACCAGGGAGCGCGACACGTGACCGTCGCAGAGCCAAACTCTCTGATCGTGGAGGCTGTGGGATCGCTCTATGAAGATGACTCAGATGCGGACGGTCTGCTGCCGCTGCCGGACGTGGCTGCGGAACGCCGGGTGACGGTATTCCTGGATGATCCGCGCAGCTATGTGCGGCGGGCCGTATTGAGCCGGCAAACGCAGGCTTTGGGGCATCCGACTGGCGCGCCCTACGACATCGTGGTGCTGGCGCTGACAGCGCCTTTCCGGCCGATCCGCTCCGGGGCCTACAGCCTTGGCGAGGACTACCGCTACACGACTGAGGCGTTCGTCGACTATCTTTCCGTGCTCAACTCTGATGGGCTGTTGGTTGTTTCGCGGTGGGTACAGGCGCCACCGAGTGAGTCGCTCCGCGTCTTTGCCCTGGCTGTGGAAGCGATCGAGCGACTTGGCGGCAATGCGCAGGAGCGGATCGTGGCGTTCCGGGGCTACGCGATGATGACGCTTCTCGTCAGCCCAACGCCCTTCTCGGCTGTGGACCTGGCGAGCTTCCGCCGCTTCGCCGCCGATCGTGCCTTCGATATGGTCTATGCACCCGACATCCGTGCCTCGGAGGTGAACCGCTACAATGTGCTGCCGTCGCCGATCTACTATGACGCTTTCCGCGAGCTGATCGAGGCGGTCGACCGTGAGGCGTGGTATGCTGCATACCCGTTTGATGTGCGCCCCCCAACCGACGACCACCCGTTCTTCGGTCACTACTTCAAGTGGTCGCAGACTGGGCAGATCGTCGCGGAGCTAGGCAAGACCTGGCAGCCATTCGGGGGCGCGGGCTATTTCGTGCTCGTTGCATTACTGATGCTGGCGGTCGCCGCGGCCACATTGCTGATCGCATTGCCCATGGCCATCGCGCGCCGGGCGCGCGTCGAGCCAGACGCTTCGATATCCCGGCGGTTACACCGCAGGCGCGATCGCATCGGGACACGGCAGATGGCCTGCGACCAGCTGTTCTTCGGGTTGCTCGGGGTCGGCTTCTTGTTCGTTGAGATACCCCTGATGCAGCGCGCAATCCTGTTCCTTGGGCATCCGGCGTACGCCGTTACGGTCGTGCTTTTCGCCCTGCTTCTGTTCTCCGGCATAGGTAGCCACCGCTCGGGGAGGATGGCGCTGCCTCTGGAGTTGGCCATAGGGGTTCTCGTGGGGTTGGTGTTGGTGACTGCTGCGCTGCTGCCTGCGGTATGCACGGCGCTGCTATGGCTGCCGTGGTCGGGGCGTGCCGCCGCGACAGTGCTCCTTCTCGGTCCGGTGGGGTTCTTTATGGGAATCCCGTTTCCCGAAGGACTCCGCGCACTTGAGCGGGGAGCGATCGGAGGTACATCCAGACAGTTCGCTCAGGGCGCCGTTGCCAGTGCGTGGGCTGCCAACGGCGCGCTATCGGTGGTCGCCTCAATCCTGTCGGCGCTTCTGGCGCTCTCGATCGGCTTCAGTTGGGTGATGATCCTCGGCGCACTTAGCTACGCGGGGGCGGCGGTGATTGCGGCACGGCGGCGCCCGCACCAATACCGCGGATAGCCGGGCGGCCATCCTTCTGCTGCTGCGCGGAAGCCGGTCTCAAGGTCGCCCGATACCCGGGCCAGTGAAAGGGACGAAAACGACGGCTCCCACGTTTTCGGCAACGAGCTCTCCGTCCTCCAACCTGAAGCGCCAAAGACTCTGGTAGCCCCCTGGCGGGCCAATGGGAATCACCAATCGCCCACCCTCGTTGATCTGCTGTACCAGTGGCTGCGGCACATGATCGGGAGCTGCTGTGACGATGATGGCGTCGAAAGGTGCGTGCTCTGCCCATCCATAGTAGCCGTCGCCCTCGAGGCATTCGACCTCACTGTAGCCGAGTTCCGTGAGCGTCTGTATGGCACGCTCCGCCAGCTCCGGGACGATTTCAATCGTGTAGACCTCAATCCCTGGGAGCGATTCCCCCGACGATGGTCTCCGGAACGAAGGTTGCCGGCCCAGCTCGGCCAGCACAGCGGCCTGATATCCCGAGCCGGTGCCGATCTCCAGTACCTTCTCCCCAGGCTGCAGCGCCAGGAGTTCCGTCATCCAGGCGACGATGTAGGGCTGCGAGATCGTCTGCCCGTAGCCGATGGGCAGAGGATGATCCTCGTAGGCCTGATCGAGATAGGATGGGGGCACGAAGCGGTGCCGAGGCACCCGCCGCATCGCCTCTAGGATGTCCGCATCGGTGACGCCCCGTGCCCCAATCGTGCTCCGGACCATCTCAAGGCGCTCGTCGAGCCGCTCCTCCTCATCGATCTCCGGCTGTGCCTCGGTGGAATCCAGCTCTACCTCGGGCGTATGTGGAGGTAGCGGCGTCGTAGGGCTATCTGCGGGCGCCGCGTCAGAACCGGCGATCTGTGTTGGCGAGAGGGTCTCGCGGCATGCGCTGAGGAGCAGTCCAGCAAAGATAAGCCGACTCATGCTACGCTTCGGCCAGAGCTGATGCATTTCGGTCCTCCGTGCGAGCTCTCGCGCCCACAACTATTGAGTATGAGCCTTAGGCACCGACCTCGGAGGTGACGAGAGATAGCACATCGCCAGTGGAGGCGACGACCTGATCGGCGCCGGCCCGCCATAACTCAGCTGCCTCGCCGAAGCCACACAACACGCCGATCGCCCAAGCGCCTGCACGACGCGCCGAGCGCATGTCTGCCGGTGTGTCCCCAACCATAACGCAGTCCGAAGGTGCGAGTCCCAGGGTCTTCGCGGCGTGTGCCACGGGTTGGGGATGAGGTTTCAGGCGTCTGGTGGTCTCCTGGGTCACGCAAAGCGCGAAGAGGGGACTGAGACCGTGTTGCCCCAGGAAGGCTTCGGCATCGGGGGCCGAGCGCGTGGATACCACTGCCAGATTGCCCTGACACGCGAGGTGCTCCAGCAAGAGCTCCACGCCAGTGATAAGGCGAAATGTCGGCTTGATGCCCCGACTGAGTCGGCGCCGCAACGTGAAAGCGAGAGTGTCCATGCCGAGCACGTCGACAAGCGTCAACACGTGGTTAAGCGGTGATTCACTGATCATCACCAGCCGTCGTGCCAGGTCGTGCGCGGCGACGTGGCCTAGCAGGCGGAGGCGATGCGCTAACGCCTCTACGGCCTGGTCGTCGGTATCCATCAGCGTTCCATCCAGGTCGAAGAGCCACGCTCTGATCTTGGCATAGGGGATAGGTCTTGCGGCCATGTCTACTCTACTCTGTGTGGTTCACCAGAGGCTCGCGGCGATACTGGCGATGCCGACTAGCAGAGCCGCCAAGGCGAGGGCAAAGGTGACTGTCATGCCCTTCTCGCGCTTGCGGTGCTCATCGCTCAACGCCGTCGACGTTGCATCGGCGTTGCCCTCTCCATTCCTCGATACCATCCGACCGGCCAGCGTGAGTCCGCGCCCCACATCGAAAACGATGGGCGCGGCGCTCGCCATCGCCAAGAGCATCGCCGACGCGCAGAGCGCATCAGACCATGCGCCGATCGAGGAATCCGGGCCAAGACTCACATAGATCAGGGCTAGACCCACGGTGATGGCCAAGGCGACACCAACGATCCGCCAGAAACGCCGTCGATCCTGCTGAGGTTGTTTCATCGTGCGAGGCCGCTGCTAGAACGGGGCCGTGTCATCGGGTGCCGTCGGTTCCCCTACGTTGATGGACCGCAGCAGTTCTTCAGCTACTACCCGGTTCACCTTCCGTGATTGTCCCTGCATCTCGTCAGCGATGATCCCCATCTCCTCCAGCAGCTCCACCAATCTGGCGGCTCGGGTATAGCCAATGCGCAGTCGACGTTGGAGCAGTGAGGTGGAGGCCCGATTCTCGGCGAGGAAGATCTCCACGCACGCAGGCAGGAGCTCATCCTCGAACTGGAATGTTGAGGACTTCGGCTCGTCGAAGGTCGGGAACAACTTGGGTTGCGTGGCTTCCGAAATGTTGAAGTCAACCTGTGGGAGTTGCTCGTCGCGTCGCAAGGTCGCGGGATCGACCGCCGTTTGCCAGTATCTGATCAGGGTATCGATCTCCTGGTTCGAGACATGCGCGCCCTGCAAGCGCAGGGGTTGGCTGACGTCGGGCGGCGCGAAGAGCATATCGCCCCGCCCGAGCAGCCGCTCCGCTCCGGGCATGTCGAGGATGACGCGGGAGTCGACCGACGAGGCGACGGCAAATGCGATGCGTGCCGGGAAGTTGGCCTTGATCAGGCCGGTGACGACATCCACGCTAGGTCGCTGTGTCGCGATGATCAGATGGATGCCTGTTGCGCGCGCCATCTGCGCAAGCCGGCAGATCACGCGCTCGGCCTCGTCGGGCGCTTGCATCATGACATCGGCGAGCTCATCGATGAGGACGGTGATATAGGGAATCGGTGCGTCAGAAAGCGATCCGCCTGAAGTGGCTATCCGCTGGTTGTAGTCATCAATGTTCCGCGCTCCCACGCTGGCAAATCGGCGATAGCGTGAGTCCATCTCCCGCGTGACCCAGCGGAGTGTAGGCACCACGCGATCCACGTCCATCACCACAGGCGCGAGCAGGTGGGGAATGCCGTTGTACTGCGTCAGCTCGACGCGCTTTGGATCGACGAGGATCATGCGCAACGTGTCCGGCGAGTTCTGCAGGAGAAGCGCTGTGATGATGGAGTTGACGCAGACAGACTTCCCGGCCCCGGTGGCACCGGCGATGAGGAGGTGCGGCATCGCCCGGAGATCGGCAGCCACAGCCTGTCCCGACACATCCTGTCCCAGACCCAGTCGGAGCCTTCCCTTGAGTTGCGAGAAGCTGTCCGAGTCCATAACGTCGCGGAGCGCTACAATTGCTGCCTCTTCGTTGGGCACCTCAATGCCGACCAGGTTCTTGCCTGGGATTGGCGCCTGGATCCGTATGCTCCTGGCTGAGAGCGCCAAGGCCAGGTCGTCGGCGAGGTTAGCGATCTTGCTGACCTTGACCTTGGTCGTCTTGCCTCCGCGACCGGGAATAAAGAGCGGCTCGGCTCCATACTGCGTTACGACGGGTCCCTGGTTGATCTCGCTAACCCTTACCGGTGCAGCAAGGCTGACCAGAGTCTCCTCGATGATGCGGACCTGCTTGCGAATCAAATCCTCGCTGTAGTTTTGCTCACTGCCCTCTTTGAGGATTTCCGTCATCACGGGCAAGCGCCAGAGTTGGGTACCAACGGCCATAGGCGTGATGCTGATCTCGGATGACGGCAAGCCTCCGCTCGCCTGGGCCTGCATACCTGGTCCAACAGGCGTACCCGTTCCGACCGACGCACCGCTACCCTTCGATGTGCGCATAGGTTCGGGGCCTCCAAGTACCACTGGCCCGCGCGCAGCGCTGGCCCCATCGTTGCCCCCAAGCGCCATAGGGGAGGGGAGAAGCTCGCTAGGGAGTGGCTTCTGCGCGATATCGATGGCTGACTCATTGCCCACTCCCGCATTGAGTTGGTGGGAGCGCCACTCCGCGATCCGCCGAGTTACCTCAGCAGGTGATAGCTTGGCAACAAGAGCGATCACGGCGATCCATCCGATGATCAGCGCGAAGATGACGCCCGCCGGCCCGAGCCAGTTTCGGCCCGTTCCCAGGAGCAGTGCGCCAAGCAGGCCGCCGCCGTACCCTGACTTCCCCAGGTTCTGGATGTTGACCTCGGGCCAGGAGAAGCTTGCCGCAACATGGAGCGTGGTCAGGACGACGAAGAACCCTAGGGTCGCGCCGATGATCTGCTCAGGCGCGGGTCTGGGCATCCGATCGCCAAAGTCTCGGAGCACCAACCAGAGGCCGATAGCGCCCAGAAAGAGCGGAACGACAAAACGTCCCCACCCAAAGGCCTGTTGTAGTAGCGCAATCCACCAACGTGTAAGAACGCCCTGCTGTGCCGATACCATGCTGAGAATGGTCAGCGCTGCCAGAACTGCCAGGATCCAGCCCAGGATATCGAGCTTCTGATCGTGACTAAGGCGCTGCCAGAGGGTAGGCTGCGGCTTGCGTCTTCCAGTGGTCCGCCTGCTGCTGGTCGCGCGTTTGCGAGGGGCTGAGGACGAACTTCGCTTGGTCATGTGTCGGATTGACTCCCGCGCCCTTTCCCGCGTGGTCCCAGGGCAACGTCTATGGCTTCCCGAACCGAACGAACCGGGACGGTCTCGAGATCCTTGGGCGGGGCAAACGGTGTACGCCCCAACCTTCGAGGGATGATGGCCTTGCGGAATCCGAGCCGCGCCGCTTCGTTCAGCCGCGGCTCCAACTGACCTACCGAGCGCACCTCGCCTGATAGACCGACCTCACCGACCAGGGCCATATCGGCTGGTACAGGTTGGTCCCAGAGGCTGGAGGTGAGGGCAATGACGACGGCAAGATCGGCACCGGGTTCCTCGACCTGCAGCCCACCGACGACATTGGCAAAGATATCCTGCTCTCCAAGGTTCAGCCCAACGCGCCGCGTCAGCACCGCGATGGTCAGCAGTAGCCGGTTATAGTCCAGACCATTGGCTGTACGGCGCGGGTTGCCGAAGCTTGTGGGACTCGCCAGAGCCTGCACCTCCACGAGAAGCGGCCGCGTGCCCTCGATTGTGATAGCAACGGCTGACCCAGGGACGTTGACCATCCGTTCCGCCAGGAAGGCCTCCGATGGGTTCAGCACCTCGATCATGCCTTTGGCCTGCATCTCGAAGACGCCAACCTCTGACGTCGCCCCGAATCGGTTCTTTACGCTGCGCAGCAGGCGATACGCGTGGAAAGGGTCTCCTTCGAGGTAAAGCACGGTATCGACAATGTGCTCCAGCACCTTGGGACCCGCGATAGCACCTTCCTTGGTCACATGACCCACGAGGAAAACGGGCACGCCGCGCAGCTTCGCCCAGCGCTGGAAGCGGCTGGCGGTCTCGCGTACCTGGCTGACGTTGCCGGAGGCTGACGTAAGGTCCTCGGTGTGCATAGTCTGAATCGAGTCGATGACCAGCGCACGTAGACGGGGCGCCATCGCGTCGGCCTGCGCCAGGATCGCCCCTACCTCAGTCTCGGACAGGAGATGGAGGGGGTCACCGCCGATATCCAGACGATCGGCACGCATGCGGATCTGCTGCGGGGACTCCTCGCCAGACACGTAGAGTACGGGTAACGCCTCGGAGCCAAGCATCGCCGCGACTTGGAGCAGGAGCGTGGACTTGCCAATGCCGGGCTCGCCACCGATGAGCACGATCGAGCCCGGGACAAGTCCGCCACCGAGCACGCGCGCGAACTCCCCCATAGCCACGGGGATGCGTGGGATTGCCCCGATCTCGACCTGACTGAGTGGCTGTGGGATGGATGCGCCAAAGGGTGAGGCCGTTGCTGTGCGGAAGTCTGGCTCCGGATCGAGCAACGTCTCGACGAGGCTGTCCCAGGCGCCGCAGTTTGGACACTTGCCCATCTGGCGAGCATAGCTCCAGTTGCACTGCTGGCAGACCCAACGCGTCTCTTGTCTTGGCATTTGATGTCCCTTCTCCCATGATATCAGAACATACATTCTATCGCAAGGGAGATCGGACTCTTTCTACCCTAAAGTGCGCCAAAAGGCAAACGCCTGCGCCTGTGGTAGAATAGATGGGTGGGGAATCGGGACGGTAGCCGCGAGGCGGTCGAGCGTGAGCCGTATTTTGGTTGACAATTCCGCCGTCCTGGCTATAATGCTTTGGCTGCCGACCCTGCGAGGGCTCGGCGCCTATTGTGTAATGGGGAGGAAAGACGTGTACGCAGTCATCAGGGCCGGGGGGCATCAGTACAAAGCATCTGTTGGGGATGAGCTCATTGTGGAGCGTCTCCCTTACGCGGTCGGCGCACAGGTCGAGCTTGGCGAGGTCTATCTGCTGGCGGCTGAGGATGGCGTGTCGGTAGGACACCCTAGAGTGGATGGGGCAATGGTCCGGGCCACAGTCCTGGATGAGTTCCAAGGACCGAAGATTCACATCTTCAAGTACAAGCCGAAGGAGCGCTATCGGCGCCGAATGGGCCATCGTCAGACGTATATGCGCTTGCGCATTGATGAGATCGTAAAAGGAGCATAGCGATGGCACGGAAGAAAGCTACCGGGACCAACGGGCGCGACAGTAACGCCAAGCGGCGTGGTGTCAAGAGATACGGCGGTGAGCGCGTCCGCGCAGGCAACATCATTGTGCGGCAGGTTGGAGAGCACCTCAAGGCGGGTGTGAACGTGGGTGTGGGCAAAGACTATACGCTCTATTCGCTGGTGGATGGGGTGGTGAAGTTCGATGTGGTTCGCGGTCGCAAGCGCGTCAACGTTGTGGCGACGATGGAGGTGGGGGCATGAAAGCCGATCTCCATCCGAAGTGGTATCCTGAAGCGCAGGTGATCTGCGCTTGTGGCAACACTTGGACAACTGGCGCCACCGTTCCCGAGATCCGCACCGATGTGTGTTCGGTGTGTCACCCGTTCTACTCGGGCGAGCAGCGCATCGTCGACACCGAGGGTCAGGTGGACCGGTTCATGCGGCGTCTTCGGGCCCGCGAAGACACCATCCAGGAAGTCGAGCGGCAGAAGGCTTCTCGAACCTCGCCGGAGCTGCCACTGGCGTCGCTGGAGCTCGCCTCGCGACTTGAGGGGGTCCTTGCCGAGGCCGGTATTGCGAAAGTCGGCGACCTATTGGCTCTTTTGACCGAGAAGGGTGACGATGGCCTTACCAGCATCAAGGGCGTGGGCCTGAAGGCGCTTGCCGACATCAAGAAGGGCCTGCGAGCGCGAGGCTTCGTCCTACCGGGTGATGAGATGCCCGCGGCGGGGCTTGCAAGCACAGAGGAAGCCCCAGCGGCAGCAGCCGCGTAACGGTGAACCAACGAGGCAGGGGACACCCCCCTGCCTCTTTTTTTTCTATCAACTGGGAGTGGCTATGCTGACAGATACCAGTTCCGGATGGATTGAGGTCATCTGTGGCAGCATGTTCAGCGGCAAGACGGAGGAACTTATCCGGCGCTTGCGTAGAGCGGAGATCGCGCGCCAGCGAGTCCAGGTCTTCAAGCCCCAGATCGATACGCGTTATGCTCACACCGCCATCGCCTCACATAATGGCCTGAAGATCGACGCGATTCCGGTTGCCGGGTGTGACGAGATTCGGAGCCTCCTTGCCCCGGAAGCTGATGTCATTGCCATTGATGAGGTCCAGTTCTTCACGCAGGATATCATCGGCCTGTGCAACGAATTGGCTGATCGTGGGAAGCGGGTCATATGCGCCGGTCTGGATATGGACTTCCGCGGCGTGCCCTTTGGCCCAATACCGCAACTGCTGGCGATCGCGGAACGTGTGGACAAGCTGCAGGCGATTTGTGTTGTGTGCGGGCATCCGGCTAGCCGAACCCAGCGCTTGATTGAGGGTGCGCCGGCGTGCTATGAGGACCCCGTGCTCCTGGTCGGGGCGATGGAAGTGTATCAGGCGCGCTGTCGTGAGCATCACGAAGTTCCCCGGCGTGCCCCCGTGGAGGGAAGCAGCGATGGGTGTGCCAGTTCCTGACTCCGTAGACTACATTCTGCTCGATGAACCTACCATCCAGAACCGTGTCCAGGAGATGGCGGATCAGATCAGTGCAGATTACCACGGAATTCGCAACGAGGATTTCCTGCTGGTTGGCGTTCTCAAGGGATCATTCATCTACCTCGCTGACCTTGCGCGACGACTGACGGTCCCGCATCGCGTGGATTTCATCGCGCTGTCCAGTTACGCCGACAAAGCGGAGGCTACAGGTGCGGTCCGCCTGATCATGGACACACGCGCGGATGTGGCGGGCAAGCACGTGCTGATTGTTGAGGATATCCTGGATACCGGCTACACGCTGCGCTATCTCTACCGCTTGTTTGAGGCGCGCGAGCCTGCATCACTGCGTACGGCGGCGCTGCTGTCAAAGCCGGATCGCCACAAGGTGGAGGTCCCGCTGCACTACTTAGGCTTCTCGATCCCTGACGTGTGGGTCGTTGGCTACGGTCTGGACTATGCGGACCGCTTTCGCACCTTGCCCTACATTGCTGCGTTGAAGCCCCGAGTCTACCAGAAGTGAGGTCCGGTATGTCTATGTTCAGCGACATCGAGCATGTGCTGGTCACGGAAGAAGAGATCAGCGACCGCATCGCTGTGCTGGCGGAGCAGATGAATGCGCTTTACAGCGACGACGATCCTCCGATTCTTGTCTGCATCCTCAAAGGCGCCTTTATGTTCCTGGCGGACCTGACCCGCAAGCTCACGTTCCGGCACGAACTCGACTTCATGGAGATCTCAAGTTACGGCACAGGCACGACGAGCAGCGGCGTCGTCCGTATTCTGCTGGATCTCGCTTCCAGCATTGAGGGCCGACACGTGGTCATCGTAGAGGACATTGTCGATACCGGGCACACGCTGGATTACATCTTGCGAAACTTCGCTGCCCGCAATCCAGCCAGCGTGCGCGTAGCCACCTTGCTTAACAAACCCAGCCGCCGCGAGATCGATGTGCCGGTGCACTTCGTCGGCTTCGAGATTCCCAACGAGTTCGTGATGGGCTATGGCCTGGACTATTCCGAGCAGTACCGGAATGTGCCCTATATCGGTGTGCTGAAACCCGAGGTATATCAGGAAAGTGCGGAGGACTGACGCGTAGGGTCGCAGGCGATGGCGAGACGGCGACTTGCTAGATTCCTGCTGTTTGGTGGCATTGCCCTGATCGTGCTGGCCGGGGTGCTCACTGTCCCACGGCTGGCGCTATACGTTGAGACGCAGCTCTACACCCGTCGCATTCCTACAGCACCGGTGTTGAGCACAGATGAGGCGCCACGTACTACGCCGGTTGTGCTGCTTCCGGCAAATGACGGTGATCAGAGCACGCCGCCACCTGCAGCGCCTTCTTCGACGCCGAACTCGCGGGTTGTTGCGTTGACTCCGTCTGACACGCCGCGGGCCACGCCTGTGTTCACGCCCACCCCCACTCCTACAGCAACTCCGACCGTCGTGTGGTCGGGCACTGCTCCGACCAGCCTCTCGATCCCCAGCATCGACCTCGAAGCGCCCGTCATCCCAATAGGCTGGAAGATGACGACCGTGAACGGGCAAAGCCAAGCGATCTGGGATGTGCCCGATGGGCGACGGATCGGCTGGCATAACACGTCCGTGGCGTTGGGCGTTGCGGGCAACACCGTCCTCAATGGCCACAATACGTCCGGGGGAGAGGTATTTCGCGATCTATACAGGGTCGAGCCTGGAGCGCAGATCTTTGTCGATGGAACGGATGGAAACGTATATGTCTACAAAGTTGACCAGAAGTACATCCTGCGCGAGGCTGGACAGCCTCTGTCTGTTCGTCTGGAGAATGCGCGGTATATTCAGGAGACGCTGGACGAACGCCTGACCTTGGTCACTTGCCATCCCTATGGCAGCTTGGCGAATCGCCTTGTGCTGATCGCGTTTCCCGTTGATGAGACAGTTCTGGATCGTGGGGGAGCGAATTGACGATGGAGCTACGGAACGTGTCGAGCCCAGCAAGGGCGAACTGCTTGCGGCTGCCAAGGCCGCTACAGCGTTTGTTCGGTAAGATCCAGCGGAACCATGCGCTGGAGCACGCGACGATTAACCTGTTGACCCAGCAATATCCAGGCGCGCGGGTGATGGGGATTTCTGGCCCGATGGGCTTTGCGCTTTACTCCTCGCTAACAGCGGACGAAGTTATCCCAGCTGTCCGGCAAGCCCTTACTGCGTTACAGGCAGGGGAGGCCTGGCTCGCGGTCCACGAGAACTGTGGGACCAACCTCGTGATTACTGCGATGATGACTACGCTGGCCTCGCTCCTGGGCTTGGGCTATGGTCGACGCTCCAGGCGGGGTCTCTCGGACCTTGTCCAGCGGCTTCCACAGGTCGTGCTGCTCAATGCCGCGGCTCTCGCTGCGGCGGAGCCGGTGGCGCGTTGGGTACAGACGAACTGGATGACCAATCCCGATCTCGGCGACACTGAGATCTCCTCGTTCTTCACCGACTTCCAGGGCGGGTTGCGCCGCGTACGTGTGCACACGCGGCAGGTTCGGGCATCCCAGGATTGAGCCGGATGCGCTCCCCAGGCTGGGCTTGACTCCATGCTTCACATTCTCCACGGGGAGAACGCTGTACTCCGCCGCGAAGCGTTAGCTGCAGCTGTCGATAGGTCGGGCCTCTCCCCTGATTTCGGTGATATCAATACCGAGACACTCGAAGGTAACGCGTCGATGGGTGATATGCGGCGCGCCTGTCTCACAGTGCCCTTTCTGGGAGAGGTCCGTGTAGTCATCGCGCGCGATGTCTTGGCGGCCCTGAAGGGTGATGACGTGCAGGAGCTCGCCGACTTCCTGCCGATGGTACCGTCGACGACGTGCCTGATCTTCGACGAGGACCGTACCCTTCCCAAGAGGCATCCCGTGTTGAGCGCTGCTGCTGCGCTCGGAGCTGAGGTGGTGCTCTGTGCGTTGCCTGACACGCGCGACCTGCCGCAATGGATTCGCGAGCGGACTGAGCGCTATGGGGCAAAGATCGAGCCTCGGGCAGCTTTGCTCCTGGCACAGAACATCGGGATGAACCTGCTGTTGCTTGATCAGGAGGTTCAAAAGCTGCTGCTCTATGTTGGACAGGGCGTCACGGTCACGGTTGACGATGTGCTGGTGATGGTTCCCTACGTGCAATCTGCGGATGTGATCTTTCAGATGGTGGATGCACTGGGACAGCGGGACGCGAGTCTCGCAGCTACTCACCTGCACCGGTTGCTGGAAGTGGGAGAGCATCCCTTGGGCATCTTCGGGATGGTGGTGCGCCAGTTTCGGCTACTGCTCCAGGTACGTTGGATGAGTGATCGTCGACATACACAAGCGCAGATCGTGTCCAGGCTTAAGCTCCACCCCTTTGTGGTCAGCAAGATCTACGCGCAGGCAGGTCGCTTCACAGCGGGTCAGCTTCGAGATGCCTACCGCCTCCTATACCGCACCGATGTGGCAGTGAAGCGCGGTGAGGTGCCTACGGAACTGGCACTCGACATGCTCATCGCTCAGCTCACGCGGCTCTGAGAACCCCTGTTCAGCCCCCTATCCCTGAGCTGAGCACTCATATGACCTCATCAGTGGCGGCAACGGTACGTTCACGCACCCCTGCGCGGCTGCTCAGATCGTAATTTGCGAGGCGTTGTTTTTCTTTTTCCCTTGTGATATACTGCTGGTGCTCGGCTACGGCCGTGCCAACATAAGGGACAAAGGTGAAATATGATTCATAACAACACTTCGGATCGAAGCGCTGCGGTTTCGCGTTTGGTCGAATCGCTCACGAGCCCCAATCCCAGGATGCGTTCCCAGGCTGCCGAAGACCTGGGTAAACTGGAGGCGCAGGAAGCCGCACCGGCGCTGATCACGCGGTTGCAGGACGACGTCAACACCTACGTTCGCAGTTCCTGTGCCGATGCGTTGGGACGTCTTGGCGATGTCAGAGCGATCTTCCCCTTGATCGACGGCCTCCGAGACTCCAGTTCATTTGTCCGACGGGCATCAGCTATTGCCTTGGGTCAGATGCAGGCGAAGCAGGCTCAGGGAGCGCTGGTTCGTGCGCTGGACGATCCCAACTTCTATGTCCGCCGGGCTGCTATCAACGCCATTGGCAAGCTGGAGATACCGGACCTTGGGGCGATGCTGCTCCCGTGCCTTGAGACACCCGATCCCCGCATCCGCCGGACGACGGTCATTGCACTGAGGCGGCTTGAGGCGCACGATGCCGTTCCGGCGATGGTAGCTGTGCTCGAGGGCTACCTGCTCGAACCCAATCAGCGCGATCTGCCTGTGGTGAAGACCCTCGTCGTCGCCTTGGGCGAGATGGGCGCAAAGGGAGCGGTGCCGGTGCTGATCCAGGTAATGCAGGGCTACGTGGGAGTACGCTCTCTGGCTGCCAAGGCACTAGGCAAGATGGGCGACGTGCAGGCCGCCGATGCCCTGCTAGCAGCTCTGAAGGATGAGAAGAGCAGGTCGCTGCAGCTCTGCGCGATGAAGAGCCTGGGGCACCTCGGGTACCGCGCCGCCGTGCCTATGATTCGACCATTCCTGAAAGCATCAGACCCGCGGTTGCGTCGCACCGCGGCGCTCACCTTGGGCCTCCTCAAGGATCGCGAAGCTGCCCCGCTGCTACTCAAGATGGCACGTGAGGACGAGAGCCCGCTCGTGCGGCCCGCTGCCGTGGAGGCGATCGGTCTTGTTGGCGATCCGCGGATGATAGACAAGCTGCTGCCCCTTGCGAGCGACAACAATGCCTATCTCCGTGCTGCGTTGGCGCACGCGTTGAGCTCTCTGGATGGCAATACACCTCAGGTACGGAGGGTGTTGGAGCACCTGAGAGACGACGGTGTCCGGCACGTCGCCGTGGCGGCTGAGCGTGCGCTCGCCAACTGCGCGGTTCCAGCAGGGCTAAGCGACCAAGATGCCTGTCCCGCGCCCGACAGACAGCACGTTTCGTGGTTGCGGCGTTTCCTCGGTCGGAACTAGGCCCACCTAGGGCACAGCGCCCGTCTGGATCAAGTACTCGCCAGCCGTGGAGCGCAGCCTGAGCCCCAGTGGCTCTTCGGTTCCCGCTGGTCGATTCCAGAAGCTGCGGAATGCCTGTCCTGGCAAGAGCGCCAGACTCCAGGATGTGGATGCAGCTCCACCCACGTATAGGGTGAGTTCCCCTGTCGTCGGCGCGGTGACAGCGGTACCGACTTCGACGGTCCCACCGACCTCGGAGAGGCTCAGGACTGCGACGGCATTTGCTGATCGGACACTCCCGATGCCCTGTGCCGGATACCAGCGCTCGGTCCACCCCACGCTTGCCCCCGGCTGTAGGGTGGCATAGTCGGCGAAGGTCGCTGTTGCCCCGCTCCAGAGCTCGATATAGCTGCTGCCATCGTCGGTCCACAGCGATGGTGGGAGCGTTGCCGGACCGAAGATTTTCGTGCCTGCGGGCCATCCCGGGTTGAACGTGCGGACGATGCCCTGGTCGGCGTCCTCGTCGTACAGGGCCACAAAGCCTTCAGACACGTGAGGAACGAAGAAGCCGAGGTAGTTGCTCCACGTCCCGTAGCGACTCAGATCACGGCCCCCGTAGATTGGCCAGGCCAGGGGCTGCCACGGCCCGGGCAACGCGCCGTCGCCTGTGGAATGGACAATGACCTGGTCTGTAGGGAGGATCACGCGGGTGCGTGCGCCAACCCGGTTGTCTCCCAGTGTTATCATCGCGTTGAGCCACAGTTGGTACGATTGGGGTGTGCCGGTGGCGTTCTTGGCCCACGGGGCGATGGTAAGATAGCTGTGCTCAGCGTCGAGGGAGATTGCGACCCCCACTGTGACGCCGGTGCGATCCTCGGTGTCGCTGACCGTGATGACGATGCCGCGCGCTGTCTGCGCCACAGTGTAGGCCCACGGACGCCATTCGTTAAGGCCGTGCTCCTCAACCGGAAATGCCCACTCAATGCCGCCCGCAGCCAGCCACCACCCGCGATACCCCCACTGTGTGGGCTTCACCACCGGGTTCTCGTAGAGCAGGTGACGACCTGTTGCTTTGTCGATCCACCGGTAGATGCGTCCACCCAACTGAGGCAACACCGTCACAATAACGTAGTCGTTCTCGAGTACGAGCGCCTGATAGCTCCGTGGCGCGGGCGGCCCGACCCTAGCCGCATCCATCCTTGGGTAAGGGTAGATCGGATCGTCGGGCGTCGTTGACTGGAAGGCAGCCTCATAGCCATAGGTTTGCAGCGTTAGCGTCGTCTCGTAGGCGCGGAGCAGACCCGCCGGCCTGGCAAGCGGCTGGTCGGGCTGAGGAGTGCCCGTGGGGGCGACCGTTAGGGTTGGGGATCCCGTGGGCGTTACCGGCTCAGGAGTGGCTGGCGCAACTGTAGTCGGCGCTGGTGTTGGGGACCCTGTGAGCCCCGTGGTCGCCGCGGCGGCCACCGTTACGGTTGGGTGGGTGAGCGTGGCGCGACGCGTCGACGTTGCAGGGATCGGTGATGCGGTCGTTGTCGGCACGCGTGAGGGTGCCGCTGTGACGGTCGCGGGCTGCGTATGCACGCGCGGTGTAGCGGTTGCGGTGGGCGTCGGCGCCGGCGAGACGGCGCACGCCACGGCACTTGCGGCGAGCAGGCTTATGAGCCCATATCTCAGTGCGATTCTGTGGTACACAGCTCCCTTTGCATCCGGTCAGGTTACAGCGATCCCTTGACCCCATTGTAGCGTCCAGCTCTCCGGGGGCAAAGGCGACGGATGTCGAAGCAGCCGACCGGCTCAACCGCGGGGCAATCGGCTATAATAGGGAGGCTAGGCACCCGAAGGCGGCGGGGCGCCTTGCTCATGCTTTTGGGAGAGGGCGAAGCCCGCTGTGGATTCCGCGGGCATTGCCCAGACTGGGAGGCGTGCTATGCCGGTGACAGCGGTTGTTGGGGCGCAGTGGGGCGATGAGGGAAAGGGCCGCATCGTTGACTATCTGGGGCAACGAGCGGACCTGGTGGTCCGTTTTCAGGGAGGCGACAATGCAGGCCATACAGTCATCAACGACTATGGCAAGTTCGCGTTGCACCTTGTGCCATCAGGGATCTTCAACCCGGCGACACGGTGCCTGATCGGAGCGGGCACTGTGGTGAACTTCGACACGCTGCTTGCGGAGATGGCCACTCTGCACCAGGCAGGCGTCGACGTGAGCAATCTCTGGATTGACCGGCGTGCCCACGTCATTCTGCCATTCCACCGACAGTTGGATGGTGCTGAGGAGGATGCCCGCAAAGACGGTTGGGAGGTGGGCACGACAAAGCGCGGCATAGGCCCGGCGTATGCCGACAAGGCATCGCGGCAGGGTATCCGCGTGGGCGACGTGCTGGACCCGGCCCGGCTGCGTACCCGTTTGGAAATGCTCGTCCCGCCGAAGAACCGGGAACTCGCCTTCTATGGCATCGCGGAGGTGACGGTCGATGCGTTAATGACGCTGTGCGCCGGGTGGCGCGACGCGGTGGGCACGCGCGTCGTGGACGGGCTGCCGCTGGTGCGCGATGCGGTGAGATCTGGACACCGTGTGCTGTTGGAGGGGCAGTTGGGCGTTATGCGCGATCTCGACTGGGGCATCTATCCATTCACGACTTCCTCATCGCCCACGGCGGGGGGAGGATGCGTGGGGGCAGGTGTCCCACCCAGGGCCATTGACGAGGTGTTGGGTATCGTCAAAGCGTACTCCACCTCGGTTGGCGGCGGGCCTTTTCCCACGGAGCTGTTCGACGAGGTCGGTGAAAAACTGCGGCGGATCGGAGAGGAGTATGGCGCGACAACTGGTCGCCCTCGGCGGTGCGGCTGGTTCGATGGTGTGGCCATCGGCTACGCGGGCTGGCTCAACGGATTCACGGGAATCGCGGTAACCAAGCTCGATGTTCTCGACCACTTCGACGCCCTGAAACTCTGCACGGGCTATCGAATGGGCGATCAGGTGCTGGACTACGTGCCCGATACGGCGATCCAGGAGCAGGTCGAGCCGATCTACGAGACCTGGGCTGGCTGGCGGACCGATACGAGCAGGGCACGTTCCTGGGATGATCTGCCTGACGCGGCCAAGCGTTACGTGACCCGGATAGGTGAGTTAGCCGGAGTCCCTGTTCGCTTTGTCTCTGTGGGACCCGAACGCGATCAGATTATCGTTCTATAGGGTGAGAGGAGCGGGAATGCCTGATCTCATTTTCGGCCATGACACTTATCTTTCACCCTTCACTTGGCGCTATGGCAGCGTCGCGATGCATGAGGTCTGGTCCGAGGTCAACAAGCGGCGCCTGTTTCGGCGGGTCTGGGTGGCGCTAGCAACGGCGCAGCGCGAAGCCGGACTGGTGACGGATGTCCAGCTGGCGGACCTGCGCGCACATCAGAACGATGTCGATATCGAGCGTTCGGCAGCGATCGAGGCGGAGATCCGTCACGACCTTATGGCGGAGGTCAAAGTCTACTCCGAGCAGTGCGTGATCGGTGGCGGCATCATCCATCTCGGCGCTACGAGTATGGACATATCGGACAACGTGGAGGTCCTGAGGATCTCCGACTCACTCGACCTGCTCGTACGCAGCTTGCACGACCTGCTCTTGACGTTGGCTGAGTTGGTCGACGGTCGCTCAGACCAGGTCTGTATGGCGTTCACACACCTGCAGCCTGCCGAGCCGACAACCGTAGGGTATCGGCTGGCGCAGTATGCCCAGGACCTGCTGATGGACTATGGTGAGCTCACGCGTGTACGCCGGGACCTCCGGGGGAAGGGCATCAAAGGAGCGGTAGGCACATCGGCCTCCTATGCCGCATTGCTGATGGGCACAGGTGTGACGCCGGAGGCTATGGAGAATCGAGTCATGACCGAGCTGGGGCTGCCGCCGTTCGATGTCGCGACGCAGGTCTATCCGCGCAAGCAGGACTGGTTGGTTCTGAATGTGCTCGCGGGTGTAGCTGGCTCGCTCTACAAGTTCGCCTTCGATCTGCGGTTCTTGCAGTCCCCGTCGGTGGGTGAGTGGGGCGAACCTTTCGGCTCCCGACAGGTCGGGTCATCCGCGATGCCGTTCAAGCGCAATCCCGTGTTGTCCGAGAATATCGACTCATTAGCCCGTTATGTTGCCACGCTTCCCCGCGTAGCCTGGGACAATGCTGCCCATTCGTTGCTTGAGCGCACGCTCGATGACTCGGGTAACCGTCGCGAGGTGTTGCCATCCGCGTTCCTGGCCGTGGATGAGATCCTTAGCACGGCCAAGGCCATCCTGAGCGGGTTGCAGGTCTACGAGGGCGCGATCGCGCGGAACCTGGCGCTCTATGGCGACTTCGCGGCCACAGAGAGGCTGCTGATGGTGCTCGTGACCCAAGGAGCGAATCGTCAAGAGATGCACGAAGTGATCCGTGGTCACGCTATGGCTGCTTGGAGAGCGGTGCAGGCCGGCGACCCGGTGAACCCACTGCCCGCGATGCTGAGCCGTGATGCGAGCGTGCGTAGGTACTTGGGTGAGGACGCGATCCTGGCACTATTTGACGTTGGGGCACATATCGGGGATGCCCCGGAGCGCGCACGGCGGATGGCGCAACGGGTGCGTACCGAGTTGGCGCGCCTACAGGCAGCGTAACGTGGGCCGCCGGTGCATTGCACAGGGCGGCGGTGTGCTGCTCCCCAACTCGAATCCGATTCACCGCGACCAGAACGGGCGACTCGCCCGCGGTCCGCTCCCCGGCTCGAATGCGACCAACAGTGCCGCTCACACGCTCATTTTTGGCCTGTCGGCGGACCCGATCCACGCGGGGCACGTCGAGATGGTGACGCAATCGACCCGCGCTCTGGAACGTCGCGGCTATCACATTGCGGAGGTGCTGCTGGTGCCGGTCTATCGGCGCAATCCGGTAGGCGCCGCGAAAGAGAGGATACCGGACACGTATGGCCACCGGCTTGCGATGTGTACGTTGGCTGCCAACGAGGTCGCTGAGAAGCTGGAGCTGCCTACTGAGCGTGTGCGCGCGAGTGCGATTGAGGCTGAGCTTGTGCGAGACCGCTCGATACCCAACTACACCGCAGAGACGCTGGCGCACCTTCGCGCTCGATCTGATCCCGGTACGGGGCTGATCTTCCTCATCAGCAGTGAACTGGTGTCAGGGCCCGACCCGCAGCTCGGTCGGTGGTACCGGCCTGATGAGATCCTGAGACTGGCTGTCCTCGCGATCTGTCCCCGTCCGGGTTACGCACCCAACCAGGCGTTCATCGCCCAGTTGGTGGCGCATGGTGCGTGTGTGGTAATGCTCGACGAAGTCACGACGCCTGCTATCTCCGCGTCGGATATCCGAGCTCTCCTACGAGCCGGGCACTCGCCGGCGGAGCTTGGTCGCAGGAGTATGCTGACGACTGCAGTCGTCGGCTACCTGAGCGAGCACGACGTCTATGGAGTCGACGCACCGACCTAGAGCTCTGATACACCGCTCGGGAACGGTCCGTCGACGTCGTGGCGGTCGACGAAATGGCTGACTTCCGCGTCCTCACGATAGTGCGCGAGGCGTGTGGATCGGTAGAAGCCATCGATGACTTCCCACAGGTGGTTCAGATCCTGGAGCGCCCGAGCTAGGCGATGAGTGTTGCGTGCCAGTCCGACGTACAACCACATGATATTCTGAATGGTGCGTGAGTCGCGATAAGCTAACACGGGATCGGCCCCAGCCCCCTCACTTACATCCCGCCAGGGCGGGATGTAAGCCTCAGATATGGAAGCGAGGTCGCGGCGCGACGCAATGTCTTCGCCCGCGCGATATCCCCAGACCAAGCCTTCGAGAAGCGACGTGCTGGCGAGCCGATTCGCGCCGTGAACGCCTGTACAACTGACCTCACCGATAGCATACAGCCCGTCTACCGAGCTTCTCCCCACAAGATCCACGTGCACGCCGCCGCAGAAGTAATGGGCTGCCGGGACGACGGGGATGGGGTCCCTCGATATGTCGATGCCTGCCTGCTTGCAGGTACTGTAAATCGTGGGGAACCGGTCGACAATGCGTTCGGGCTCCATGCCCTCGGCCAGGTTGAGCAGGACATGGGGGTAGCCGTGTTCGAGCATCTCGTGGTGAATCGCCCGCGCCACGATGTCACGAGGCGCGAGGTCGCCCCATTCCGGCGACACCTGGTCCATGAAGTGTCGACCGTCCGGCGTGTAGAGCCTGGCGCCTTCTCCGCGAACTGCCTCCGATATGAGGAAATTGTCGGCGCCGGGAATGGCCAGCGTTGTCGGATGGAACTGAATGTACTCCGCATTGATGACACGTGCGCCGGCGCGAAAGGCCATTGCCAGGCCGTCGCCCCGCGCACTGGGCGGGTTCGTTGTGTGCCTGAAGATCCTGCCCACGCCCCCAGTGGCCAACACGGTGGCTCCGGCGAGCACACGATCGACCTTGTTGGCGGCTCGATCCAGTACATACGCACCGTGGCACGTGATCGGCGTGTAGATGTCCAGAGGATTCGTGCTATGGTGCGATGAAGTGATCAGGTCTACCGCTGTAAGTCCCGTGCGGAAAGTCACGTTTGGCAATTGCTGCAGGCGCTGGATCAGGGCCTTCTCGATGGCGTGCCCGGTGGCGTCCTCGACGTGCAGTATGCGGGAGACCGAGTGGCTGCCCTCGCGGGTATAGGTCAGATTGCCGTCCGCGTCGCGCTGGAATGGCACGCCAAGCTGTCTCAGGAGCACGTCCTCGACAAGAGCGGGCCCCAGCTCAGCTATCTGCCGTGCGGCGGCGGGCAGGCTCAATCCCGCGCCGGCCCTCAGGATGTCCTCGACGAGCAGATCGGGCGAGTCGTCGTGGCCCCTGGCTACGATGCCGCCTTGCGCATAGCGCGTGTTTGAGTCTTCGGGATCGTAGGCTCGGGTGATGAGCATCACCTGCCGCTGGGTGTCCTGTGCAAGGCGCAGCGCCGCCGTCGCTCCTGCAATACCGCAGCCGATGACGAGAACATCAGTGCTGAGTGGCATCCGCGTCCTCGTTACCGCTAGAGCGCCAACATTCGCTCGAGTGCAACCCGGGCCCAGTGCGCAGTCTCATGTTCGACCGTCACCTCATTCACTAACTCGCCCCGCTCGAGGCCCTCCAGGATCTCGGCAAGGTTGGCCAGCGTGGTTTGGCTCATCGTCCTGCAGAACGGAGCGACGTCGGCCAATGGAATGATGAGCTGGTCGGGGTGCTCGCTCTGCAGGCGGTAGACCAGGCGGGTTTCGGTCGCGACTGCCCACTTGGAGCCAGGTGCAGATCGCTCGATCAGGGTAATGATGCGGGATGTGGAACCGCTCTCGTCAGCTAATGCCACAACCTCGGCAGTGCATTCGGGATGTACAACCACCTTGATGCCAGGGTGACGTTCACGAATCGCGAGGACGTGGTCGGGCCTGAAACGACGATGGACACAGCACGCACCGGGCCACAGATAGACCCTCGTGGCCCGAATCGACGCCGCAGAGGGTGGGACGCGCCCGTTCCAGACCAGCATGTCGCCATCCGGGATACCGACCCTATGAGAGGTATTTCGGCCGAGGTGTTGGTCGGGGAAGAAGAAGATGCGTGGGCGCTGTTCCAGGGCCCACCGGATCACCCGATCAGCATTGCCGGATGTGCACACGACCCCACCGTGCCGACCACAGAATGCTTTCAGGTCCGCCGAAGAGTTTACATAGGTGATAGGTGTGATCTCCGAATCCGCAGCACCCAGGGCATCGTCTAGCGCCTGCCATGCGGTCTGCACGCCCTGCGAGGTGGCCGTGTCCGCGAGGTAGCATCCCGCGGTGGGATCCGGTATCAGTACATGCTGGCCCGGCTTGGCAAGGATTGCCGCCACTTCGGCCATAAAATGCACCCCACAGAAGGCGATCACTTGGGCGTTCGTCTGGGTACCCTGGCGGGCAAGTTGGAGTGAGTCGCCGCGGAAGTCGGCCAAGGCCGCGATTTCGTCGCGCTGGTAGTGGTGGGCCAGGATCACGAGCCGTTCGCCTTGTGCGGCCTTGACCTCCCGGATTCGCTGGACCAATGCGCTCTCATCCCCAACCGTGGCTAGGCCGATCTTCATACTGATATCCAGCGCGACCACCGAGTGTGTCAAGCTGCCTGCGGAGATGAAGTCGACGCCAGTCGCCGCGATGTCCGCGAGCCGATCAAGTGTGACATTGCCGGACGCCTCCAGGGGTACCCTTCCAGCAGTGAGTTGCACTGCCATCCGCATCTGCGCTGGGGTCATATTGTCGAGCAGGATTCGATCCAGAGGCGGATCGGCGGCAAGGGCCTCCTGAAGTTCGGCCATGTCACGCACCTCTACCTCGATGGGCAGATCTGGGTGGTGCGTCCGCGCACGCCTGATAGCAGCAGAGATACCCCCGGCGCCGTCAATGTGATTGTCCTTGATCAGGAGCATGTCGTAGAGCGACATCCTGTGGTTGAGGCCGCCACCCATCCGGACGGCGTACTTGTCCAGAATGCGGTAGCCCGGCACGGTCTTGCGCGTGTCGAGGATCGTTGCATCCGTGGTGCCAACTGCGGAGACCATCCTGTGCGTCTGTGTGGCGATGCCCGACATCCGCTGGAGGAAATTGAGTGCAGTGCGTTCGGCTGCCAGGAGACCCCTGCCCGGGCCGACAACCTCAGCAATGAGCTCGCCATCCACGACGATCTGACCATCCTGTACGTGCGGGGTAAAGGCGATCTGCTGATCAACGGCTCGGAAGACTGCCTCGGCAACGGGAAGCCCGGCGATGACGCCGGGCGCTTTGGCCACAATGCGGCCCTGAAGAATTGTGCCAGGTTCCAGGGTCGCGAGACTGGTCGCGTCACCGGGGCCGATGTCCTCGGCAACTGCCAGCTCGATCAGGGGTTCAGCCGCGGCAAGTAGCTCGTCAATGGACTCAGACGACGTTGGCATAGTGTCTCCTCGTGCGCTTACCCTCAGGTATCGTAGGACACCGGTAGCACTGTCGTGTATCGCGCGATCCTCTCGTTAAGCCTGCGTATCTTACCACACTTGGAGGGGTTGGCTCAGTGTGTCTCGGTGGGCTGGCCCTGAGGCCGGTCAAGCCCAAGGAGGACCAGAAGAGCGAAGTGCGGCAGCGCCAGTTGCCGGCGCCACCGCTTTGGTTCCTGCATCAGGCGGTACAACCACTCCAACCCTATACGCTGGACCCAGCGTGGCGCGCGGCGCGATATGCCGGCTATGAAGTCGAACGAACCTCCGACGCCGATGCCTACGGCGGCGCCTGTGCGGTGCAGGTTGCGGTCTAGCCAGAGGTCCTGCTTTGGCGCACCGTACGCCACGAAAAGCAGGTCGGATTGCGATTGGCTGATCCGCTTGGCGATCGCAGTCTCTTCCTCAACAGCAGGGGATCCGGCGTAACACCCGGCGATTTGGAGGTCAGGATGCTGCTCGACGAGCACCGCTGCGGCCTTCTCGGCCACGCCGGGTGCGGCCCCGAGCAAGAAGACACGCCAGCCGCGGACCGCGGCCTCCTGAGCCAGCCGTGGGACCAGATCCGAACCCGCCACGCGCTCGCGCAGGCGGAACCCACGCCGCCGCGCGGCCCACACGACGCCAATCCCATCGGGAATGCACAGATGCGCCTGGCGCAGAGCGGTGAGGAACCCCAGATCGTGGCGCGCCCGCATGAGGAACTCGGGGTTGACCGTGACGATTTGGGCTGGCCCCCTATGCGCGATCCAGCGCGTGATCCAGTCGACTGTCTCGTCCATGGTCACGTCGTAGATCGGAACACCCATAATGGCGAGTGTGGGCGTCGGTCTGTCCAGAAATGGCTCCCATTATGCGAGCGACCCGCCCGGCCTGATCAAGCCGGGCGGGCCATTCGGTGTGGTCTCACGGCACGCTGCGGCTACTGTTACACCAGGTTAAGCGCCCAGTCCCCGATCAGCCAGTATCGGAAGTCCTCACCACTGGAGCACTGCACGCCACCTACCACGCCGTAGGCAAGAGCCAGGATCGGCATCAGCAGAAAGACCAGTGTCAGCAACACCGCGAACGGGATGAGCAGGATCCCGACCAGGATTGCGCTCAGCGCGCCCACGATGGCCCACATTACCCCGATGAGCAGGCCGCCACCCGCCCAGAACACGAGCTGGAATAGAAAAGCCTGCATCGACTGATAGGCAACATACCGCGAACGGTCCTTGTAAATCAGGTAGATGATGAGCGCTGCCGCCACGCCAAGGAATCCCGTGACTAGGTTGAGCAAGACGCTCAGGTGCGCGAGCATAGCCCAGGTGCGCTCGTCGCTGGGGCTGAGCGGCTGGAGGGCGGGCGCGATCGGCGCCCGGTTTGGTGTGGCCTGAACCGGCGCCGCCGGAGCGGCCTGCGGTTCGGCTGGTACCCCATGTGTCACGTCATTCATCTCGTCCATCTTTCCTCCCGTTATCCTGTACCTGGTCCACCGGCGCACCTGCCAAAGGATCCAGCGTTCTCCGGTAGATTCCCGAACAGGGAATGTCTACCCTATCTACGCAGATCCTGTGGAGCGGTTGCACCCGACCCACGGTCGGAAAACGGGTTCAAGTGCTTGTCGCTCGACCTTAGGGTATTTCCTCGAATTTCTGTACCTGATACGTTGATATGCGCAGATCGCCCTCGCGCCAAGCGTCGGACGAGAGTCCTGCCTTATAGCAGAGGTGCCCAAGGAACTCCTCGGGCAGCGGGAGCTGCTCCCATACCTGCGGCAGGAAGGTGGCTCGATGTCGCCCACGCTCGATGATAACGCCATCCACGTTGGGGCGAAGGAGCTCGATCAGCTGGTGCGGGCCTTGGTAGGTGATCGGTTCGGGCCGCGTCAGCACTGAGACCTCCACGACCAGATCGGTTAGCTCGCCTGCGCCCAAGGGCGGGAAGCGTGGATCCTCGAAGGCCGCGGCTAGCGCATTGGCCCGGACATCGTCGACGAGTGGGCGGTGAGCGATCAGCGATCCGATGCAGCCACGTAAGGAGCCATTCTGTGTGGTGAGCGTGACAAACGCCGCGCCGGGCTCTTCCACCTGTTCAGCTTCCGGTGGAAGCCGCGGGGCGCCAGTCGATCCACCGAGCGCGTCCTCGATGGTGAAGCGGGCCAGCGCCACCAGGTAGCGTCCTCCCGCCTCGGTAAGCCGCGATCTCGTCATTTCAGTCTCCCTCCGAATAGGCGACAGCAGCATAACCCACGACCTGGCGGCGCTCGCCGGTGACGTCTCCGGATGTACGATAGTCAAGCAAGTGTGGGCGCCAACCGTGCGCGTCGGCGACGGCCATAAGCGCAAGAGCGGGGGCCTGCCCGCAGGCCTCACCTCGCGCGACCCCCTCATAGTCTCCGGCAAGCAGGGCGCTAAGGAAGTGACCGTCAAGGTGGTGCGCGGTCTCGTTTGAGTGGTAATGACTCAAATCAGAGCTGATGATCAGCAGATCGTCATCGGACACGACCCGGTTCAGCGCTACCCCAACATCCAGCGCGTCGACGTCGCCGAAGAGCATCGGCACGATCTTGGCCTCCGGTAGTACCACCTGGATGAACGGGACCTGTACCTCCAGACTGTGCTCGGCTGCGTGGTGTGCGGTGGCGGCACTGAACGGATGTCCGTCGGCGCACAGACGCCGGACGTAGTCGCGATCGACAGCCTGAATGCCTAACGGCGTTCGGAAACCATCTACATCAGCGACTGCCACGCCCTGGAACCAGACCCGGTGGGAGGGGCCCATGATCAGGAGTCGCGTCCTTGGATGCGTCTGGTTGCCCAACAGCCGGTACGCAGAGGCGGCGACTGGACCGGAGTAGACATAGCCTGCATGCGGCACGACGACTGCGCGTACCGACTCGAGGTCCGAAAGCGGAGCCGCGTCCAGGTAGCGCCGGATATCCTCGCGCAAAACGCTTGGCTGCGCTGGGTAGAACATTCCGGCGACGGCGGGCAAGCGAATGTCGGCCATGGCATCCTCCGATCGGGTCAACAAGGCCCCGGCGCACCGCCGGGGCCAGAGTCGGTTTGCGAGCAGCTCAGACATGCCGCTGCACCGGACACCGCGAGTCGGACGACTTAGGTGAGGTTAGGCCTCGGGCGCTGCTGTTTCTGCGGATCTAAGGCTAAAGGCAATGCGGCGCTGGTCGGGCTTAACAGAGATGACTCTGACGGTGCGCCGATCGCCTACACTGACCACCTGGTCCGGGTGTTCAACGGCAAGCTCGCTCAGCTCCGAGATGTGAATCAAGCCCTCTAGCTCCGGACGGTCAACGAGCGACGCAAATGCCCCGAATGGCGTAATGTTGACGATTGTAACGTCCACGAGGTTTCCCACACTGCAGAGGTCTTCCACGGTGCTCCAAGGATCAGCTTTGAGCCGCTTCAGACTCAGGCCCAAACGCTCTTTGTCCAGATCGATATCGAGGATGAAGACGTCGATAGTTTGCCCGGCCTGTACAACGTCCTGCGGGTCATTGACGCGCTTCCAAGACAACTCGGACACGTGAAGGAGTCCATCCACGCCGTTCACGTTCACGAAGGCCCCGAAGGGCACGATGTTGCTCACTACGCCCTTCTCCACAGTCCCGATCGTAAGCCCTTCGAGAATCTTGCGCTTGGTCGCGCGACGGTGATACGCACCGCGCTCAGAGAAGATCAGCCGATTGCGCTCGGCTGTGACCTCGATAACGCTGAGCTTAAGCACTTTGCCGATAAGGGGACGCCAACGGCGATCCGGGTCTGCCGAATCCTGATAACGCCGCCAGTTTGGCATGAGCTGGGAGCCGGGCACAAACCCACGAAGTTCACCTAGTCGGACAATCACTCCCCCCTTGTTCGCATCGACAACAGAGAGCTCGACGGTCTCACCGCTCTCCATTAGCTCCTGCGCCTTCTGCCAGTCGCTCTGTTGTGCTGCACGTGCCAGCGACACCAACATAGTGCCATCGCTGTCGGTCTCGATCACGTAGACGCTGACGTCCTGTCCCGGCCTAAGAGACCTCAGATCGTCGTCCGACATCCGCTCGAGTTCCCGCGGGTGCACCACCGCATCAGCCTTACCGCCGATGTCGATGAGGATTGATCTGGGATTCACAGAGGCGATCACACCGTCAACGATTTCGCCCCGGTGCCAGCGCCGTGTGTCCATGTAGTCATCGAGGAGGGAGGCCATGGGATCAGGGTCAACGTCGAACATCGGGATGGCGCTATCCATGCGAGTGATTCTCCTAGTGTAGTCTGATTCTATTATAGGCATGTTTCCACAGCGTGCAACGCATAGGCCATTCAAGCATGAATTGCAGATATGGTGGCGCCAGCTATACTAAACCGTCGCGGAGTTCGCAGCAGGGTTAACAATGGGGAGGCGAAATGGTCGGCGCGGGACTGTTGCGTGGAGTTGGTCTGGGTCTTGGACTGGCGATCTTGTTGGGGTGCAGTCTGTTTGCCGGGACGCCGCCAGTTGCTGAGGTGCCTGAGGTGACAGTCGCTGTGATCGACACGCCGACGGTGGCTGCGGCTCCGCCTGCAACCCACCCGGCGACATCTCCTACCCCGCAGATATGTCCGGTTCCCTCGGACGATGCACCGCCGCAACGTGAGTCGGACGATCTCGAGGGCACCGAAAGTTTCATCGCTGCCCTGCAGGGATACCTGACCCGGGGCGGTGACCCTGAGCGTGTCTCCTTGGGCGACCAGGAGGCCTTACTACAGGCTGACCTTACTGGAGATGAGGGTCTGGAGACCGTCTATTCCTTTGTTGCAGGTCGCCCTGATCAGGCGTTTGGCGAGGGACTCCTTGTGGTCTTCTCCTGTCGGGCGGGGGAGGTTATCCCGCTGTTCAAGTATGACGCCGGCGAAGGCAACGCCCTGGAACTCATCGCGCTGGAGGATCTGACCGAGGATGGAGTGGCGGATCTAGCCTTTTCGCAGTACACATGCGGAGCGCATACTTGTTGGCATACGCCCAATGTCTGGTCGTGGGCGGGCGGCGAGTTTGCTGATCGGATGGGGAGCACATTACAGGTCCCCTATCCGACGTATGGCCTTGAGGACGGATCGCTGGTCATCGCCAGCGCGGGCCAGGGATCGGTCGGAGCTGGTCCGCAACGCCTGATGACTATCACGCTCGCGTGGAATGGGAATGCCATCACTGTGACCGCGGAATCGGTGGCTCCGCCGACGTACCGGTACCACGCGTTTCTCGATGGGGACCGAGCTCTCACTTCCGGAGATCTGATGTCAGCCGAGGCGGCCTACCGGTCGGCGATCGAAGACGATGCCCTGGAGTCGTGGGGCGGGTTCGGGAAACTGGAGGACGAGCGTCCGTGGCTTGAGGCGCTGAGCTGGTGGCGGCTGATGATCCTCAACGCTTCGGCCGGACAGGATGATGGCATAGAGACGGCCTACGCGATGGTAGCCGGGCTCGATCCATCGATGCCGGCATACCCTGTTCGGACGCTTGCTGAGAGGTTCCAGCGCTCGTACCGACGAGATCAGAGTCTGTTGGCGGCGTGCGACTATGCCATCGACACCGACGAAGCCGAGCTGGTGTTGGGCTTCCTGAACGGATTCGGCTATGCTAACCCGTTCTATGAGGTGCAGGATCTCTGCCCCAGCTATGCCTTTCCACGTGACTAGAGCGGAGAGCTGACACGCATGGCAATGATGTCGCATCCTTCCGAGCCTATCGTTGAGAAGCAGCTCGACGGCTTTCGTCGACAGCTTCGCGAGCTTCCGGCGTTTCGCGCGCTGCTGCGCGCTGTGGAAGCTGACTTCTACCGTGGACTGCCGCTGCCACAACCCATCCTCGATCTGGGCTGTGGGGATGGTCACTTTGCGGAGGCTGCCTTTGACTCACGCTTGCACATGGGGCTGGACCCGTGGTGGGGACCATTGCGTGAAGCCGGAGGTCGGCAGCGACACCGCTGGCTGACGAATGCTGATGCGGGTGCTATGCCCTTCGCCAGCGCTAGCTACGCGACGATCGTCAGCAACTCGGTGCTCGAGCATATCCCCGATGTCGATCCGGTGCTGCGCGAGGTGTCACGTGTGCTGGTGCCCGGTGGCTGGTTCCATTTCTGCGTCCCTGGACCGAATTTCCGAGCGTTCCTCTCGGTGGCTCGTTTCCTGGACCTGGTTCGACTGGGCGGGTTGGCGGAAAGCTATCGTAGGCTCTTCGACCGCATCTCCCGACATCGCTACTACCTGACTCCGGAGGCCTGGGGTGGCCGGTTGGCACGTGTAGGACTTGAGCTTGAGCGCTGGTGGCCATACTTCTCACCCGGGGCATTGACTGCGCTGGAGTGGGGGCATCCACTCGGGCTGCCATCTGTCGTCGCCAGACAGCTAACGGGGCGCTGGCTGATCGTCCCGACGCGGTGGAACCTGTGGTTTACGGAGCTATTGCTTCGCCGGTTCTACGAGGAGCCATCGCCGGATGTTGGGGCCTACCTGTTCTTCTCGGCTCGCAAGCCTGGATTATGAAGGTGAGCCCCAAGCCGGCACAGCGGGAAGGCGCCTTAGATCCAGCAGCTCGGGGGCTGCTACCGTGGGCGCTTCTTCTTGTGCTATTGGTCCTTGTTGGCGGAGGTAACGTCATCAGAGGTGTTACTGGATGGATCGCCTCCTCGTCACTGGCGGTGAACCCGATCCCTCTGCCTGTCCTGAGCACGTTCTACCTGGTCTGGGGTGGCGTATTCCTGGCACTCGGCATCGCTGTGTATCGTGGAATGGGGCGCCACGGTCACCGAGTGGTTGTCGCGGTCGCGGTGGCCTATCAGACCCTAGTGTGGATCATCCGCGTCGTGGGTGAGCGCTCATCGTATGCGCGAAGCCTCTGGCTGCGCGAGCTGCTGTTCACGGGGCTGTTCTTGTTGACTGTTGTCCTACTTGCGCGCGCTGCCACTCGACGGACGGGCCGCGGTGACCGCGAATCACAGCATTAGCCTGACGGGAGGAATAAGGATGACCAAGGAGCCTACGGTGTGGGAACTCGCGGATCTGATGCCTGCGGTGGGCACGGCTGATATGGAGGCAGCATTACACGCAATCGACGTGCGCGTGCAAGCGTTCGAGCGTCGGCGATCCGACCTGACTGCTGACATCTGTGAGGACGTATTCAGTGAGATTCTCGTCCTCTACGAGGAGCTCTACGCCGATGTGTCGGCTCTGGCAGCCTACAGCTACCTTTGGTTCTCTGAAGACACAGGAGGACAAGATCGACTCTCTTTTCGAGCGCGAGCCAACCGAATCGTCGCTGATACACAGAATCGTACCTTGTTCTTCACGCTGTGGTGGCGCCAGCTGGATGATGAGCTTGCCGCGCGCCTTGAGGCCGGGGCGGGCGATGCCGGATACTTTCTACGCAGTCTGCGACTGCTCAAGCCGTATACCCTGAGCGAGGCGGAAGAGCGGATCATCAATATGAAGGACGTCAATGGCGTCAACAGCCTTCTGACGATCTACGATATGATCACGACGAGCCTTCAGTTCAGCCTTAGCATTGACGGTGAGGAGAGAGTGCTGACACGCGGGCAGTTGATGTCCTTCGTGTCGAGCCCGGATGCTGAGGTGCGGGCGGCAGCATATCAGGAGTTGTTTCGCGCGTTTGGCGAGCGGACGGATGTGCTCGCCGAGATCTATGCGTCGCGCGTGCGTGACTGGGCCGAAGAGCAGGTGAAGGTACGCGGGTTCGGCAGCCCTATCAGCGTCAGGAACCTCGCCAATGACGTCCCTGACGCCGTCGTCGATACGTTGCTCGACGTAATCCGGAACAACGCGGCTATCTTTCAGCGCTACTTCAGGGTGAAGGCGGGTGCCCTTGGTGTGGGTACGCTCCGTCGCTATGATCTGTATGCGCCGCTGTCACAGGCTGAGAAGACCTACCCCTTTGACACGGCTGTGCAGCTTATCGATGAGAGCTTCCGGGCCTTCTCGCCAGTCTTGGCGGATCAGGCTCTGAGTGTACTGGAGGATAGGCACCTCCATGCTCTGATCCGTCCTCGCAAGATGGATGGGGCCTATTGCTATGGCGTGCTGCCTGGCGTAACGCCATGGGTCCTCACGAACTACGATGGCAAAGCGCGCGATGTATCAACGCTTGCCCACGAGCTTGGCCACGCCGTCCACGCATTGATGGCAGCAGATCATTCAGTGCTGACCTTCCACTCCGCCCTGCCCATGGCCGAGACAGCCTCAGTGTTCAGTGAGATGTTGCTGACGGACCGGCTGCTTGGTGAAGAGTCAGATCCGGCAGTACGCAGGACGTTGTTGGGGGCGATCCTCGACGATGCCTACGCCACGATCTCGCGTCAAGGCCACTTCGTTATGTTTGAGCGGGTCGCACATCAGATGATCATAGAGAATGCGACGCCTGATGCGCTCCACGCAACCTATCGTGAGCACCTGAACGAGCAATTCGGCGCAGCGGTTCAGGTGAGCGATGACTTTTCGCGGGAGTGGACCGTGATACCCCACATCTACCACACGCCGTTCTACTGCTACGCCTACGCCTTCGGTAATCTGCTGGTGCTAGCGCTCTACAGGCAATACCAGGAACGTGGCCAGGCCTTCGTGCCGAATTATCTGCGCATCCTGGCGTATGGCGGTTCGGCAAGCCCGGAGCACATCATCCGCGAGGCTGGGTTTGACATGACCAGCGCGGGCTTCTGGCAAAGCGGCTTTGACCTTCTGTCCGAGAGGTTGGCTGACCTGGAGGCGTTGGTCTAGCCCCCGCGCTGGAGGGTCACGTCCTGTGGCACGCATCGGTGTGTTGAGAGGGGTTAGGTAAAGGGAGGCACGTGCGATGGATCCTGACGCTGAGGAGCTACGTCGGCGGTACGAGCAATGGCTGGTTATAGGTTATGAGGGAGCCGTCAAGCGATTCCCCGAGCGGAGGCCGGGCTTTCAGACGACGTCGGGCATACCGATCCCGCCGGTCGCTACTCCTTTGGACGTCAACGTCAGTTATCTGGATGATCTGGGTTTCCCGGGTGAGTACCCCTACACACGAGGGGTGCAGTCGACGATGTACCGTGCTCGGTACTGGACGATGCGGCAGTACGCCGGCTATGCGTCGGCGGAGGAGTCCAACGAGCGATACCGCTATCTGTTGGCGCAGGGGCAGACCGGACTGTCGGTGGCGTTTGATCTTCCTACGCAGTTAGGTTATGACGCCGATGACGAGCTGGCGGTGGGAGAGGTGGGACGCGTGGGTGTATCCGTCAGCAGCCTGGAGGACATGAAGCGGCTTTTTGACGCGATACCGCTCGACCGGGTGAGCACATCGATGACGATTAATGCCCCAGCGGCTGTTCTCTGGGCGATGTATATCGCAGTAGCCAGAGGCCAGGGCGTGGCTGCCAAGCAGCTCCGCGGCACGATTCAGAACGATATTCTCAAGGAGTACGTTGCCCGCGGTACCTATATCTTCCCACCAAGGCCCTCGATGCGTCTGATCACGGATACCTTCCGCTACGGTGCGGATGAGGTACCCAAGTGGAACCCGATCAGCATTAGCGGGTATCAC
>JALOOJ010000352.1 GCA_025454475.1 Anaerolineae bacterium
GAACGATGGGGACCTCGCCGACGCCCCGTGCGCCATAGGGATGCTTCGGATAGGGGACCTCCACCAACACGGTGTCGATCATCGGTAAGTCGAGCGCTGTGGGTAGCTTGTAATCCAGCAAGTGAGGGTTCAGCAGCCTGCCATTGGCGTCGTAGACATAGCCCTCGTAGAGAGCCCAGCCGATGCCCTGGGTCGCGCCGCCCTGAAGCTGGCCCTCCACCGCCGGCGGATGGATAGCCTTGCCCACATCCTGCACGGCAGTGTAGCGCAGCAGCTTCACCTTGCCGGTTTCGGGGTCTACCTCCACATCGACGATGTGGGCGCCGTAGCCTACTCCCCACTCCTGGATATCCACGTTGGCGACCCCGATCACCACATTGCCCGTTTGGGGCAGCAGCGCCGCAAGCTCGGCGAACGTGATGCGCTTATCTGGGTCTGAAGTTGAGCTGAATGTTCGCGTCGCCCGCTCGTAGCTCATCGAATCCACAGGCACCCCCCAGATTTGCGCAGCTCTGGCGCACAGCCGTGCGATGGTATCCTCGGCAGCCCGCACGACTGCGTGTCCGGTCGCGACCGTAGTCCGGCTTCCGGCGCTCACATCAGAATAACCGATGTTGCCCGTGTCGCCGACGCTCGGCTTGACCTGGTTGTAGTCCAGGCCCAATGCCTCCGCTGCCTGCATTGCCAGGCTCGTGCGTGTGCCGGTGATATCCACCGAGCCGGTGACCAGACCGACGGTGCCATCGGGATTGACCGTGAGCGTCGCGCTGGACCGCGCCCCCCAGTTCCCCCAATAGGCGTGGGCCACGCCGCGACCGCGGTTAGGCCCCCCAAGCGGGGCGTTGTAGTGTGGGTGAGCGCGAACTGCCTCGAGCACCTCGACCGCGCCAATGTCGGCCACAGTATGGCCAAAGAAGTTCTGGCAACCGTTGCGGAGGCTGTTGATCAGGCGGAATTCGATGGGATCCATACCTAGCTTTTCCGCCAATTCGTCGACAACCTGCTCCAGAGCAAAGTTGGCTGGCGTGCCCCCGGGCGCGCGATAGGAGCTGGAGCGCGGCTTGTTGACCACGATATCGAACCCCTCGATGTGTCCGTTGGGAACCACGTAGGCTCCGGTCATCACACTTGCGCCTGAGCCTACCGGCGAGCCGGGATAGGCGCCGGCTTCGTAGTAGAGCTGGGCGTCGAGCGCTGTCAGTCTGCCCTCGCGGTTGGCGCCCGCTTTGATCCGAATGACGGTTCCTGACGAGGGCCCTGTCCCCAGAAACACTTCGGCGCGGGTCATCACGGTCTTGACGGGTCGTCCGGCCTTGCGAGCCAGCAGCGCAGCCGCTGCGTCGATGTAGCTCGTGTTCTTGCCGCCGAATGCGCCGCCAACCTCCGCCGGGATCACACGCACATCGGCCATCGGCAGTTTCAGGAGGTCCACGATGGTGTCGCGGACCGCAAAGCTACCCTGGGTGGAGGTGTGAAGGGTCAGACTGCCGTCTGGGCTCCAGATAGCCAACGCTGCCTGAGGCTCGATGTAGCCTTGGTGCACCAGCAGGCTGGTGAACTCGCGCTCGACGATGACATCAGCTTCGGCGAAACCCGCTGTGAGGTCGCCGATGGCGTGCTCGAAGCGCCAGGCGATGTTCGTCGGGCGGTCTTCCGCCCCGCCTAGCGAGCTGGTGCGCAGGTGCTCGTGCAGGATGGGCGCATTTGGCTTGATGGCGTCAAGCACGTTCACCACCGCTGGCAGGACCTCGTAGTCCACGGCGATGAGATCCAAGGCCTCTTCCGCGGTCGAGAGCGTCCGGGCGGCTACCGCCGCGATGGGATGGCCGACGTGGAGAACCTTGTCGCTGGCAAAGGTGGAGTCTCTCAGGGCGCGGTGATCGAATGAGTCCCCTTCATACGGCGGCAGGTCCCTTGCCGTGACGACAGCGTAGACGCCCGGCAGAGCCTCGGCGCGACTGGTATCGATGGAGCGAATGCGCGCATGGGCGTGGGGGCTGCGCAGGATCTTGCCGTGGGCCATTCCCGGCGCTTGCAGATCCGCGGTGTACTTCGCCCTCCCGATCACTTTCTCCGGCGCATCGTGCCGAAGCGTTCTCGTTCCCACCACTCGAGTTGATTGCTCGCTCATACGGTCACCTCACTGCGCATCGCCGCCGCTGCTGCCTGCACCGCGCGCACGATCTTGTCATAGCCCGTACATCGGCACAGGTTCCCGGATAGCCATGCCCGGATGCGTTCTTCTGTAGGATCCGGGTCGCGGTCGAGCAAGGCTTTAGCGGCTATGATCATACCGGGCGTGCAAAAGCCGCACTGAAGCGCATCCTCGTCTATGAAGGCTTGCTGTAGAGGGTGCAGGCCCTGCCATGTCGCCAATCCCTCAATCGAGGTCACCTCACGCCCCTGGATCTCCGCTGCCAGCACCAGACACGAGTTGACCAGCCGCCCGTCGAGGAGTACGCTGCACGCGCCGCAGTTGCCGTCGTTGCAGCCTTCCTTGGCGCCTGTCAGACCAAGCACATCGCGCAGGCCCTCCAGCAGGCTCTGTTGCGGCTCACAGAGGAACTCCGTGGGCTCGCCATTGATCGTTGCTGCTACCAGGATCTTGTTAGCCATTGAGTTGCCCTCCCTTTGCCCGCGTTGCTGCGCTCCGCAGGGCCCGCTTCACCAGGACGCCGGTCAGGTGCCGGCGCTGCGCCACGGTGCCACGCACGTCGGTGATCGGCTGCACCGCCTCTTGCGCCAATGCCGCAGCC
>JALOOJ010000353.1 GCA_025454475.1 Anaerolineae bacterium
GCGGCCTGGCGCCCACATCTGCCAGATGTTGTTGTTGCCGTACGTGTGACCACATGCGCCGGCGAGTAACGCCCAGTAGGCTGCCTGGCGCACGTCGTAGTCGTCCAGACGGTCGCTCTGGCGGGCATCGGCGTTATAGAAGCCGACTGGAATCGACTCGTATCGCGGCTCGCCGTCGATGGTGGGTTTCAGTGGTTTCAGGCTCAGATCCTGCTCAACGAACAGGCCATTGTCGTGATCACGGGCGCCGTGCGATGACTGGATCATATTGAAGTCGAGCCACGGTGCGGTATGCAGCGCCTCGGACGACTGGCCTGGGCCTCGGGGGTGGAACGTCATCAGATGCGTTCCGCCGTCGCCCTCGCGCATCGTGGTAGCGCCGGCCAACGTAGCATCCGTATGTAAAGGCATTGTCGACGTTGAAGATCGGTGACTTGCCTTCGCCCTGTTTCCAGAAGCTTCCCCAGGTGGGCAGCATCCCCATCACGAGCCCCAATGCGGCAGCGGCTTCGACGACGGCGTCGACGTGCCTGAAGTAAGCTTCGTTGGGTCTGGCAGGGTCCCAGTCGATGAGTGGTCGATGACCGTCCGGTGTGGGATCGGTTACGCCTCCCAATTCGGCGAGAATAACGGCCTGGATGACCGTGAAACCCTTGACCGCACGGTTGGCTAGGTACTGCCTGGCCTCGGGCAGTGTCAGCCGGTGGAAGAGCTCCCAGGCTGTGTCTCCCAGGTAGAGGAACGGGGCGCCATCATTGAAGCTGAGATAGCGATGGTTGTCCGACACTTGAAGGTGCGCAGTCATCTTCGTCTCCTCTGCTGGGCCTGACTTGATCTCGTTTCTCTCCCTCACTATACTGGTGACGCTTGGCGCGTCAAGAGAACGGAGGCGACGATGGCTCATTTTGGGAGGGCTCGGGATCTGTTACGCGGGTTCAAGGGCGAAGGCTATGTGCACGGCATGGGGGTGCTATGGCGTGTCGGGGCATCCGCCGCCGCAGTTGGGCGCAGCGCGCTCCTCGTACGCACGTCATTCCCGGGCGGAGAGGGCTACCTCCAGACGGTGCGTGATGCGTTGGCGAGTGCTGGCGTGAGACTCCTAGCTGAGGTGGAGGGGCCCGCGCCCAATGCTCCGATCGAGGACCTGGTGCGCGTGACTGCCGAGTTGAGTGCCCACTGGCCTGATGTGGTCGTGAGTTTCGGCGGAGGTAGCACCATCGATGTTGCCAAGGCGGCGATCGCGTTGAACGTCCTGGATGGTGATATCGAGGCTCTGTTCGGTACCGGACTCGTCTCGGATGCTCTGGCGGCACAGGGGAAGCACCTCACGCCGCACGTGGCAATTCAGACTGCGGCCAGTTCGGCTGCTCATCTGACGAAGTATGCCAACATCACCAACCTGGAGACCCAACAGAAGAAGCTCATCGTCGATGACGCCATCATTCCGCAACAGCCGATCTTCGACTACACGGTAACCTTCGCGGCGCCGCCTGCGTTGACCGCCGATGGAGCTGTGGATGGGCTCTCCCACGCGCTGGAGGTGCTCTATGGTGCTGTGGGAAAACCTGGATACGAGCAAGTGGAGGACGTCGCGCGTGAGGCGATCGGACTGATCGTACAGTATCTGCCGCGGGTGATGGCAGGTCCGTCGGACGCCGAAGGGCGTGAGGCCCTGGGGCTGGCTACCGACCTGGGTGGCTATGCCATAATGCTGGGTGGTACGAATGGGGCGCACCTGACGAGCTTCTCGCTCGTCGATGTGATGCCCCACGGGAGGGCCTGCTTCCTGATGAATCCCTACTACACGGTCCTGTTCGCGCCGGCGATCCAGCGACCGCTGGCCGTGGTGGGCAGGATCTTCCAGGATGCAGGCTATCTTGTGGAGGACATCGATGCTCTGAAGGGACGGGCACTCGCCGAAGCTGTGGCGCGGGCGATGATTGCGTTTGGGGCCGCCATCGGGTTGCCGACTACTTTGCGAGCCGTCGAGCGTTTCACCGACGCACACGTTCCGCGCGCGCTTACGGCTGCCAAGAATCCGCAGCTCAGGATGAAGCTCGAGAACATGCCCGTCCCGTTGACGCCAGATATGGTCGATGTGACTATGGGATCCGTCCTGGCGGCGGCGTTGGATGGTGACCTGTCGAAGGTAAAGAGTGTCTGAGCCAGCCGACATGCGCCCAGTCCTGCAGCGCACGGGACCGCCGAATATCGTCTTCGTCCTGACCGATGACCAAGGCTACGGTGATCTAGCCTGCCACGGCAATCCAGTGATCCGTACGCCCAACATCGATGCGTTCTACGAGGAGAGCGTGCGCCTAACGGACTACCACGTTGGTCCTACGTGCGCGCCAACGCGGGCCGGACTGCTGACGGGCCACTACCACAACAGCACCGGTGTTTGGCACACGATCGGTGGGCGGTCGCTGTTGCGTCAAGACGAGTGGACCCTGGCGACGGCGCTATCCGAGGCGGGCTACGTGACCGGCATCTTTGGCAAGTGGCATCTGGGCGACAACGCTCCCTACCGACCGCAAGATCGGGGCTTCCAGCATACGGTCGTGCACGGCGGCGGCGGCGTGGCGCAGACGCCTGACTACTGGGGGAATGCCTACAACGACGATGTCTACTGCGCTAACGGTACGTGGCAGCGTTTCGAAGGCTACTGCACCGAGGTCTGGTTTCGCGAGGCGTTGTCGTTCATAGAGGCACACCGTGACGAGCCCTTCTTCTGCTACCTCAGCACCAACGCACCGCACTCGCCCTATATCGTGGACGCGCTGTACAGCGATCCCTACGTATCCCAGGTCGAGCATCAGGATCGGGCGAACTTCTATGGGATGATCACCGCTATCGATACTGACTTCGGTATGCTGCGTCGCAAGTTGGAGGACTTGGGTCTCAACAACAATACCATCCTTATCTTCATGACCGACAATGGCAGCTCCGCCGGCGCGACTCTGGAC
>JALOOJ010000354.1 GCA_025454475.1 Anaerolineae bacterium
CTGCAGTGTTTCGGCATCCCACACGCGTACGCCATATGGCTCAGCACCCACCAGGAAGCGCTCCCCGGAGGGCGACCACTGCGCGGGATAGCAGAAGCTCTCTGCGGCGAAGGTCCCCAGCAGCGTCCCACTCTCGGCATCCCATAGCCGGCCTACGTCATCCAGACTGAAGGTTACGATCCGTGTTCCGTCTGGCGACCACGCGACCGTCGACGTGCCATACCGGAAATCGTCCGGGAGCAAGGTCAACAGCGCGTCGCCGGTCGCGGCATCCCAGATCCTGACCGGTCCGCCGTAGTCAACCAGGTCACATAGCACGATGCGCTTCCCGTCGGGCGACCACGCGCCCCAGAAGTACTCCCGCCCATTGAACTCCAGCAGCGCCTCGCCGGTCGAGGTATCCCAGATCACCGCCCGGCGATCCCGTCCGCAGCTCAGGGCCCGCCGCCCGTCGGGCGACCAGGCCAGCCCCATCACCACGTGGCCGAGCGACCAGTGGCCGTCGAGCGCGGCATCGCCGTGGCCTGAGAGGCGTAGCAGACGCTCCCCGCTCGCGGAATCCCAGACTTCGACCCCGCCGTCGCCACCGCCCGTGAGGATGCGCCTGCTGTCCGGCGACCACGCCACCATATTGATCGCGATTCCGGGACGGGGGCTGCCCCTCGTGATGCGAGCGGTCTCCCTGCGCGACGCCGCGTCCCAGATCCGAACCGAGCCATCATCGAAGGGGCGCGCGACCCGAGTACCGTCCGGGGACCAGGCCGCCACGTTGAAACCTCCCCATGTGTCGGGCGGGGCATCGGACTCGCGGCTCAGCATGAATCCTGACATCATGATGCGCCAGACCCGCGCTAGACCATCGCCGGCGGCCGTAGCAAACCCGCTGCCGTCAGGGAGCCAGGTCATACGTGGCTCGTCGCTGTGCGCTGCAAGGTGTAGCACCTCAGCGCCCGAACCGGCGTTCCATACGGTGACGTGCCCCTCAACGTCCGTGACAGCGACGCGGTCGCTCTGGGGCGACCAGGGCTGGGTCGGGCCAAATACCTGCTCAGTGAAGGGGAGCTCGCGCAGCTTCTCGCCGCTCGACGGATCCCAGAGCGCGGCCCGTGAGTTATCGCCCTTGTAGCCGGTGATGAGCAGCCGCCGCCCATCCGGCGACCACCAGAGGTCCGCCTTGCCCCTATAGCCTGTACGGAGGGTGATGACCTCCTCGCCCGATGCGGCGTCCCACACGCGCGCGGTGCCGGTCATCCCTGTGCCGACCCACACGCCGTCCGGTGACCACCGATGGCAGGGCCGTTCCCCCTGCGTGATCAACTCTCGGTATGCCTCCAGCGGGTGGACAAGCGCCCCGGTCTCGGCATCCCAGATCTGACCGAGCGCCGTCACGATCCACCGGCCGTCCGGTGAGAACGATGCGTCTATCCCTTCTTCGGTCCCGGGCAGCTCCTGGAGGCGCTCTCCTGTCCGGGCATCCCAGATCGTCGCGGTCTCCTCCCCAGCGCAGCTCAGTATCCGCAGTCCGTCGGGCGACCAGCACGCCATACAACCTCCGACGCCAGAGCACTCTGCGAGCAGCCTGCCGCTGCTAACCTCCCATACCCGCGGCCTGCCCCCGCCGAAGGAGTGCGTCATAATCCGGTCACCCGATGGCGACCACCATGCCCAGTGGAAGTTCGCCGCGACACCCTGATAGGCCTGCACGGTGAGCAGATTCCTGCCGCTTGCCAGGTCCCAGACCCGGAGCACGCCGTCGTTCGAGGCTGTCAGGAACCTGGTCCCGTCCGGCGAGATCGCCGGTGGCGCAAGGACCTGAGCCCCATGCGCGAACTGCCAGACCAACCGGTGCCCAAGCACGATCTCGGCGAGCGCCAGCTCCGTCTGCCAGGTGTAGGGGAAGCGCTCCACCGCCTCGAGCGCCAGGAGCACCGCCAGGTCCTGGTCCGGTCCCTGCATCAGGTTGCGTGCCTCTGCTGCCAGGCCAATCGCCGCCTGGTGCAGAGCTACAGCGTGCGCCTCGGCCAACTGCCGCGCAGCCTCTAGCTCCGCCTGTCGCGCTGCCTCTCGGGCCGCGAGCCCCACCTCGACGTAGGCGCGCTCGGTCTCGTTCAGATCCTCGCTCCGCGCCCACAGCCACTCCTCCGCCTCAGCGAGTGGTACGCCGCGCAGCAGTGCCCCCTCGTCGTGCCCCGTGGTCTCCCAAGTCCGCAGGGACACCCGCAGCCGCTCCTGCCACGTTCTGAACGCCCGGTCCTCCGCCATCCACGCCTGGAGCTTGCCCCAGCTCCGGATCAGCGCCTCGTGAACCACCTCCATCGTCTCGACGCCCGTGGTCTGATCGCGTCCCGTCACCACCAGCCGCCAGTCCGCGAGGCGGCGCACCAGCGCCCAGGCCGCCTCGCCGACATCGGCCCGCGTCGCCACCCGCCGCGTATCCTCGGTCCCTTCCCCCGGCTGCACGAGCTGGGTGAAGACGCGGCGCGCCATCGCCCGCTCCTCTGCGGCAAGTGCGTCGTAGACCTCGTCCGCGTAGCGCGCGAGGGCCCCCTCGACGCGCCCGATGGCCTCGTACGCTGCGTGCGTCATCCACCCGAAGTCCAGGCGCTCCCAGAGCAACGTGAGCGCGAACTCGAGGAGCGGCAGGTTCCCGGGTTCCTCACCCACATCGTCCAGCAGCCGCGCCACGAGCCCCGCCTCGTAGGCCGCTCCCTGGGCCTCGGCAG
>JALOOJ010000155.1 GCA_025454475.1 Anaerolineae bacterium
CTTGAGCCCCTGTTCATCATGGGGTGTTGGCTGCTGCCGTAGGCGCGACGTCCTGTGTGGGGGAATGCCATCGCGTGACGGAGCTTGATGCACACTGTGATGTGATTATAGGGGCGCCGCCGTCAGAGGCAAAGGCCCTCAGCGATAGCAGTTGGCAGAGGAAACGCGGGCGAGGAAGCGGTCGATAGCGCGGAGTGCAATCCGCCTTGGCGGCGAAATCCTGAACGGGAGCAAGTCAAAGGCGTGTTCGACCATCGGTAGCGATACAAGCGTTGCCGGACGTCCTGCGCTAACCAGCGCCGCGTGTAGAGACAATACATCCCCAACGGGGATGACATGGTCGTGCAACCCCTGCAGGATCAGGGTGGGCGGGCAGTGCGACCCGACATGGGCCACGGGTGAGTAGGCGAGAAGCTCCTGCGAGACTGCGGCTAATGGGCCGCCGAAGAGCAGGCGGGCTAGCCGAGGGCTAGCCGAGACCAGGGAAGATAGCCGTCCTCTGGCAACAAGCCTGATACTTTCCCCAGGGCTGTCGCCAACGGGTGCATCGCTTGCTCCGACCAGTAGCTTGTGAGAGTGCGGAGGTCGGCGACCGGGTAGAAGGCAACCACAGCGCATGCTGACGTGTCACACCCGAGGGTGTCGTCGGGGTCGAACCCTGAGGTGTTGGGTGTATATGCAGCAAGCAGCGCAAGGTGTGCGCCTGCGGATCCTCCCGACAGGACCACTCTCGCCGGGTCTACGCCCAGAGTCGCGTGGTTCCCTTTCACCCAAGCGATAGCACGTTTGACGTCGCCCAGCATTCCGCACATGTCCGTTTCGCCTGCGAGCCGGTAGGCGATATCCATCACTACGTGTCCCTGTGCGGTCAGATGGCGGAAAAAGGGGCGCGTCATGACATCCTTGTCAAAGGACTGCCAGGCGCCACCATGGATGTAGATGATACTGAGGCCCGACCGATCCATGTCTGGATCGGGCTCCCACAGATCACAGAGCAGGTCTCGGTTCAAACCGGGTACGGTCGCGTAGGTCAGATCTCGGGTCATTCGGGGACGGAGCCGCGGACGCGCCCGGCGCCCGTTGGCCCTGAATGGGATATCCGCTTCATGATGGGTTGAGCCACAGGTGTCATCATCTGGGGCAGTCATCTCGGCCTGCGAACAGACGCGCCATAGGTAATGCACCCCGAGTAACGCACCAATCCAACCCGGCAGACTTCGCCAGGGCCGCCTCCTCTGACTGGCAACCAACGCACCGGCGAGACCCATGGCCGATAGAAGGGGGGCTATCGCGCCCGAGACCACCTTGAGTCCGTAGCCAAGGAGATTGGACGCCAACCCGCGCGTCGTGGGTTTTAAGTGCAGCCACGCAGTGAGCGCGGCCGAGGCAATCCCAAGGCGGAATGCCAGGCGTTCCAGGCGCTCAGTGTCGGGCGAGCCGCCTGTCCCGCCGCGGGCGAGGGGAGCTTCGGGTCGGCGCAGATCGGCTGTGTTCATTGTCTCCCTAAGCGAAGCTCCCTCGCCGCTTCGGTCACGGGAGGGAGCTTCGGCTCTGTCATAGTGGGCAGACTTGTCAGTCTGCAGACGGGCAGGTGACTGATCGGAGAATGTTACGCCAATCCCGCCTGTTGCTTAATCGCGTCGACCTTGTCCAGGCGCTCCCATGGCAGATCCAGATCGGTTCGGCCGAAGTGACCATAGGCGGCTGTCTGCCGATAGATTGGTCGGCGCAGGTCCAGATCACGGATGATAGCTCCGGGGCGCATGTCAAAGTTCTGACCGATGAGCTCCACGATCTTCTCATCGGGGACCACGCCTGTGCCGAACGTCTCAACCGCCACGCTGGTGGGTCGGGCCACCCCGATTGCATAGCTGACCAGAACCTCAAGCCGCTCAGCAAGGCCTGCGGCCACCAGGTTCTTGGCGATATAGCGCATCATATAGGTTGCTGAGCGGTCGACCTTCGTCGGGTCCTTGCCTGAGAAACATCCTCCCCCGTGGTGTGCCACGCCGCCATAGGTATCGACGATGATCTTGCGCCCGGTCAGACCGGCGTCGCCGGCAGGACCGCCCGTCACGAAGCGACCGGTAGGATTGATCAGGAAGCGCGTGTTCCCGTCCAGGAACTCTGCGGGAACAACAGGCCTGACCACGTGTGCAATGATGTCGGCCTCAATCTGGTCGTGGGTGACGTCGGGGTGGTGCTGACTCGATATCACGACCGTATCAATACGCTTCGGCTTGCCATAGGCGTATTCGACGGTCACCTGGCTCTTGCCATCGGGGCGCAGATAGGACAGCGTCCCGTTCTTGCGCACCTCGGCGAGGCGCCGCACCAGTTTGTGCGCCAATGAGATCGAGAGCGGCAGATACTCCGGTGTCTCCGTGCAGGCGAACCCCATCATCATCCCCTGATCGCCGGCGCCGATGGCCTCAATCCGGTCGTCCTCGTTCATCTGGCCCTTCTTGTGCTCCAGGGCCTCGTCGACGCCCAAGGCGATATCTGCACTTTGCTCTTTGATAGACACCAGCACGCCGCAAGTCTCGCCGTCAAAGCCATACTTGGCTCGGTCGTAACCGATGTCGACGATCGTCTTCCGGGCGATGTCGGCGATCTCAACATAGGCCGACGTTGTGATCTCGCCGGTCACCAACACCAGGCCCGTGGTCGCCACACAGTCGCAGGCCACGCGAGCATCCGGATCCTCCGCCAGGATTGCGTCCAGCACCGCGTCGGAAATCTGGTCACACATCTTGTCGGGATGTCCCTCTGTCACGGACTCTGACGTCATGAAGTACTGCGGGTCTTTCATAAAAGACAGTGTCATGCGTTCATCCCCTTCCCCAATGGTATCGCAATCGGCCCCGGGGCGGCATCGCCCTGTAGGTGCGTACCGCGTGTCTACTGGCGCACGGCCAGGCGTGAGGCACTATCCTGTAGACTACCCCAAAACTGGGTAAGTGCAACCCGCGCGCACCAATAGGTGTGAAGCTGCTCGGAAGGGTCCGCGCACAGCCATGATGGTGGTTTATGACACCCTATTGCATATACTGGTGGCAGACTACTATGTGCGGGGTCACAATGCCAGATACGGAACCACGAGCCTCTGTTGAGGGTCTCTCTGCCTTCCTGGCGCCGACACGCGCCTGGTTTGAGGACGCGTTCGGCCAGCCCACGCCGCCACAGGCACAGGGCTGGCCCGCCATCCAACGTGGCGAGCATACGTTGATCCTGGCGCCGACCGGATCAGGCAAGACGCTTGCGGCATTTCTGTGGGGGATCGACCAGCTATTCAGTGCGTTGATGGCTGAGCAACTGGAGGGAGCCGGCGGACGCCGGAGCAGGTCGGAACCCGGGAGCCCGTCAGGACCCGACAGCTCGGGCGTGCGGCTCGTCTACATCTCGCCTCTGAAAGCGCTCAATAACGACATTCACCGCAACCTTCGTAGCCCCTTGGCGGGCATCCGCAACAAGGCAACCGATCTCAGCCTCGATCTGCCGCCCATCCGGGTAGCGGTCCGCTCGGGTGATACGCCACAGCGTGAGCGCCGCGCGATGCTCAAGGACCCCCCCCATATTCTCATCACCACCCCTGAGTCGTTCTACCTGCTTCTCACCAGCCCGCGGGCCAGGGAGATGTTCCGCTCAGTCCGTACGGTAATCGTCGATGAAATTCACACGCTGGCAGGGAACAAGCGCGGAGTGCACCTCGCCCTGAGCCTGGAGCGCCTGCAGGGGTTGGCCGACCAGCCAGTGCAGCGCCTTGGCCTATCGGCGACAATCCGGCCGCTAGAGGAGGTGGCGCGGTTCCTCGGAGGGAGCTCATGGGTAGGCGAGGGCGAGGCGTGCATCCTGGCCCCGCGCCCTGTCACGATTGTCGATGCAGCTTATCGAAAGGATCTGGATCTGCAGGTCGTGACACCGGTTGACGACTTCCGCAGTTTGCCTGGGGGCTCCGTCTGGCCCACGGTGATTCCGGAGGTGCTCAACCTGGTCCGTCAGCACAAGACGACGCTGGTGTTTACTAACAACCGTCGTCTGGCCGAACAAACGGCCGATCGGCTGAACGAGCAGATGGCAGCCGAGGCTGAAGGGCGGGCCACGGGCCTGATCGATGGTGGCGTGGTCAAGGGCATCGGCCTGATGGCGACAGGCAAGGGGCTTGCGACATCGAGGAGCGGCGGCGTTCCCGTCCCTGTGCACCACGGCAGCGTCGCGAAGGAGGCCCGCCTGGAGATGGAGCGTCAGCTCAAGGCAGGCGAACTCCCCGTGCTTGTGGGCACATCCTCGCTGGAGCTGGGGATCGACATCGGATCGGTCGACCTGATCGTGCAACTCCAGTCGCCCAAATCCGTGGCGCAGGGGCTGCAGCGGGTAGGGCGCTCGGGCCACCTGGTCGGGCAGACGAGCAAGGGCCGCATCTTCCCAACGCATCGTGAGGATTTCGTCGAGGCGGCGGCGGTTGCGGGTGGGATGCTGCGCGGAGAGGTGGAGCCCACACACACACCGCGCCATCCATTGGATGTGCTGGCGCAACAGATTGTGGCGATGGTTTCGGTGGAAACCCAGGACGTCCACGGGCTCTTCGACCAGGTCCGCTGTGCTTATCCCTATACCGATCTGACCTGGCGTGCGTACCAGGCGACGCTGGAGATGCTGGCGGGCCGCTACCCGAGTCAGTCTTACAGAGAACTGCGTCCACGGCTGAGCTGGGACCGCGTGAATGGCAAGTTGGCAGCGCTGCCTATCTCGCGCCTGTCAGCATTGGCCAATGGCGGCACGATCCCTGACACGGGGGCGTTCGGCGCTTATCTTAGCGACGGCAAGACTAAGCTGGGCGAACTGGATGAGGAGTTCATCTTCGAGACACGCATCGGTGACACGATGATGTTGGGTTCGCAGGTCTGGCGCGTGACCGATATCACCGACGACAGAGTCCTCGTCTCCCCCGCTCCCGGCGCCACGCCGCGGATGCCTTTCTGGCGGGGTGATTTCCCCTGGCGACCCTACGAGCTGGGCGTGAAGGTCGGGGCATTCCGGCGCGAGGTCGCGGAGCGACTGGTGCGGATCGGGCAGCAGCTCGGTTTGGACGACCTGCGCGAGATCCGGGAACTGCGCGATACGCCTGAGGTGCAGATGCTGCTGGACTGGCTGGGCGAGCAGTACGCACTTGATGCCCGGTCGGCGTGGCATACGGTCGACTACTTGTCGGGACAGGTGGCTTACGCGAGCGCGATCTCGTCAGATCGGACGATCGTGGTCGAGGTTTTCGACGATGCGCTGGGTGATCCACGCCTGGTCGTCCACTCGCCCTTCGGCGGTCGGGTGAATGGACCGTGGGGATTGGCGCTGGCGGGTGCCTTCCGTGAGCGCATCGGGGTTGAGATCGAGGTGGAGACCAACGACGACGGCATCCTGCTCCGCCTCCTGGACTCGGAGGCAGAGTTTCCTCTCGATGTGGTGACCGAGATGGGTCCGAGTGAGGCGCGTGAGCGCATCCTGCGGGAGCTGCCGGATTCGGCGGTCTTCGGCGCGCATTTCCGGCAGAACGCCGCCCGAGCGCTCCTCCTGCCGGGTCTGGGTCGCGGTAGGCGCACCCCCTTCTGGCTCCAGCGCCTGCGCGCGCGCGACCTGCTGCAGATTGTGCGCCGGTTCGATGATTTTCCGATCGTTGCGGAGACCTACCGCGACTGTCTGCAGGATGTTCTGGACCTTCCGCACCTGGAGCAGATCCTCGCGGATATCCAGCAGGGCACGATCGACATCGTACCTGTCGAGTCCGTCACACCGTCGCCCGTGGCGCAGAGCCTGCTCTTTGACTTTATCAGCGTGCGGATGTACGAGCACGATGCGCCCAGGGCCGAGCAGCAACTCCAGACGCTGGCGGTGAACCGTGACCTGCTGCAGGATCTGCTCAAGGACGTGGCGCTCGATGAGCTACTCCGGCCTGAGGCGATAGAGGCGATCCGCGATCAACTCCAGCACACCGCGCCTACCGCTCTGGCCCGGACTGCGGAGGAGCTGGCCGTGCTCCTGCAACAGATGGGCGATCTCTCGTCGAGCGAGATTGCTCAGCGTGCATCGGTCGATCCGTCGAACTGGATCGCGCGCCTCACCGGCGCTGGTCGGGTGATTGGGCTGGAGATACCCACGGTTATGCCGGGCTCGGGCCGCCAGGCGCACGAGACCCGCTGGATACCCGCAGAATACGGCGCGCACTATGCCGTGGCGTTTGGGCTTTCCCTCGCCAGTGATCTCGCTGCCGAGTCGCCTTCGGTGGATGACGCACGGCGCTCCATCCTGCAGCGATTCCTGGCCCAGGCTGGACCGGTGACGCTTGATGCTATTCGGGCGCGATACGCATTTCCACGGGAGTGGCTTGAGACGGAGCTGGATGCCCTGATTGAGGCGCGTGAGCTGGTACACGGGCGGTTCACGCCGCGCGTGGACCAGGACGGCGCCGGCGGCGCAGGCGCCGTTGCCGGCGCGGAGTTCGTCGACCGGCGCACGCTTGAGCAGATCCACCGGCGCACGATGAGCATCTTGCGCAGTGAGGTGCAGCCGGTTTCGTTTGCCAACTATGCCGATTTCCTGGCGCGATGGCAGCATCTGCATCCGGCAGAGCGCGTGAGTGGCGAGGGCGCCCTGACTGTCATCCTTCAGCAACTGCGTGCGGTGCCTGCGGTGGGCCGCATTTGGGAGCGCGATGTTCTGCCGTTGCGTCTGCGTCAGTACCAGCCATCGGATCTGGATGCGCTCTGTCAGGGGGGTGAGTTGGTGTGGATTGGGTCGGGGGAGATCGATCCCCGGCGGAGCCGCGTGCGCTTCCTGTTTCGGGGCGAGGGTCATACGTATCTCGATCCCGTGCCCGAGGACCTAGGCGGACTGGGCGAAATCCCGCGGGCGGTCTACGGTTTTGTCCGGTCCGAGGGTGCGGCGTTCATCAGCGACCTAACCTCCGCGCTCGATATGGACGGCCCGGCGATCGAGCGCGCGCTTGTTGACTTGGTCCTAGCAGGTCTGGTGACCAACGACAGCTTGGAGGCGATGCGCGCAATCGTTGAGACGGCAACGCCGGCGCCCGCGGGAGGGCACGCTGATGCGTTGGGCTCCGTGGCGAGGCGCCCGCAGAGTGCCCTCGAGGAGGAGTTGGCCCAGCGACGCGCGGACGTAGGGCTAGGCCCACGGCAAGTCACAAGGCTGTCCGATCCTGCACGCTATCGTTCGGCGAAACAGCGTGTACGCCATCGGTTGGAGCAGCAGGTGCGTGCACCGGCATCTCAGGCGGTGTCCCTGGCCCCGCGATGGGTGGGTCGCTGGACGCCGGTACATCGGTTCGGTATCATGGGCAAGCCGATTCCCGAGTCGGAACGGGCAGCACGGCAGGCCCGTCAGCTGTTGGCCCGGTATGGCGTCGTGACGCGGGCGAGCCTGGATGAGGAAATCGGCGCATGGAACTGGCCCCTGATCTACCAACACCTTCAGCGAATGGAGCTGCGTGGCGAGCTGCGCCGAGGGTACTTTGTCCAGGGGTTGCCGGGTCTGCAGTTTGCGCTGCCTGACGTGGTCGAGCGGCTACGTGCTCTCCGTGACAGTGCCGCAGCGGATGTGCAGGTGGTGCTCATGAATGCCTGCGATCCGGCGAATCTCTATGGCCTTAGTCGTGACGACGGTCCCCTGGATGGGTTAGGAAAGCCGTTGACGTTCGCGCGGTTGCCCTCCACCTGGCTCGTGCTTCATCGGGGACTGCCCTTGCTTGTGGCAACCGGCTCAGGCGGCGAGATCCTCACGCTCGAGGGAGCGGACAGCGGGTTGTTGCAGCATGCTGCGGCGACGTTTCTGGAGCATGTTGGCCGCTTCGAGCGCCACATCACCGTGGACACCTGGAACGGCGAGCCGATTCTCGGTAGCTCCGGAGCATCGATCCTCGAGGCGCTGGGTTTCCGAAGGAGCTATCCTGTGATGGAGTGGGATCGGAGTGTGTGAGCTTGGTCTGGCGGCGCATAATAGAACTTAGGTTCTATAACAGGCTGAGAATATGACGCCTTCTAGCATATACCCAGCGCACCATGGGATCATTGGCTTGGTCAGATGGTGAGGAGGGCACGATGAACGGGGCCAATCGTATGAACCTGGAAGGTGTGCGCCGTGTCAGTTTCTGGTCCCCTGAGTCGGGTTGGTGTCCCGAGGATGTGCCGTTCCCCTCGTGTCTTGCTGCGGTGTTGGCCTACCGCGGCGATACAAGGCTAGGCTGCCGCCACGAGCCAAGCGTCACTGCGGCTGAGTGTCCGGATACACTTACTGCCTGTCGCTACAGCTACCTGATGAGTCTGTCGGGTGAGGCGTTCGCGGGGAGCTGGAATACACAGCAGTGGGATATGGGTAACAGCGCGATGCTGCGAGTGGACGATGATCCGGTCGCGCCCATCGGTTGGGCGTTGACGGACTTGGGGTACGCGTATGAGATCCTTGGAAACCCGGCTGGTGATCACGATGGGCTATTCCCGAATCCCACCGGCGGCGAAGTCCTGCGCGGTCGCATTGTGCGTAGTCTGCGCGAGGGCCGACCTGTGATCGCCTGGGGTGTCGTTGGGCCACCGGAGCCCTGCGTCATCACAGGGTATGATGATGGTGGGAACATCCTGATCGGCTGGTCCTTCTTCCAGGGTTTTCCTGAGTTTTCTTCTGGAATCGCTCTCGAGCCGACGGGGCACTTCCGCAAGCACGATTGGCTGCAAGACACGCTGGGTGTGGTCTTGATTGGCGACAAGGTGGAGATACCGGATTCCCGGCTTGTGACGCGCCACGCGCTGGCCCGCGGTCTGGACAGACTGCGAACGCCGCTCGTTCGCGATCAGTACGCATCGGGCATCGCGATGTATGACGCGTGGATCGACGCTGTGTTGGCCGACGAGGAGGTCGTGGGCGTGCCCGAGGCGGTCTTGCGCGAGCGGCACGGGGTCCATCACTCGCACGTCGGTACGATTGCCGAGCTGCGTTCCTATGGGGCGATGTGGCTGGCGGAGACCGTAGGGCTGTTCCCTGAAGCCGCGGACCAAATGGGACAGGCTTCCGGCTGCTTTGCTGTCGAACACGATCTGATGTGGCGCGTCTGGGAACAGACGGGCGAGACCCACGAGATAGGCGGTGGGCCGGTGGACCCGGCGGTGAGTTTTGCGCGGCGCGAGACTCGGGAGGGAATTGCGCGTGTGCTGCGGCTGGCGCGCGCCCGAGACGAAGAGGCGGCAGGCCATCTGGAGGCAGCGCTGGCCCTGATTGATGGGGGACCTGGCCGCGAGTCCAACATGCCGCGTCGCAGCGTAATCGAGGATGTACCGTACATCGGGTTCGACAGTACCAGGACCAACGGTGAGTACAAGAACACGTTTGCGGTCGCGGCGCTGGAGTCGGCCCTCACGGTGCTCGGAGAACCGGCGGACTATGCCTTCCTGATGGGTGTCTCAGGCGCCGCTTTTCACCTGTCGTGGAATGCCGAGAAGTGGGATGGCGGCAATATCTCGACGCTGACGATGGGAGATGATCCAGTCGAGCACTATCGCCGCGCGTTCCGTGCCGTGGGCTGGGAACCTCGCATCGTTGGCAATAAGGCATGGCGCGAGATAAACCAATCGAGGCGCACCAGCACCTATCAGCGACCGGACTACCTGGGCGCTTTGGCTATGACGAGGGAGGTGACGTGCTTATCGGCTGGAACCACTTCCAGACCTTTCCTGAGAACCTTGAGACCGGAAAGGTGGATTTCGAGCCGGATGGCGCCTTCCGCAAGCGCGACTGGTACCTCGACACGGTGGGTTTGGTGCTCTTCGAATACAAGGGCCCCAAGCCGCCGCGGGCCGTGAGCTACCGGAACGCCCTGGAGTGGGCCGTCAAGCTGACGAGAACGCCGCGGTTCCGGCAGTACTACGCTGGGCTGGCGGCTTTTTCGGCCTGGGCCACGGCCTTGGTCGATGACCCAGGGTTTGGGACAGGCGATGAGACTGGGCTACTGGAACGGCTAATGTGCCACAACGATGCGCTGAGCGCGGTTGCAGACGGGCGGCGCAGTGCCGCGGCATTCCTGCACGGAGCGGCGCAAGCCCTGCCGAAGATGGCCGCAGATCTCCACGCCGCTGCCGAGGTCTACGAAGCCGAGGTGGCAACTGTTGTGAAGATGGTGGACGTGCTTGGCGGATTCGGCAACGACAGCGTCTACGCGCGCAGACTCGCCGAGCCTGAGGTGCGCTCGGCGCTGGCGGCGCTGGTCCTGCAGGCTCGCGAGCAAGAGGAGACCGCGATCGGTGCCGTAGAGCGCGCGCTGAAGGGATAGCCCCTGCTGCGCGTAAGCGATCAGGGTCGTCAGAACGGCTTGGGCGAGCTACAGCCTGACCTTGAGCACGATCTTCTTCACGGGGATGGGCTCATCGAGCACCAGGCCCGGCGCGTGGGCGTCGGAGGGGTAAAGGATCATCGCCTCCCCCGCATGCAATGGCACGAAGACGGCGCGATCTGCCGGTACCGTGCCATGGACGACATCCTTGTCCGGGCTGTAATCGTCCGTCGGCTGCAGCGCTTCGATGGGCGCCCAGCCGAAGGATTCCTCGCCCGCGACGATGGCCTGGACGTCGATATAGCGCCGGTGCGCCTCGAACCGCGGCTGGCCGGTGTGCGGCTTGCCGGTGTAGGATTGCACCAGCGCGTAGACCTCATCGCCATCGATGTCGACACGCCCATCGGGCAGGTCCTGGCC